>JBIICS010000037.1:0-21508 GCA_044238735.1 Bacteroidia bacterium
TATGTAAATAAAAACGGTGAGGAAAAAAGTATTAGAGAAATTAGTGTAATCGCCCTAAAAAAGTTGGATAAATTGTCCCTAAAAAATAATTAGGAGGTAGCCTCAATTTTAAAAAAAATAAAATATAAAATCTAGAAACAAATAAAAACAATCAAAAATGAAAGCAGAAATCAGAAACAAAGTAGAATTAAGTGGATTTATAGGACAAAACCCAGAAGTAAGGACATTTGATAACGGTATTAAAAAGGCCAGTTTTTCTTTAGCCACAAACGATGGATACAAATCTAAATCGGGTGAGTGGGTTAACATTACCAATTGGCACAATATAATAGCTTTTGGAAAAGCCGTTGAGCAGATTGAGCAAAAAGTAAAAAAGGGCAGCAAAGTTTCCGTAGAGGGCAAAATTAATTACCGAGAGTATACGGATAAGTTGGGAGTAAAACGAAACGTAACCGAAATTAGTGTTTTTCAGGTTCAAATTATAGACTGAATATTTATAAAGTATGGACTGAATATTACCATATATGAACCAGTCTAAAACAAAAAGGCGGCCCATGGGCCGCCTTTGTTTTAAACGCAAAAATTATAAAATAAGATTTTATTTGTTGTAATTTTTTCTATTCATTTTCTTTAAAGCCAATCATTGTATACATACACCCCTTCTTTAATACTTTTTCATCATCCGAAGGAGGTACATCAAATTGTATGTAATAATTCCCGGGCTTTTTAATTTCAAAAACAGGGGCTCTTGTATCACCAACTTTAAAATCGTATTTATAAAGTTCTTTACGTGTTTTAGCTCTTTTGTTCTTGTCGTATATTCCTATTGAAATACCCTGAGGAACATTATCACTGGCAAAAATTAATTTATAACTTTCTCCGGAATAAGCTGTAAAAGGAGTTTCAATGGTTTTAGGTTGCTTACCGTAAATTAGTTCATTATCTACATAAGCATCCATGTTGTAAGGTTTCATTTCAGCTTTACTGGCTTTAACCATAATTTTGCCCGACTTACATTGCGCATTTGCAATTGATGAAAAAGCGATTATAAAAATGATTAGGAATAATTTAAATCTCATTATAATTGTTTTAATTAATTAACCACTAAATTGCGTAATTCTGTTACTTTGGCTCCTATAGCATTAGTTTCTTGCGGAGTTAGTTGAAAACTAAGTGGCATTTCTTCACCTTCTTCAAGTGGCTGAGCTTTATATCCAGCAGTATTTTCAAACATGGTATTTATCTCCTTTAACTTAGTTAAAACCTCGTTAAATTCAGGTTGCTTAGATTCTGAGTGCTCCTCTAAAAGTTTAATAAGATTTCTTAAGGAAACATGTTGTTCTGAAATTTCTGTGGCTATCTTATCGTTAAATTTAGTTTCAATTGTTTTAGAGGCCATATAAATTGCTTCAATCCAGGCCCCTGAGAAAATACACAAAGCTGTAAATCGTCTTTCATTTTCTTCTAAAAAGGCTTCACTTTCAGTTTGAATAGTTGAGATAATATCAGACAACGTATCTACATTATCAATGTTTTTTTGAAACCGCTCTACCAATGCTTCGGTGTTATATACCGAACCCATTCCAATTTTATCGGCTAAATCGCGAGTGGTTTTTAAGTAGGAAAGAGATAATTGATTTTGAGAGTTTAATAAACAATACGCTAAATCAGTGGCATAAACACCCATATTTAAGGTGAGCTTAATTTCAGTATTATATTTATTTACACTCTCTGCTTTATTTAAAAGTTTGTCGTCGAATTTTAGTTTAGCTCTATGAAAAATTGAGGCAATTTGCAAAGGTGAGGGAAGAATGTAATTAAACGATTTAGAATCCTCAGTCAAACTTTCTTCGGACGTAGTGTCGCTTAGAGAAGAGTCATTTTCACTTTTTTTCTCACCACTTCCACATGCAAACAACAAACTCAATGGCAATAAAATTGCGCTTTTAAGAAGTAATTTTTTTGTATTCATCACATTTTTTTAGATTCTATAAATATATAAATAATTGACTATAAACAGTATATTTAGTGGGTTAATTAAATTATTTATGAAATTTTTCGCATTACTAACATCTATTATCTGTTCTTATTGTTTTCTAAAAGCTCAAACAAATAATGCTAAACAAACCATTAGCGATCTTATGATCGCACAGGAAAAGGCCTGGAACAATGGAAGTATCGATGATTTTATGATTCCTTACTGGCACAGTGATAGTCTTAAATTTATTGGAAAAAACGGTATTCAACGGGGTTGGAAAACTACCTTGGAAAATTATAAACGTTCTTATCCTACACGAGATTTAATGGGTACTTTAACTTTTGATATTCTTTCAATAGAGCCGTTAAATGAGGATCTTGCTTTTGTTACGGGTAAGTGGTTTTTAAAACGAGAAATGGGTAATTTAAATGGGTATTTTACGTTGTTGTGGAGGAAAATGGAGGGAAAATGGGTAATTGTTGCCGATCATTCTTCTTAAGTTACTCCGAAAAAATTAATTCAGTATAATGGTGTTCTACTTCTTGTAAAGTAGATAATATGTCTTGTAAATTATTGCTTAGCACCAGGCGCATTCTAAACTCCTTAAAGTGATCTAATCCCTTAAAATAGTTCGAATAATGGGGTCGCATTTCCAATATTCCTAATTTTTCACCTTTCCATTTTACCGATGCTTCAATATGCTGTTTACATACTTCTACGCGGTTGTGTATACTTGGTTTTGGCAAATGAGTTCCAAAACGGAGATACTGTTTTATTTCGTTAAAAATCCAGGGATAACCAATACTGGCTCTCCCAATCATTATCCCATCAACTCCATAAGTTTCCTTCATTAATTTGGCCTTTTCCGGCGAATCTACATCTCCATTACCAAAAATGGGAATTTGAATGCGGGGATTGTTTTTAACGGCTGCAATTAAACGCCAATCGGCATCTCCCTTATACATTTGTACTCGCGTTCTTCCGTGAATGGTAAGTGCTTTTATGCCGATATCCTGTAATCGTTCGGCAACTTCTACAATGTTTTTAGTTGAATCGTCCCACCCTAAACGCGTTTTTACGGTAACGGGAAGTGTTGTACAATCTACAATGGATTTAGTCATCTCCACCATCTTAGGAATATCCCTTAATAGCGCAGCACCGGCGCCTTTGCAGGCTACTTGCTTAACCGGACAGCCGTAATTAATATCGATTAAATCGGGTTTCGCAGCCGCTGCTATTATTGCGGCTTCTTTCATGGATTCTATTTCGCTTCCAAATAACTGGATGCCAATAGGTCGTTCGCTTTCAAAAATATCAAGCTTCTGTTTGCTTTTAAAAGCATCCCGTATTAAACCTTCACTCGATACAAATTCGGTATACATTAAATCAGCACCATTGGCTTTACATACTGCTCTAAACGGAGGATCGCTTACATCTTCCATGGGTGCTAATAACAATGGAAATTCGGGTAATTCTAACGAGCCAATTTTTAACATTGTGCAAAGATAATGAGCTTTAAGCTTAAAAAAAAAAGCCACCCGAAGGTGGCCTTATAATGAGAAATTTATTATTTCTCGTATTTTTTATAATCGGCAGGAATCGTAAAAATCTTATTATCCAGCTTTTGTTTGGTAATGTTGTCTACTTTAAGCATGCTTCTTAAATCGCGGGTTAAAGAACGTTCTTCCGCTTCAAATGGAAATACACCTTCATTTTCGGGAATATTTAAGAAGTAATAGGATAGCTTGTCTTTACGATTTAATGTTTTAATTAAGGGTATAAAGAAATCATATCCGCCCTTAGCAATCCAATATGTAATTTCTGTTTTATCGTCTGCACTCTTAATACGCCATTGTGTACATTTAACACCCGCAATTTCTTTTGTTAATTTAGTTTTCTGTATCTCGGGAGTACCTTTAAAAGCAGGCGCATTGTTATTAGGAACTTCCATATACATCTTACGTTCCGGACTTAAAGCACGAACCGAGTTAATTTTAGGCAACACTAACATTATACCTACAATTTCTCCTTTTTTATTAATTTCTTCAACTCTAACATTACCTTCTTTAATGTAATATTTGTAATGTGTTGTATCGGAAGGAGAGTATTTCCTGAAATCTAAAATACCTTCAAATCCCTGTGCTAATGAAACTGTTGCGCTAAAGCCTGAAACTACAGCGAGTAAGAAGGCTTTTTTCAATAAATTCATCATAATTTAATTTTAAGTTTTACTAATGTACTAATTTTAGACAATTCAAACTAAAAAAATTGAAAAACAAAATTTTAGGTTTAGAGGGTGAAAAATTAGCCGCTGACTTTCTTTTGAAATATAATTATCAGATACTATGCCAAAATTGGCGACACGGCCATTTAGAAGTTGATTTAATTGCTAAAAAGGATGATATATTAGTATTTGTTGAAGTTAAAACACGTAAGAACCGATATACTGGAAGCCCCGATATTACTATTACTCAAGCTAAGCAAGATCGTATTATTAGGGCTGCCGAGCATTATATTGAAAAAAATAATCTGGATATTGAGCTACGTTTTGATGTTATTTCGATTTACCTCGATAAGGATTTAAACCATGATATAGAGTGGATTCAAGAAGCGTTTTAGTAAAGCGATATATCCGTTTAAGGGCATTAATCAAACTTTCATTTTTTACCCTTTTTAAATGTTATATTTGTAATTACATATAACTGAAAATGAGAGAAAAAAGGAGTAGCTCCTCAAGAGGGAAAAACGAAAGAAAAAATTCGGAACGAAGTGGGTTTGGAAAACAGGATGGTAAAAGACCAACATCATCTAAATCGGGTTCAACAAGTAGTTTTAATAAAAAAGGAAGTTCAGATCGTTTAGATAAAGGATTTAATGATAGACCCAAAAAGTCATTTGGTAAATCGGATAATTTTGAGTCTAAAGGAAGATTTAATAAAGGAGTTGATGGAAAAGAAACAAAATCATTTCGTAATAGAGATAATGATTCCAACGTTCGTCCATTTAAAAAGAGATTTGAAGATTCGGGCGATAGAAAGCCTTATAGAAGAAGAGAAGGTGATTCGGATTCCAGGCCATCTTCCAAAAGATACGAAGATTCGGGCGATAGAAAGCCTTTTAGAAGGAGAGAAGGTGATTCGGATTCCAGACCATCTTCCAAAAGATACGAAGATTCGGGCGATAGAAAGCCTTATAGAAGAAGAGAAGGTGATTCGGATTCCAGACCAACTTCCAAAAGATACGAAGATTCAGGCGATAGAAAGCCTTATAGAAGGAGAGAAGGTGATTCGGATTCCAGACCAACTTCCAAAAGATACGAAGATTCGAGCGATAGAAAGCCTTATAGAAGGAGAGAAGGTGATTCGGATTCCAGACCATCTTCCAAAAGATACGAAGATTCGGGCGATAGAAAGCCTTATAGAAGGAGAGAGGGAGATTTTGATGCCAAACCTTCATCCAGAAAACCGCGCACAAACTTCGGTGATGAAAGACCCTATAAATCCAGAACCACCGAATCAAATTCCGGAAACGACTTTGAAACTTCAAAAAGAGGATCGTCTAAAAAATTCTTTGATTACGACGAAGAAAAAGGATTTGGTTCCAGAAGGGACAGAGATTATGAGGATGATTTTTACGGAGAAGATTCTGCAAATGATAAAACGCCAAAGCGCGATTTTAGAGAAAAAAAACAAGAGCGTAAATCCTTTCATAAAAAGCAGGAAAAAGCAAAAGTTGACGATGGTTCTATCCGTTTAAATAAATATTTATCCAATGCCGGTATTTGCTCGCGTAGAGAAGCGGATACCTTAATTCAAACCGGAGTAGTTACAGTTAACGGTCAGGTTATAACCGAATTGGGTTTTAAAATTATGCCGGGCGACAAAGTTGTATACGGGGGCGAAAAAATCAGAACAGAACGCAAGGTTTATTTGCTTTTAAATAAACCCAAAGACTATATTACAACTACAGATGATCCTCAGGCACGCCGAACGGTTATGGATTTAGTAAGAGGCGCATGTAAAGAACGCGTTTACCCGGTAGGTAGGTTAGACAGAAATACTACGGGAGTTCTGCTTTTAACCAACGACGGGGAAATAACCAAAAAGTTACTTCATCCTAAACACGGTATTCCCAAAGTATATCACGTCACTTTAGATAAAAATGTTAGTAAAGAAGATATGGAAAGTCTTTACGAAGGCATCGAACTGGAAGATGGATTAACTCGAGTTGATAATATTGCATACGCCTCTGCCAGTAAGAGTAAAAAAGAGGTTGGTGTAGAAATTCATTCGGGTAAAAACCGAATTGTTCGTCGTTTATTCGAACACCTGGGTTACACGGTAGTTAAGCTGGATCGTGTTTCGTTTGCAGGATTAACCAAAAAAGATTTGTCGCGTGGTAAATACCGTTTTTTAGAGGAAAAAGAAATAGGATATTTAAAAATGATTTCATAAAGTATTTGTAAATGCCAATACTGGGAAACATATTAAAAAAGGCGGTAAGCTTAAGAAAAACCCTGGATTCTGTTAATGAACAATTAGATAAGCTTAAGTTAAGGAGAAACACTTATACGAAGCAAAAAGCAGTTTTAAAAAGCATTTTAACTACCGCTGCAGATACCGAGTTTGGAAGACATTACCATTTTCAATCCTTAATACAAACTAAAGATTTTGTAAAAGGATTTCAGAAGATAGTTCCTTTGTTTGATTATGATTTAATTTATGACAGGTGGTGGCATAAATCGGTAAACGGAAAAGAAGATATTTGCTGGCCGGGTAAAACCCAGTATTTTGCCTTAAGTTCCGGAACCAGTGGGGCCGCATCCAAATACATTCCGGTTACCAAAGATCAGTTAAGTGTATTACGTAAAACCGGTGTAAGGCAATTAACTGCTCTGGCCTATTTTGATTTACCCGAAGATATTTTTACAAAAGGTTGGTTGATGATTGGGGGAAGTACCGATTTAAAAAAGAATGCAGGCGGATTTGAAGGTGATTTATCTGGAATTACAACCAGTAATTTGCCTTTCTGGTTTAATCGCTTTTACAAACCCGGATCACAAATTTCACGTGAACGCGAATGGGACATTAAAATCCGGAAAATGGTGGAAAATGCCAAAAACTGGGACATTGCTTTTGTGGCCGGTGTTCCTGCCTGGGTACAAATGTTGTTCGAACAAATTATAAAACATTACAACGTTAAAACCATACATGATATTTGGCCTAATTTAACCGTATACATGCATGGGGGAGTGGCATTTGAACCTTATAAAAAAGCCTTTGATAAGTTAGTTGCAAAACCTTTGATATATATTGAAACTTATCTGGCTTCCGAAGGTTTTATTGCCTATCAAACCAGACCCGATTCTGTTGGAATGCAGTTAGTAACCAATCAGGGTATATTTTTTGAATTTGTTCCCTTTAATGAAGATAACTTTGATGCTGATGGCAGAATAAATCCAAATGCAAAAGCACTAACTTTAAAGGAGGTAGAGCAGGGAAAAGATTACGCCATCCTTTTAACAACTGTTTCCGGCGCCTATCGTTATTTAATTGGAGACACGGTTAGGTTTGTAAATCTGGAACGGAATGAGATTATAATTACGGGCAGAGTAAAATTCTTTTTAAGTTTATGTGGGGAGCACTTATCAGTAGATAACATGACTAAAGGATTAAACATGGCTGCTGAAAAACTTAACGTATCAATTCCAGAATTTACGGTTGCCGGTGTTCCGCATGATGGATTTTTTGCGCACCACTGGTATGTGGCCTGCGACGAATTCGTAGATACCGAAAAATTGAGAATACTTATCGATTTGCATTTAAAAGAATTAAACGATGATTATGCCGTTGAGCGAAAATCGGCCCTTAGAGAGGTGTTGTTAACCGTATTACCCGTAAGTACCTTTTATGATTTTATGCAAAAGCAAGGAAAAATTGGGTCGCAAAGTAAATTCCCGCGTGTTTTAAAAGGTGAAAAATTAAACGATTGGTTAAGTTTTATTAAAAATCGTCAATAATTTATTTTGGGAATTTACGACGCTATACTTCATGGAACCGGATTAGGATTATTACTAAGTATTTTAATTGGTCCTGTATTTTTTTTGTTACTGCGCGTTAGTATTGAACAAGGCGCAAAACAAGCGTTGATTTTGGATATTGGTGTAATTGCCGGTGATGTTTTTTATATCTGGCTAAGCTATATTGGCACAGCAGCCATATTTTTAAATCCAACATACTCCAAACCATTAGGAATACTTGGGAGTTTAATCTTAATTATTACCGGTGTAATCCCTTTATTTAATAAAAAACCGAAAGAGCAAAAACCAATAGAATTAAAAGCTACCAATCCATATGTATTAATTAGCAAGGGATTTTTACTTAACATCACCAACCCCTTTGTAATATTTTTCTGGATTGCCAGCACTGGTTATGCGGTAACTACATTTGATGGCGAAGGTTTTTTAATACTGTTGTATTTTTTGGCTTGTATATCAGCATACATGCTAGTTGATTTTTTAAAAATATATGCCGCAGTTAAAATTCGTAAGAGACTTACCCCTTTAATTCTTCACCGAATTACGATTATTTCGAGCATTGGTATTGCCTTACTCGGAACCATAATGATGTTTAGAGTTTTTAAACTTTAGCTACCAGTAAAAACTCGCGGTGTTCTTTCCAGTAATTTTCCTGATGTTTTAAGAGTGTTATTTTAGAACATTTAAATGAGAATTCTATTTTTTCATCTTTATATTTATTCCAAGCCTCATAAAAGGCTGTTTTTTTTAAATCTCTAAAGGCGAGTGTAATGTGCGGATGAAACCCTAAACCCTTATAGTCTGCATTTAAAATTTGTAAGGAAGGTCTAATTTCATGAATTAGATTATTTCTTAAGTAAAAAAGAGATTCGTTTTTTGTCACATCGGCAAAAATTACACGAGGTTCAAAGCAATTGTAATTTTTTATTGAAATATCAAAAGGACTGTATTTAGAGCAGAATAACGTTAAAAATGAATTTATTTTCTCTTCTTCTTTTTCTTTAAATTCAAAGGGCATATGAAGGGTTATGTGCGCCGGAGATCTGAGGGCGCCCTTGGTATTATAAAGGTTGTAAAAATTTTGCTTTAATTGCTGGAGCTCAGTTTTAATTGGTTCGGGAGGGACAATGGCTATAAAATATTTTTCTTTTCGTTCAGCGCTCATAAACCCAAATTATAAACTAGATTAATTACATTATTGTTTTGGGTATTTAATAGATAAGATTTAACTCCGCAACTCTCTGCGCCTTTTATATGTTGGGCCGAATCATCAATAAAAATAGTTTCGGAAGCCAATAAATTTTGTTCGTTTAAAACAAATTCGAAAATTTCGGCATGTGGTTTTCTAAGCCCTATTTCATATGAGTAATAAACCTTTTTGAAGCAATTTAAAAATCGATCATACCCTATATTCGTGTTCAGTATTTCTTTAAATGATTGAATATGTATTTCGTTGGTATTGCTCAACAGAAAAATTTGGTAATCTTTATTTAGGGATTCTAAAAATTCTATTCGTTCAATTGGAAAATCAAGGAGCATAGCATTCCAAGCCTCTTTAATTTTTTCTTCATTTAGACTATAGTTAGATAATTTTATGATTTCATGGATAAAAAAATCGCTGCTAATCTTCCCTGTTTCATATAAGTCGAATAGTTGGTTTTGTTTAGCTTGCGTGAAGAGCTCGTTAAAGTTGGATAAGCCAAATTCATTAAATTTTTTTTCAGTTGCGGGATAATCCAAGTTTATTAATACTCCACCCAAGTCAAAAATGATGTTTTTTATATGATTCATAAACGCTAAACTATAAAAATTGGCCGAAAATTTTTTATTTCGGTGATATTGATTATTTTTGCGCCCTATCAAAACCGATAGAGGGCCTATAGCTCAGTCGGTTAGAGCACCTGACTCATAATCAGGTGGTCCCTGGTTCGAGCCCAGGTGGGCCCACAAACTCTGAAGCCTTTAAAACCGATTGTTTTAAAGGCTTTTTTATTTTTTAGGCTTTCTGTAAAAGTCCATTTTAAGGCTGAAAATGGACCAAAAAAGGTGGTTTACCGTTCAAAAACCGTGTACATATTTTCACTGGTGCCTTATACCAACAAAAATAGGGCATCTTTAAAGCTCATTCTGGACCAACGCAGGAAGAAAAAAATCTACCCACTGATACTTAAAAACTGATTACGGCAAATTATAATCACTAATTAACAAAAAAGGTTTATCTAACAATAAGCACCACATAAAATTGGAATCTTCAGTCAAATAAAAGTAAATGCTTATTTATATTTTCTGATATTTTATCAAGCTGTAAGTCAAAACTTTAAAAAAATTAACAACTACATAGAAATTAAATAGCGATTAAATCTATTGACATTAGAAAATTTACGGGCTAAATTAGTTTTGTTGAATTTAATTTGCAGACCAAATTTTTTATTGGTCGAAAATAAAAGTGATTTAGTCTAAAAAAATAAACTTTTATAAATTCCGTGCGTAATAAAATATAAATGAGTTTAACAGATTGATTTTATAATTTACAATGATCTTAAACCTTGAACATATAAATTCCAATTCGATCAGCTCAAATCTTCTATCTGTAAAATCAAGGTTTAACAATATTTGTTCTTTTTTTTCAAAAGTTCAAAAATTTAATGCTCTTTCTTTTGCATTAATTCCCGCATTTTTAATCTTATTAAACAGTGTTTCGGCTCAGACCTATTACTCTATGTCTTCAGGAAATTATTATCAAGATTTCGCGGACATGACTAATTGGACAGATAATTATGCGGCTGGTTCAGGAGCGGATAATTGGAAAGTAGCCGCAAATGCATCAGGCTCATCAGTTAACAATGTAGCAGTTTTTGTATCTAACACAACTGGGGGAGTTCAAAGAGGCACGCAATCATTAATCATACTTGCAACATCAACGAATACTGGTGCGACTGATTTATTGTTAAACTTTTCAGGAAGAACGGCAGGAACTTTATCTTTTGATTGGTCAAAAGTTGTCAATACTGCCCAAACATCACCAAGAAGCTCTGATTTAAAAATTCAGTATAGTATAGATGGTGGCTCTAACTTTACAGACATAACAGGCTATACTATTCCAAGAATTTTCAATAACAGTTCAGCTGAATCTGGAACCTTATCATCAATAACTTTGCCAGCGGCCTTAAACAATCAAAGTACTGTAGTTTTAAGATTTTTTGTTTGGAACAACGGACAAACAGGGGGATCAGGAAACAGACCTAAATGGCAATTGGACAATATCTCAGTCACTTCAACGGCAATAGCCCTTTCTGCCCAAATCCTCTCAGTAAGTGCTAATGCAACCGCTGCATGGTGCCCTGGTGAAACCAAAACAATTTCAGTTACTATTAAAAACGTCGGCACTCAAGCATGGACTGATGGTGGAGGAAGAGATTTTAACATTGGTGTTAAATGGAATACTAACGGTTCCAATTGGAATGACTATCATGTTAGGGTTGATGCTGGAAATTTAGCTGCAGGTGCTACTGCAACCTATAATCTAACATTAACCGCTTCAAATGCTACCGTTGGTCCTGTTTATGGAACATTGTTATCTGCCGGAACCAATAGATTAACCTTTGATGTGGTATTAGAGGGTGATTGTTGGTTTGGTTGGAATTCGGGCAGTTGCGGTCCCGGAAATACTGCCTTTACTACAGGAAATATAACTATAAATTCAGGTAGTCTACCCTCACCTTTTACCATATCAGGTCCTAGTTCTCCTTGTGTGGGTACCTCTCAAACTTATACAGCAACTTCTGCTCCTGGTACTGAGACTTGGACATTTCCCTCCGGTTGGACGATTACAGGCGGACAAGGAACTCAAACATGTGTAGTTACCGTGGGGGCATCTACCGGAAACGTTAATTGCTCGCGCTCCAATAGTTGTGGATCTCTAAATTCCTCAAATACTATTGCAGTAAATCCTATTAGCCTTCCTTCACAGCCTAGTGCTATTAGTGGGCCGTCTTCGGTATGTTTGAATTCAAGTAACACATTCAGCATAATCAATACTTCGGGAGTTAGTTACGCTTGGACTTATAGTGGAGCAGGTACCTTAACAGGAAGTGGATCTAGCGTAAACTTGAGTGCAAGTAATTCTGGCAGTATAACGGTAACGCCCAGTAATTCATGTGGAAATGGCACCAACAGATTACTTAACATTATTGTTAACTCACCCCCCACTAGTGTTAATGCAGGTGTTGATGCTGCAATATGTGCGGGTAGTTCGGCGCAATTAAACGGGACTGCAAATCCTCCTTCCGGTTCTTTTTCTGTAAGCACAGCACCAATAGGAAATATACCAAACGATGATCCTATTGGTTATAGTAGCTCTCTGGTTGTTTCCAACTCGGGTTTAAATGCAAACCAAATATCCAGTATTACCCTAAATATTACCCATACTTTTACTGCAGATTTAGACATCACCTTAATTGCACCTAACGGAAGTTTTATTGATTTAACCTCTGACAATGGTGGCTCGGGCGATAATTTTATAAATACTGTTTTTTCTACTTCTGGACCATCCATAACAACCGGTTCTGCTCCGTTTACAGGTACATTTTCACCGGAACAACCATTTAGTTCTCTAACCGGCCCTGCTGATGGTACTTGGACACTTAAAGTTGTAGATGATTATGTGATAGATATAGGTACTTTAGATAATTGGAGAATTACATTTAATCCGGTTTATACTCTCAATTATTCTTGGTCGCCGAGCACAGGGTTAAGTGCCAGTAACATTGCTAATCCGATAGCAAGTCCAACATCTAACACCACCTACACTTTAACGGTTAGTAATAACGGCTGTTCATCTACTGATGATGTTAACATTAGTACCCGAAACATCCCTGCCGCTACTGTATCCAATAATGGACCCGTTTGCATAGGCAGCCCTGTAAATTTAACCGCCTCAAATTTAGCGCCCAGTTTGCAGGTTGCCCGCTTTACGAATGCCTCAGGACAGCTTATTTCTAGTCCAAGCTTTAACAGCACACAAAACAATCACACCATAGAATTTTGGGTTAAACCAAACAAAACAATTGTTTTGCATCCTCAAACTAACTCAGGTATTTCAGGTCCGCTTACTCAACCTTTAACTGAATACTCTTTAGCTATTAACCCTGTTCATGGAGGAGACTTTACCGGTGGTATCGGTGTTTCAATTGGTACAAATGGTGTTGAAGTTATTCAACATGGATCTGCTCACTACCCTGTTACGCTATCTCAAGCAGTAAGTATTTCTAATTCAACTTTTACTCACATTGCAATCGTTCATTCGTCTAATGTCCCTACCTTGTATATAAATGGTCAGCTCATTAAAACCGGTTTAAGTTCTCTGCGGCCCACGTTCCCTAGCTGTGGAGTTTCTGGAGGAACCTATGGCTATTTTGCGGGAGATATAGATAATATTAGAGTATGGAGTTCGGCTCGTACAGCCGCTGAAATTTCTTCCAATATGTATTTAGAGGTCCCTGTAAGTTCAACTAATTTAATATTTAATTTACCACTTAACGGTAATACAAATGCTTTAACGGGCGCTAACGCTACTTTTAGTGGATGTACTTTTCCAAATGCCTCCTATTATACTTACACTTGGAGTGGAACAGGTGCTCCCAGTTCATCAACTAACGAAACACAAGCCAGTTCAAGTTTGTTCTCTAATACTAATTTTACTGTAATTGCCAATGCTCCCGGTTGCAATGGCAGCGTAAGCTCTGTAAACTCGGTAACTGTTAATAATCCTACCACGGTTAGCGCTCTAAGCAACGGAGATTGTGTTTGGAGAGGCTCTGCAAGTAGCGATTGGAATACATCATCAAATTGGCTATTGTTTAACGGATCTGCTTTTTCGATACCAGCTTCCGCACCTTTAATTTCTTCTCCACCTAATATTATTATACCAGCTTCTAGTTCTATTTGTGGGATTTCAAATTTTCCAAGTATAAATAATGTTAGTACTGCATTTTGTAATAACCTAATTATTGAATCAGGTGCCTCATTAACAATGGGTGGAACCAATGGTATGGACACATTGGGAATATTAAATGTTTCGGGTAGTTGGACAAACAACGGAACTTTTAACTGTGGTTTTAGTCGAGTTTCGTTCAACGGATCCGGCAATATTTCTATTAATGGAAATTCTACCTTTCATATTGTTAATTTCAACAAGGGTTCAGGTACTTCAACCACTATAGATGTAAATGGAACTATTACACAATCATCCAATACCGCATATCTATATCTTCGAAATGGTTTATTGAGAATACAAAGTGGTGGCTCATGGATTAAAACTTCAGCAGGTCCAACAATAGGAGTAAATTCTGGAATTCATGTAAATGGGGGTACGTTTACTCTTAACGGGGCGTCACTAACAAACAATGGTATTTTTAGAGTTAGCACTGGTACTGCAAATATTGGAAATGGATCTGGAAATTCGTTAGTTAATCAAAGCAACTCCAGTTTTATAATAGATGGAGCTGCTACTGTTAATATTGCCAGTAGGTTAGTGCATTCTGGGAGCGGTAGCAGTTTTAATCAGTCTGCGGGTACTTTAAATCTGTGTGTTAATACAAATACATCTAGCACGTTTGGGACCCTTGACATAACTGGTAATAGTAGTTTCAGTATGTCGGGCGGCACCATTAACATTATAAATCCTTCAACGGGTTCTCCTAAAAGCGATTACCGAAATTTAGCTACCACTGTAACTATAACAGGGGGTACTTTAAATATTGGAAATGCTAGCACTGCCTCTGGAAGCAATTTTAATATTGAAGGTTCAATGCCTAACTTAATAATTGATAATACCACAAATCCAAAAACAGCTACCATAACCAATACAAGTTCGGTTATTGGAAATTTAACCAATAACTCTGGTTCTAACTTAATATTAAATGGGTCTAGTGCTTTTAGATTGTCTGTAAGCGGTAACTGGAACAACAATGGGACTTTTACACCAAATACCAATACCGTTAGTTTTAATGGATCATCAGCACAAAGTATTTCTGGAAATAATACTTTTTTTAGATTACTTGTTAATAATACATCTGCGGCTGGAATAACTCTTAATAACAATGTAACCTGTTCTTCTTCATTAACCTTAACAAGTGGAATAATATCTACAGGAATAAATACTTTTCATTTAAATAATTCTCAGGCGGATAGTTTATTACACATTGTTGGTTCAGCTAGTTTTATAAATGGTAATTTAAGAAGAAGTATTTCTTCTAATACTTCAACCTATGCATTTCCAATAGGTGATGGTACCAGTGTTTCCAATTACAAAAAATGTGATTTAATTAACAGTAGTTTAAACGGCGTTAGTTTTATTGATGCCAGCGTTAGGAGCATTATAGAATCTGGAGCGGAAAGCGATGCGTTTTTAGACACCGTAACTAAAGTTATTCAACTGGGTACACCATTAAGCGATTTTGTTTCTACCGCTGAGTGGAAACTAACACCAAATGCAACACCCTCTTCAGGTTCATCATATGGTGTTAATCTTTATGTGGCCAACACCGGCCTTACCAGTGCTGATGATAACCGATTTGCAGTTGTTAAGCGTAATGATAATTCTACTTCATATAATGATTGGAGTTCTTTTGAAACGAGTACAACTATTCCAAATAGTGGCCCTGGTCGAGTAGTTACAAATACAAATATCGGAGACGGATTTGCTCAAAAAACAGGTTTTACTTCTTTTTCCAGATTTGGGATAGCTAAAGCTAAACGATTTACTTCGCCACTTCCAGTTCAACTGGTTAACTTTACTGCAGAAACTGAAAATAAAGTTGTATTACTAAATTGGATAACTTCCTCAGAAATTAATTGCGATTTTTTTACTGTAGAAAAATCAAACGATGGTATTAATTACAATCTTCTAAATAATGTTAAAGGGTCTGGTAACACCAGTAATATTAGAAACTATGAATTGTATGATATGGAGCCATTTTCGGGAGTTTCTTATTACAAACTTACTCAAACTGATTTTGATGGAACTGTTCATGATTATGGAATAGCGAGTGTGAATTTTATTCCTAGAGAAAATTTCTCTATGTATGTTTATCCTACCCTTGCCCGAAATATTAATCAAATAAAAATTAAATTAAGTGGAGAGGAAAATAGCAATGTATTGCTTGAATTGTTTGACGTAGTGGGTAAAAAATTCTATGCTAAAAAACACGTATTAATTTCAAATGAAATATATACGTTAAAAGAAGTTGGTAATTTACCTCCTGGTGTTTATTTTGTAAGTGCTACGTGTAATAATGAACATAGTAATTATAAAATAGTAATTGATTAGTTTTTTACAACTATAATATAGTTGACTTCATATTTTTTTTCACGACAAATTATTTTTCTAGATATATTTTTATATCCCCAACAAGCTAAATAGCTCCAATAACCGAAGTGTTTTGGCAATTATCTGATCATATTTCTTTTACTTAAACTTTTTTAAAAGGTTTAATCTTGCGGATAACTTTTATCGTTTGTCGGGCAAATTAAAATGTGCTGAAATCTGTTTTGGCTTGTGGTCCTGTTGCAGCTCATTTTATTTTGCTAAGGGTCGGGAGTTTGTCCTTCGTTTGTAGTCTGTTCAATTATTAAAAGTTTGTTTAATAAGGTTCTAGTTAACGTTTTCGGACTTGGCTAAATAGGCGATTTTCATTTAAATCATATTTGGAGAGCCAAATTTTGATTGACTCAAATGTATTTAAACAGTATTAAAGCTTCACTTTTACTAAATCAGTGATAGTGGATGCACTTCTTTTTTATCGTGGTATTGATATTGACTTATTTCAGTTGCAGCAGAAAAGCTAATGTCGGATTAAAGGATTGAGCATTTAAAAAATTTGGCAAAAAAATGTTCATTGCTAAAGTGGTATTTCTAAAGAATACATGCATATTATTTCTTCACAAATTTTTGACTGTAATAAGTATGCCCGTCATGGGCTAAGATATAATAGATTCCTGAAGGTATAGACTCAGTAGATAATTGCTTAACAAATGCTGATTTGAGTATGATTTGCCCCAATTGATTGATTAGCCATATCTCACCTTTACCATTTTCCGGCAGTCCATTTATGTTCAATATTGTTTGTGCAGGGTTGGGGCTAATAACTAATGTTTCTTCATCTGCATGAATTTCATTGTTACCAACTGTATTATTGCAAGCCAAATTTGAAAGTAAAATTTGAAGACATGAAGAAGAGTAATAACTCCCATTCCCGATAACCCCATAAATAGCTTGTGTATTGCTGATATTCAATAACGGATTTTGATTCAATATTACTAAGTCAGCACGTTTGCCAATAGTTATTGTACCAGCATTGTTGCCGAAGCCACACTCTTGTAAAAATTGATAAGGTTTTGCCGTAGCTAATGTCAATGCCTGATGTGGACTTAATCCAGCTTCAACATAAATTTCCAGTTCACGATGAACGGCAAACCCAGCCACTGAATAAGGAGTGATGTTGTCTGTGCCAAGCATAAGTTTTGCATTATTTTGATAAAGGCGTTTTAGTAGTTTTTTGTATTCATTAACATTAGAAAACTGCTGAGGATTTGATGTAGTGTTTCGCCAATTATTCAATAATGACGATGGACAAGCATACTGAACATAAGAGGGTTCATTAGCTCTGATGGAATCCATGTGTTCTTTGTTCCATCTTACAATCAGTGTCGGGCAATTCCACTTGCCTTTTGAGATCGTGCTATCTTCTAATGCCTGCTCAATTGGGTCAAGCGTGTCGTTTGGAAGATAACCCCATAAATGTTCAATACACTTTTGATTTGAATTGATGATGTTGGCAGCACCAATCCAATCATTACCATGTCCTTTAATAAATTTTCCACTTGTAACTGCATGATTTTGAATAGCGTTAAAAACACCATTAGTTAGATAGGTATATGTTTTGTAAAAATCATAACCGATAGCATCCTGACTTTGCAAACTTGCATTTGCCTGTGTTTGATTTTGAATGGCAGGAGGGTTAAAAAACGGATGCCCCATATAATTCATTATAGGTCCAGATGTATAAATTCGAGGAGATGAAATTTTGTTTGAGTACATTGAAACCTGCCCAGCATTGATGCTGTCACGAAAAGTTATATGCCAAGGCTCACCGTGCATATTGCATACAGTAGTTACACCATTTGCTAATTCTAAAATGGCGTCATTGCGTTGTAGTAAATGAGCATGCATATCACATAAGCCTGGAATAAGATATTTACCGCTTCCATTGATTACATGTGCTGTTGAAGGAATTGAAACCAAATTGGTATCGCTAATTTGTGTAATGACTTTATTTTGAATGATAACGGTTTTATTATTCAAAACTGTAAGGGTGTCCGTCATTGGAATTACAGTAATGTTTTTAATTGCAATGATACTTGAATCTATCAAACATTGAGCTTGAAGATTTATCGAAGCAATTATAAGTAGTAAGGAGTAAAATAACTTCATGTTGAATTAGTTTTTGATTAAACGATTTACAGCTATATTGCTACCACTGTTGTCTGTTACAATAAGCAGATACATCCCATTTGGTAGCAAGGATGTTTGAATTACCTCGGCATCAGAAGAACCAATGTTTCCCTGTTTCATTTCAATACCCGCTAAATTGATGATGCGATAAGTTCCTTTAAAATCAGGCTTTAAACCTTGAATCGTTACAAAGGTGTTTGATGGATTCGTAAATATCTTTAGTCCCTTTTCCTCAAAACTTGGAATACCTGTAATGTTTGGCATGTTCCATATCATGCGAATAACAGTTCGGGTAATTTTATTCATGCTCGCAGTATCTAACTTATCGGTGCTATCGGCTGCTGCCATATACCAAACAGGTGTAGAAAGATGAGCTACAATAGGAATACCTGCATCATAAAAGGCATGGCTGTCCCCAATAGGAGAGGGACCATTTAAAGTTGGTGGGGCTACATAGGTTCTTCTTAAATCTTCTTGCTGCACAAACTGATACAAAGAGCTTCTTAAACTTAAAGTGTCGGATGTGTAAAACCATCTGGGTTCTGGTCTGTTTAGGGTTATCAAATTTCCATTTAAAACCCTGCCTTCTAACGATGGTGTTTCTAGTGTAAAACATAAAAGGGTTTGATTAATAATACTTGGCGTGTTATCTACAAAAAACTCCGAACCTACACTTTGCTTTAAGTGTGCAGCATCCCATAAAAAAACCATATTGTAAGGTCGTTGCGATAGTGGTACTTGCGACCAATATTTAGCTTGCGCAGCTACTAAAGAAATGCCTGCTGCATCCTCTGTGGCGCCATAAAATTGGCCATCGTGATGTGAGTTAAAAACAATGTATTGCGAAGAGTTGCCGGGCAAAACGCCATAAACATTTTTTGTATTAACAGGATTATCTTGCGTATTAAATTGTACTGATAAAGTTGAATTAGGGTCATTATTTAAAGCAGTATTTAGAAGTTGCCCATTGTTACGACTCATCCAAAAGCAAGGTATGTCATATATACTGTCAGTTCTAGAATACAAGCCCCAAAGTTTGTCGGTATTGTAAAAATTATTTAAGACACAAATAACCGCCTTGGGTTGGTGCGATAGAATTTGACTGATAATTACACCAGCCGCATTGGAGCGGTGCGGAATGGGTTGCGGGTGTATGGTGTTATTAATATTGTTATCAGGGTCATATGTATAAACTACATTAGGCTGAAATGCAGCAGGCGCAAATGGGTCAAGTTTGTAATTTACAATCACAATTTTACCGGTAACGGAGTTTAAAGCCGTAGTGCTGTCAAAACGAATAAAAGAACCCGTTAGAGTATCAGACCAATCAACAAACAATTGAGGGAATATACTTAAGGTTTGGGTTCCTGAATTAGATGTTATTTTCAGATTGCATGAATTAACCTGCCAGCTTTTAATGGGAATGGATTGGGTGGTAATACTTTGAAGTCCGAAACTTGAAAAAAGAGATTGACCATAGTTTTCCACCCATATGTCAGCTGGAGAACCTGCATTTCTGAGTCCCTGTCTTACTATGGTGTCCACCATTTGGTAATAAAAGTTGGTGTTGGGAATAGCTGATGAGTAAGGTATTTGTTGAGCATAACTCCTTGTCATAAAAGTAGTCAACAATAAAATTATGGATTGCAGTCTAATTTGCATAAAGACCCGCAGCATTTTCTTTAAAAATTTTCTCATGTTGCTTTGACTGAAATTTTGTTAGAAGGTTTAATCGTGCGGATAACTTTTATCGTTTGTCGGGCAAATTAAAATGTGCTGAAATCTGTTTTGGCTTGTGGTCGTGTTGCAGCTCATTTTATTTTGCTAAGGGTCGGGAGTTTGTCCTTCGTTTTGAAGTCTGTTCAATTGTTTTAGAGTCGTCCAATGGGGTTGCCACTAACGTTTTGCGGATTTGATTTCGGGTGGGCTTTTTAGCACTAAAATTGATACAAAGCACGAAACTTCAAATATAGCAAAAAGCGTCAGACGAAGCACTGCACCCCGCCTGACGCAAAACCGCTGTTACCAGCTGGCGTTATTTCATCATACTTTTACCTTGAAATCAAATTTATATTGGTTAATATGAACCAAAATTCACAAACAAGGAAGCACGGAATTTATTGTTGTAGAATTCTCCGCTCGGGTCGTAATAGGTTTTCCATCCTTGAACCATGGAGTAATGAACACCCGCTCCAACTTGAATCCCTTCTATTTTGGTAGGAAAAAATCCTCTAACACCAAATTCCAACCAACTCCCAGATGCTGCATCTTCGCCATTCATGAGTTTGTTTTCCCATTCGCTAACTCTTGCTCCATCGGGTGTATTTCTGTCATCTCCTACTAAATAAAATCCACCTCCGCCCATACCATAACTGATAGGTACATCGATTTCTATATTTTTTACCTTAAAGGTTGGGGCAATCATAAGACCAATTGTTCCGTAATCTGCACGAAGTGTTAAGGTGCTACTTCCTTTATAGATTTGTCCATTATAAGCCTCTACTTTAAATGTTTTGGGATTTATGGGGCCACTTCTGCCGTAGGCATTGATGCCGATTTTCAACCTATTTTTCCAAAGCTTCATTCCAAATGAGGCGCCTACTGAATTTCCAACGTGATCCTCTAAAAACATAGCGCCAATTTCAGGTGTAATAAACCAGCCTGTTTTGTTTGATCTTGAAACGTCCTGTGCCTTGATTGATATGACTACGGATAGGGCAAATATGAGTGTGAGAATATTCTTTTTCATGATTTTTCTTTTAATAAATTAGAATGAAGGTTCGATCAATAATGATTTAGTAGTTGGATTTTTTCCGAATGTAAAACGTACTCCGGCTTGAGCTGACCAAAAGTATTTGTAAGTATCGCCGTTGGCTCCAAATGCAGGACCCGTAATGCCTTTAATGAAAACAATTGTTTTAGGAGATGCCAGATAACTTAATCCACCGGTAAAGTTTGGCGTACCCATGTATTCGAAAAG
>JBIICS010000259.1:0-6448 GCA_044238735.1 Bacteroidia bacterium
CTACAAAGTAATTAGTGCTACTAGAAATAGAAGGAGTAGTAAAATTATCACCGGTAGCGAGTATACCTCCACCCGATGATGCTGCATACCAATTAACTGTACCACCTATACTGGATGAGCCAGATAAGCTTAATGTTCCGGCATCGCATCTACTCGCACTCAGAACACCTGCAATACTGGGTGAAGCATTCACAGTAGCCGTAACAATGGTTCGTGTTGCACTGGTACATGTTGCTGTTGCAGCTTCTGCAAAATAATTAGTAGTGGAAGAAATACTTGGAGTAGTAAATGATGTGCCGCTACCTAACACCAATCCTCCTATAGAGGAAGAATACCAATTAACATTACCCGCCGTGGATGTAGCAGATAAAATAACCGTTCCATTATCACATATACTTGCACCAGCTGTAGCGCTGATACTTGGTGTTATATTAACAGTTGCTGTTACTAGAGTTCGAGAAGAATTTGTACATGAGGCTGTGGCCACTTCAGCAAAAAAATTAGTTGTTGAAGATATTGATGGAGTAATAAATGATGTTCCGGTTCCCAGGAGCGATCCACCAGATGAAGCATCATACCAACTAATGTTACCCGCACTGGAGGTAGCCGATAATGTTACCGAACCTGCATCGCAACGACTTGCACCGGTTACACCGGTAAAAGTGGGTGTTGTATTTACTGTAGCAGTAACGGTAGTACGAGTAGCACTGGTACAAGTTGGACTTGCCGCTTCAACAAAGTAATCAGTAGTTGTTGATATAGAAGGTGTGGTAAAATTGCTACCTGTTCCTAAAGCAACACCCCCACTAGAGGATGCAAACCAGCTGATGGTTCCGGCACTTGCAGAGGCTGATAATGTTAAGGTTCCAGCATCACAACGACTGGCGCCAGTAACACTATTAACGGTAAGTGTTCCACTTATACTTGCTGTTACAGCTGTTCGAGTAGCACTTGTGCAGGTAGCAGTTGCCACTTCAACAAAAAAGTCTGTAGTAGAAGATATAGAGGGAGTTGTAAAAGTTGTTCCAGTGCCCATAGCTACACCGCCTGTAGGATTGGCAAACCAACTTATGGTTCCAGCGCTGGCTGAAGCTAACAAATTTAATGTCCCGGCATCACAACGGCTGGCTCCTGAGACACCTGTTATGGAGGGAGTTGTATTTATTGTAGCGGTAACAGATGTTCGAGTAGAACTGGTACAAGATGCTATTGCAACCTCTGCAAAGTAATTGGTTGTGGAGGAAATAGATGGAGTCGTGAATGTTGTTCCAGTTCCTATAGCTGATCCTCCTGTAGATGAAGCGTACCAACTAATAGTACCACCACTTGAAGTTGCCGACAAGTTTAAGGTTCCGGCATCGCATCTGCTGGCACCGCTAACACTACTGATACTGGGGGTTGAAATAATACTAGCTGTTACCGTTGTTCGGGTAGCACTCGTGCAAGTTGCAGTTGCCGCTTCAACAA
The DNA here is from genome assembly GCA_044238735.1 of Bacteroidia bacterium. Lineage (GTDB taxonomy): Bacteria > Bacteroidota > Bacteroidia > UBA4408 > UBA4408 > JBIICS01. The sequence goes on from JBIICS010000259.1 coordinate 1,468, forward strand.
AATAATCTGTAGTAATTGATATTGATGGCGTGATAAATGTTAAACCGGTTCCCAAAGCTGTTCCCCCTGATGAAGCAGCAAACCAGCTAATAGTTCCAGCACTGGCAGTGGCCGATAATGCTAATGTCCCATTATCACACCTGCTGGCTCCTGTTACGCCTGTAATGCTTGGGGTAGTGTTAACAGTTGCCGTAACTGTTGTGCGAGTGGCAGTAGTACATGAACCCAATACAGACTCTACGTAATAATCAGTATTTGATGAAATGGATGGAGTTGTAAATGTGGTTCCACTGCCTAAAGCAACTCCGCCTGTTGGATTAGCGAACCAACTTATAGTTCCTGAACTTGCGCTTGCAGACAAATTAAGCGTACCTGAACCGCATCGGGAAGCACTTGTAACACCTGTTATTGTGGGTGCAGTATTGATAGTAGCTACAACTAATGTTCGTGTTGCGCTTGTGCATGAACCAAGGACCGATTCTACATAATAATTAGTAGTGCTGGAAATAGAAGGCGTTGTAAAAGTGTTTCCGCTTCCTAATGCGGTTCCCCCAGTAGGATTAGCATACCAACTTATGGTTCCGGCACTAGCCGTTGCCGACAAATTAAGAATTCCGGCATCGCAACGGTTGGCCCCTGATACACTTGTGATGCTGGGGTTTGACGTTATGGTTGCAGTAACTGCAGTTCGAGATGGTGTAGTACACGTTCCATCGTTAGATTCAACGTAATAAATGGTAGTGGATGATATACTTGGAGTTGTAAAAGTTGTTCCCGTACCCAAGGAAGAACCTCCGGTTGGATTAGCAAACCAACTAATTGTTCCTAAATTGGTGGTAGCCGATAAATTTAAGGTTCCGGCATCACATCTAGAATCGCCAGTAACACTTGTTATTGTAGTATTTGTTACAGCAGTAGCCGTAACACTGGTTCGGGAGGCAGTTGTACAAGTTGCCGTTGCAGCTTGCACATAATAATCGGTTGTTGAAGGTAAAGAAGGTGTTGTAAAAGATGTTCCAGTGGCTAATGCTGAGCCACCTGATGGGTTGGCAAACCAACTAATTGTACCGGCACTGGCTGTTGCAGATAAATTTGCAGTGCCATTAACACATACCGTTGCTCCAGTAACAGAATTTATAGTAGGAATAGCATTAACAGTTGCTGTAACGGCTGACCGGGCTGCTGAGGGGCAGCCGCTATTTGAAGCTTCTGCATAATAAGTAGTAGTTGTTGAAATACTGGGAGTAGCAAACGGACTTCCTGATCCAATTGAACTTCCTCCAGCATTAGTTGTATACCAATTAATGGTGCCTGCACTTGCCGTTGCTGATAAATTAACAGAACCTGTGCCGCAACGACTTCCTCCAGTTGATGAACTTACAGTTGGTAAATTATTAACATTAACATCTACTAAAGTACGAGGTGAAGAAGTACAACCGTTGTTAGTCGCTTCAACATAATAGGCATAGTAACCAATTGATGTAAGCAAAACCGGGGTAGTATATGGCGAACCAGTTCCAACAAGGGTTCCACCAGAAGATGCCCTATACCAAGAATATGTAGTACCTGCTGAAGGTGAAGCAGAAGCTGTTAAAACAACCGTTCCAGATCCGCATCTACTTTGATCTGGTGCACTGGTAATGCTTGGAGTTGCATTAATCTGGATATTAGAGCCATTGTTACTACCAATAATAACGGGACTATTTGACACAACTCTAATCCGGTATCCACTTCCAGATGAAGTAAGTAGAGGAATAGTAGCACTGATAGTACCACTAGATGTACTGGTGGTTGTTCCTATTACGGTTGGACTTGAGAAATCACCACTTGAATTAGACAATTCAGCAGTAAAAACATTACCCGGATTGTAAACGCCGACAGCCACATACGTTACCGTTAAAGAAGTACCGGAGCAAATTGGAGAAACAGCAGAAATTGAGGTAGAGATGGATACAGAAGGTGATAAAATTAACTCACTATTTTCTTCAAACTTCAGACTAATTGGGTTTATTAAGCCTGACACACCATTAGAGAAATGAGAATTTTCACTTAATGACAGAACAGAATTATCAAAATTATTTTTTATTAGCGTTTTACTGGACGCAAAAGCTACAATGCATCCAAGATTAAAATAGATTAGATAATTTAAAAAAAGTGTTTTCATTGTACTAAAAATAAACCTTAACATGTGCGCCTTATAATGATTCAATTTATGGGGATTTGTGAAATATAACAACCACCTAAAATCCTCATACGAAAAATAAACAAAAGAGTTACTTAATTATTTTATTTTTTTTGCCTGAACAGGATTTTTATATTTCCCATTAACATAGGCAACAACATAATCCTCGGCTGTATAACCTAGACTGTAAAGGAATTTTTGGTAATCCTCTGCCTCTTTGTAAGTTTTAAACTGGCCAGAGCTGATACGAATCATTCCGCTTGGCAATCTTTCGCTAATTAAATTACCTGGAACTAAATCAAATGCATCAGGCTTAACTGGAAGAGCAAATGCACCTAGTTGAACCGTAAATATAGTCCCTTTTAACTCAGTGTATGAAATTGTTTTCTTTAGAAACTCTGCTTTCATTTTTTCCAACTCTTCAGGCTTATAATCTTTAGGATCTAACCTCACTTTGTTAGGGTCTACCCCAGATTTATCAACAGAACTATCATTTGGCGATTTATTTGGATTTGCAGATTCGTTTTTGTTAGAAGCCTCTTTGGATCCAGCCCCATCTTTATTGATACTATTGCCAGGAGTCTTTTGAGGACTGTTTTGATCTTGTTTAGTTTTTTCTGTCTTACCCTTTATATTATCAGCCGGATTTTCATCATTCGGACTAAAAACTTTTGAATCGTTAGATGACTTGTTATCTGTTTGACCAGTTTTATTTTTATTAGAAGGTACAGTTGGGGTATTTCCATTTTTTGGCTTCGTCTGTTCCTCTATTACCTCTTCAATTAACTTACCATCAGATCCAAATTTCTTTTTTGCTAGTTTACGTTTACGTTCAACAATGTAAAATGTATGGAATATTCCATCTATACCGTCCTTTAATTCAACTATATAGTTATTTCGAAGCAATCTGTATCGATCACTTGAAAGTATAGATTCATCCATACTTAAAGCATATCTGCCGTATGGAACGAAAATATCAAATTCGCCATTATTATTTGTTACACTGGTATAAACTTTACCCAACGAATCTACTGCTATAATTTTTATTTTACTTAGATTAAGATCTTTTTCAACTTCACTAGAAAATTTCTCACGATCTAAAACTACTTTACCTGTAATTTTTACTCCCTTAACAAAAGGAACATAAATTTTCTTTTCATCAGTTAACGATAATGAGTCTTCGTAAACAGGATACCAAGTACCCAAATCTTCAAGTGAAAAAACGTAATATTTATATTTCCCAGCAGGGATGTTCTCTATTAAACATTTACCATCCTCATTGGATAGCACTTGAGTTTCACCAACATTTATTACAACATTTTCAATCAATAACTCTCCAAAGTCATAAACCTTATTTCCATTAAAATCATAAAAACAGATAAATGTAGGACTAGCAAATCGCTTTTTAGTTAATTTTTTGGGTATTGGAATACCAAAAGCTTTTCTTACCCCCACGGTTATATTAATTCCAGATGAAAATCTCCATCTATTTTCATTTTGATTATTATTATTGTTAACAGGAACAATAGCATTAAAATTGATACGCTCACTAAAACTGAAATTAGAGCCAACACTCAATCTAAACCGCCAACCGGAACGAGAGAAAAAGTAAAAATCAGGGAACACACCCACACTGTGTCGGTTTCTTACACTAACATAATTATAATTAACGAAAGGTATCAGCAAAAACCGCTCATCTCTTAGAGCATATTGATAACTTGCATTTATACCAATTGTTTGTGGATAGTTGGTGGTAAGAAAAGTATTAAGAGTGTCCATAACGCCAGTTCCATAGGTATATCGAACATTAAACGTTAGTGTTCTGAACTGAGTCATGGCCGCAGTATTGAAAAAGAAAGTATTGGGTGTGCCTAAACTAGGGAGAAAATTATAACCACCTTGAGCGAAATAAGTAAATCTTAACCGGGTATCGGTGTTAAAAAAATTATAACTTAAACCTGCTCCTCTGCTATGCCCCCAGCGAGATCCTAGCTGTATGAAATTATAAAAAATATTAGGCGAAATAATTGCATTATCACTTAACTGAAAACCTGTATTTAAATTGTTTGCCACAAATCGAGAGAAAACAGATTGAAAATTATTGGGTCCAACTCTCCTAAAATCTAACCTTTCAGAATAATTATTATTAAGGCTAAGTGGTAGTTTCTTAAAATAACTAAACTGTGTTCGATGAATTACATTCCATCTAAAACGATTTGGATTTACTGCCGCGATACTTAAATATCTTACAGTAAGCATCTCTCTGATATATTTACCAAACTGTCCGTTGTAGCTTAAATTAGCATTATAATCCAAACGTGTGCCCGTTGGATTAACGGTTTGATATAAATAACGACCACTAAAACCAGCATTAATATTATGAACTTTAGCCACCGTATACATTAAGTTGGTTCCAAAACTTACAGCTCTAAAATCTGCAATATTATTATAAAGATGACCTGCCGAAGCGGCAACACGTAATTTTTGAAAAGATCCAATATAAAAACCACCAAAGCCCTGTACACCAAAAAATGGATTAAAAAATTGAGGGCCGCGAGTAAAATAGGCCCCTAAACGATGATTTTTAGTGATTTGATAAGATGCATTAATTCCTCTACCACCACCATTAGTAAATGACATACCCCCAATACCCAAAGTTCCCACATTACCAATATTAACATTAATTTTATTTTTGGTATAACCGAGGGTGAAGGCTGAACCACCAACTACATTTCTACCTATGTAACTAGTGAAATTATTTTGAAAAAAATAGGTTAGGTTGCCTCCGTTTTCTAACTG
>JBIICS010000152.1:0-6354 GCA_044238735.1 Bacteroidia bacterium
TCCGCATCCGACTGAGTATCTACCTGAACATATTTTATAAAGCGATTGTTAACGCTGTAACTATAGCTATCGAACATAAATTAGGCGAAAGCAACCAAATTGAATTTTAAGCCTGTAAGTTTTTCAAATTCTTCACCAGCATCTTTCATATCCTCATCCATTTCGTTGTAGTGCCAGTTTACATTAACATTAACATTTGAATTACCTTTATTAATTTCTCCCAACTTCATAAATAAATCTAAAATATACTTTGCAGAAGAGGAGTTAAAATATTCCATTTTAAAATTACAATCCACATTTATGGTTGAACCTGATTTATCAGCAAGGAAATATAAATGATTTTTATAGGTATCTAACCAATCGAAAATTGGAGTAAAAAACTTTTTTACGTCTTCAGGGCGGGATTCTCCTATAAACTCTAAGAAGTTTTTGTTGTGATCTAAAATTATGCCTGGCGTGTTTTCTGTTGATTCTAAAATTAATACATCCATTTTATGCAAGTTGTTTTGTTTCGTTTAAAGTTATATTTAAGGTGAAGAGAGACTTTTCGCTATCGTATTCATAAACTTGATAGCGTAATTTATTTTCAGATTTTATGGCCATATCTACAAGACCTAAACCAGCACCGCCTCTTTCTGATATCTCAGTATTACTGATGATGTTGTTGTAATAATCTTTTAATTCGGGCATTTCTAGATTATTAACCGTTTCCAATCTTTCTTTATGATTTAAAGCTTCATGATTAAGTATAAAATTACCAAGAACAACCTGATAAGTGTGTTCTTCAAAAACAGTAATCATAACAAAACCATAAGGACCCACGTTCGCATCCAGATTAGGGAAACGCAAAGCATGTTTATTTATGTTTTCCAGACACTCAACTAAAATATTATACATTCGCTTACGAACTTTTAAATTAGACACATGCATGTTTAATTCGTTTTTAAGTTCTTTTAGATGCGAGTTTATAGTATTAAAAGTAAAAGAGCCTTTATAAATAAAGATGGGTGTTTCACCAGTCCGCGCCAATAACTCTTTGGTTATGGTTTCGGAAATGAATTTTAACTCTTTTTGCATTTTATTGCTTTATAGTGTTAAAACTAAATTAAAAATTAATACGGTAAAAACCAACAATAAATAGCCCTAATTGATAAATTTTTGTGATTTTTCCGTTTTGTGGGTTAAATTCTTCGTTAAATAGGTTCTTATGGTTGGTTAAATTTTCGGCACTAATGGCAATTTCCTGGGTGGTTTTAGCTCCATTGCGCTTGTAAGCCACTTTTAAATCCATTCTAAAATAATCGGAATACCTACGTGCATAGGCAAACGATTCGTAATACACTGTTCTCCCTTTTAGCTTAGACTCGTATTCATTAATTGGAGTATAACGCCTACCGCCTGCCCTTACTACCTTATAGTCAAGCGAAATAGAATTTTTATCGTTTAATTTAAATTCTTTCCCGGCAAGAATATTACCCACATAATTCCCGTTAAACGCGGTATTATATTCTATTCCATTGCTACCAGAATAAAAAGATTCATAAAGCGATAAAGTTCCTAATGCATACCAACCTTTATAAAAAAAACGTTCAACAGTGAGCTCCATTCCATAATTTCGTCCTTTTCCGTTATTTACCAAACTATCAGCCATTGGAATTCCAAAACCCGAACCGGCATTTAAAAAAGAAAATGAGGATATTTTTTGTTCAACAGGCGCGCGGTAAATCCACTGGTAATAAACCTCACTTTTAATTCGGGCATGCTCATTAAATGACCAGTCGTAGCCCGCTACTAAATGATGTGCTCCTGTAAAATCGAGGTTTTTATTTGTTTTAACATAATTACCGGCAGGAGCTAAAGATTCAACAAAATACAGGGAAAGATCCTGCATACGATTATGATTGCCATAACCAAACGAAAACTTAGTAATTGGATTTATTTCGTAAACCAGCGATGCCCGTGGTTCAATTTTTATGTGATTATTTAAGTGAAGCATAATAGAGGATATACCCGGATAAAAATTAAGCTTAGGCGTAATCTTCACAATACCCTCTGCAAAGGCTCTTGAAAGATAGGTATATCCATTGGAAGATATAAGATCTTTATAAGCTCCCGAAACCGTGTTATATCTTCTTTCATAAAAATTAAAATCGTAACGATCATTTAACACTCCGGTTTTAAACGTAACCCGACTATTAAACTTTATATTATAAGTGAAGTTTAAAGATGTTCTGTACTTTAGATAACGCTCTTCGTTAAATTTAAATTCTTTAGTTAAATCTGAATTTAACGAGTCGGTTCGGGCGCCGGTTCCCTCCTGACTAAATGCTGTAGTAAGTCTTAAGTATGATTTCTTATTTAAAAAGCGAGTTATATTTACACCACTTGCCAACATATTACCACCATACAAAAAATTATATTTTCTGGAACCAAAAAGTTCTTCGCCTTCCTTATAATTTTTTGCATACAAATTACTGGTACTTTTTCCACCCAAACCAAAAGCGGAAATAGATCCATTTTTTAAAGGAAAATTTAATTTAAAACTTCCATCGTAATAAAAAGGAATACTGGAAGAACCGTAATTGATTCCTAACTTTTGCATTAAAACCAGGTTAGAATACCTGAAATTAAACATGTAAGAAGATGATTTTTTTTGACTAAAAGGGCCTTCGGCGCCTACCTCTACTCCGTTAACACCAATTTGGCCAACAAACTCTCTTTTTTCGTTATTTCCATTTCTCATTTTTAAATCGAACACACCCGACAAAGCATTAATATATTCGGCAGGAAAAGCTGATGTAAGAAAATCGGAATTTGCTAATGTGTTATTATTTAAGATACTGATAGGACCGCTTGTGGCACCATTAACAGAAAAATGATTGGGATTCGGAATATCTACCCCTTCTAATCGCCACAACATTCCGGTAGGTGAATTTCCCCTAACCACAATATCGTTTCGCGTATCGTTTCCACCGGAAACACCTGCAAAACTAGCTACCATGCGGGCCGGATCGTTTCGGGTACCGGCATAACGATTACTTTCTTCCATGCTTACGGTTCTGGAACTAATGGTTGCCATTTCGTTCTGAGCCTTGCTTTTATCGGAGGATGCACTTATAACCACTTCCTTTACTTCTATAAACTGTTCTTCAAGCTCGATGGTTAAAACGAGTTCTTTTGCCGAATTCAGAAGAACCGGCATATTCACTTCCTTGTATCCAATAAAATTTACTTTTACCTGATGTCTACCAATAGGGATCTTTTCTAATCTAAACTTACCGTTATCATCCGTTAGTACCGATTGCAATTGCTCATCTATAACAACGGTTGCACCCGGCAAAGTAGACTGAGCATTCTTATCGATAACTACCCCCCTAATAGTTTGGGTAATGGTTTGAGCGGAAACACTTTTATACTGAAAGCAAGCCAAAAGGAATACAAAAAGAAATGAAGAAAGCAGCTGATGAGAACTATACAAAAATTTTAAACTCCATCTTTTAGAGAAAAACGAAAAAGGATGGATATTAAAAGTGTAGAATGGATAATTACTATTCATTTGGCACTAAATCTAAACTATCGGGATTTATATCAATATCGGGATTTAATAATCGCTGAGCATCTCTGTATAAATCAACTGTTGGTTTTAAATCGTTATACTCATTTTCACTGATTAATTTTCTGCCAAACATTACTTTACCCATAAATCTGAAATAATCGGCTAAATAGGCTTTAAGGTTTCCGTCCTTATCAAACGAATATTTAAACCATTTGGGATGCGGCAATAAACTACTTAAAAATATGGCTTCGTTAAGTGTAATATCGCATGGTCGCTTACCAAAATAAAACATACAAGCAGGCCCAATACCATAAAGCATTGGTCCGTATTCAATTACATTTAAATACACCTCAAACATCCGCTCTTTAGAAGATACTCTTTGGTTTTCTATGATCCAGGTTATCAGGATTTCCTCTAGTTTGCGCGATAGCGTTTTTTTACGGGTTAAAAAAACATTTTTAACCAATTGCATCGAAATAGTACTCCCACCCCGTTTAAATTTACCCTCTTTTAAATTAGTAGCAATGGATTTAGCAATAGCCTCCTCATTAAAACCTTTATGCCAAAAAAAAGCACCATCTTCTGATGTTAAAATAGCCTTTTGAATATAATTAGAAATACCACCCAAGGGAACGAAATCTGGGTTTTGGGGCCCCACTACAAATGATTTAACCGGTTTACCTTTTTCAAAAGCAGTGTAGGTAAAAGCAGAATTAAGTTTGTTTAAATTTGTTTTACCAAACGATCTAATTTTTAAATCAATACCCTTCATAGCACTCATAAATTTTATACTATCCGGTGCATCCAAACAAACATCCAAGTTTACAGCATAAGCTAAGTTTCCTTCTGCCTCAATAGAACGAATATGATTAAACAACCCAGGAGGAAGTGAATTAAAAAAGGAAGATGCGTTTATTGGCTCCATTTTACATTTCAACTTAACATTACGCCTGTTGTCCTTATTATAGGAAGCGTAGATATTTGTGGTTACTTTATTTATTCTGGCATAACTCGAGCTGTCTAACTCAATAAAGTTATCTTTAATATGTGCGTTAAAAAGTACTGATCCGCTTTCAATTAAAATCGTATCATCCGACAAGCGTGGGTGAAACATCCTTACACCAGAAGCTTCCAGAACACCTGTAAATTGGGTCTGTGAGGATATCTTTCTCTCAAAATCAAGGTGAATTTTTTGGAGTGCTAAACTAACTCCCATCAGGGAATCTATGAAAGGTAACTTAAAATCATGATCAGCAATTACATAAAGATTTCCCTTAGAAAACTCTTTATTTAAGTTACCCTTTAATTGTAAAAGATGCTTTTTACTTTCAAAAAGAGCATCAATTTGATCATCGGCTTTGGTTAACGATTTAAAATTAAACTCTTCCCAATAATTATCGGTTTGTAAATCCACTCTAAAATTGTTTACACTTATCCTAGCGGGTACAGTTTCCGATATTTTATCAATTAAAGTATTTAATATCGTTTCATATGTAGACTCACTTTCTACTTTACTCTGTTTAGCGTTTTTTTTATTAAACAAAAATTCAAAATTAGAATACCCCTTCTTTTTAATTAGAGACAACAAGCCGTTATTTACCTCGAATCTGTTAAACGACTTAGAGCCACGCATCCAGCTTAAAACGTCGGGAGTGGCAATTAACTGATCAAATTTGCAAAGCGTATCATTTAAAGGAGATAACACAACTATTTTATTTAACTCTACTGTTGTATAAGATATGAATTTGGCTTCGGCAACCGAAAAATTAAGATTATAATCGGCACTAAGTTTATGCTGAACTTTTTTAATGGCCGTGTTTAGAATTACATTTCTTAACAAAAAGGTAATGGCTATTATACAAACACAAAGGGAAAGTATAATTGAAATTAAAACAACTGCTATTTTTTTTTTACCCATCATATTTAAGAACGAATCGCTTCAACAGGATCGAGCTTGGCTGCAAAATAAGCCGGAATAAATCCGGATATAATTCCAATAATAGCAGATATTGAAATACCAAAAACAATATTATTTAGCGTTAATCCAACATCAAGATCTAAACCGTATTTTACTCCGAGAGTCATTAAAAATATAATAATAAGTCCGATAATACCACCCGAAATACACAAAACTACTGATTCTATTAAAAATTGAATTAAAATAAAATAACGTTTTGCCCCTAATGCCTTTTGAATTCCAATTTGATTTGTGCGTTCTTTTACAGATACAAACATAATATTAGCAATTCCAAAACCGCCAACTAAAATAGAGAACCCTCCTATTATCCCACCAGCTAATTTAATAATGGAAAATAAACCATCCAGGCTTTTGGTTAACAAGCTGGTTTCATTTAAAGCAAAGTTATCATCAGCCAGCGGTTTAAGTTTCCGAGCACCTCTCATTATTCCGGTTAATTCATCTTTTAACTGAGCATTGGTTGTTCCTGTAGCCGCTTTAACCATGATAGTTGGATCAACCCTATCATCTTTAATATCAAAAATATTTCTAACAAAATTAAGTGGAACTACCACTTGCTGATCCATACTATTGCCTACAATACTTTCGCCTTCTTTTTTAAATACACCAATAACATAACAATAACGCCCGGCTATCTTCATTTTTTTTCCCAAAGGATTTATATTACCAAACAAACTTTCGGCAATACTAGCCCCAATTATGGCGTAATTCCTTCCTCCTGCCGATTCACTCTCGGTAAAATATCTGCCGGATTCAATTTTAAGTGCCTTAACCAAACTGTAATGATGCGAAACACCACTAACATTTACACCTTCTATTG
>JBIICS010000038.1:0-20912 GCA_044238735.1 Bacteroidia bacterium
AATAAAAATGATTTCAATTAGCCAGAGTGTAGCCATTTTAATCGATGGCAATAATATCGAAATAAGTATACATAATATGGTTGGTAGTAAAAATGCCATGCTTAATTTTGATATACTTATTCCAAATCTTTTAGATAACAGAGGGTTAAACCGGCTTATCTACTTCAGGGAAGGCACCAATATCTCCTCAAAACTGGCCGAAAGACTTCAAGCCTTTTTTCATGGTTCGGTTGTGCCTTGCCATAAATCGGCAGATATTCCTTTAACTATTTTTGCAACTCAAATTGCCGAAAAGGTTGATACCATCATCATACTCTCGGGCGATAGTGATTATGTGGAATTAATTCGCCACCTTAAATCCAGAGGTGTAAGAGTAGAAATTTGCTCCGTTAAGGAAACTACAGCTCAAATCCTTATAGATGAATCAGATTATTACATCCCTCTAAGCAGTGAGGATATTTTTGTTTACAAACCTACCAATGTAAAACCACAGACTAGTTTTAAAAGAAAACGTAATTAATATGATTGCTAGTATCCAGCTTCCTAATTTTTTAATTGAGGTTGATTTATCTAAACCCATCGACATCTCAATTCCTCTGATATCAGGCGAACAGAATCTAAGTGCCTGGTATGTAAATCCTCCATTGTTTAAAGCAGTTGAATCGGAATATTTTATTGGTGATGTTAGCCGGGGTGGAGCGGTAAATTTTAAAGACATCTATTTTAATCCTCATGGGCATGGTACCCATACCGAATGCGTTGGACATATCTCAAAGGAGTTTCAAAGTATTAATAAAACACTGAAAAACTTTTTTACTTTGGCTCAGGTTATCAGTATTAATCCTGAAATAAGCGCTGAAGACAGAATAGTAAGAATCAAACAAATTTCAGAAAATATTTTACCCGGTGTTGATGCCTTAATAATAAGAACATTACCCAATAATAACGCCAAAACTAATTTTCAATATTCAAACACAAACCCTCCATACCTTGAAACAGGCACCGGCAAAATGTTAAGAGAAAGGGGAATAAAACACCTTTTAATAGACACGCCGAGCATAGATAAAGAATTTGATGAGGGTAAGCTTGTTAATCATCATGAATTTTGGAATTATCCTCAAGAAATAAACAACGGCAATACCATAACCGAATTTATTTTCGTTCCTGATAGTATTGAAGACGGTTATTATTTGCTTAACCTTCAAATTGCGCCTTTCGAGAATGATGCCAGTCCCTCTAAACCCATCTTGTTTAAACCCTTAAACAACATATAATGGCCAATGAACCGGAAAAATTAGATAAGATTGATTTAAAAATCTTACGCATTCTTCAACTGGATGGACGGATTACAAATCTACAACTAAGTAATCAAGTTGGGTTATCTCCTGCCCCTACACTGGAGAGAGTAAAAAAATTAGAAAAATGGGGCTTAATTAAAAGTTATCATGCTTTAGTGGATGAAACTGTTCTCGGAATAGGTATTGTTGCTTTTATTCAGGTGTCTTTGGTAAGGCAGATTAATAATTCTATTGAAAAGTTTAAGAATGAAATCTCCACAATTACAGAAATATCTGAATGTTATCAAGTTACAGGTGAATCCGATTACTTGATTAAGATAATGGTTAAAGATATGCAGGCCTTTGAGAAATTAATTTCGGATAGATTAAGCAGGATAGAAGAAATAGGTCAGATGAAAACCATGATGGTTTTATCCAAAACTAAAGATACCCGCCTCATTCCTCATCCTTACGATAATAAAGCATGAATATTGAAGATCTAAGAAACATCTGCCTATCTCTTCCACAGGTAACGGAGGAGTTTCCATTTGATAATGATACTTTAGTATTTAAGGTAGCAGGAAAGATGTTTGCCCTTACCTCTTTAAGTGATCCCAGCACCGTTAATCTTAAATGCGAGCCCGAAAAGGCTATTGAATTACGGGAGCGTTATAATGGAATTACGCCAGGCTATCACATGAATAAGAAACACTGGAATACGGTTATGATGAAAGGAGATTACAGCGATTCTCTTTTAAAAGAATGGATTATTGAATCTTATAATCTAGTATATAACAAATTACCAAAAAAATTAAAACCTATAAAATGAATAATAAATATTTTAAACGATTAATTTCAAAATTTGCCCGATATTTCATTCAAGGGGCTATTTTGGTTATCCCCATAACGTTAACCATTTATATTGTATATAATGCTATAAGTTTTATAGACCATCTACTTCCTGTACATTATCCCGGATTAAATCTTATTATAATCATAACAACCATAACACTTTTAGGTGCATTTGGATCCACTATTATTCTTCAACCTTTTATAAACTATTTCGAAAGAATGATGGAAAGAGCTCCTTTAGTTAAAGTAATTTATACTTCGCTTAAGGACTTACTTTCAGCATTTGTTGGTAAAGAGAAAAAATTTAATCAACCCGTATTGGTTAAAATTAACAGTACAGATGAAATTATGCGTTTGGGATTTATTACTCAAGAAGATTTAACTTTTATTGGAATTGAGAATAAATATGTTGCAATTTATTTTCCGCATAGCTATAACTTCTCCGGAAATCTTTTGGTTGTACCCGTTAAAAACGTTATTAAAATAAGCGGGCCTTCGGCCGAGGTAATGAAATTTATAGTAAGCGGGGGTGTAACCGATTTAGAAAACATAAAAATAAAATCTTAATGGAATATTCTATAAAATCTTTTGATGAATTAACGCCTCTAGAACTCTACCAGATTTTAAAATTAAGGGAAGAAGTGTTTATAGTAGAACAAAACTGTGTTTATAAAGATATTGATGATTATGATCTGCGCGCCTATCATCTAATGGGTAAAATAAACAATGAAATTCAGGCTTATGCCCGGATATTTTCTCCCCGTATAAAATATCCCGAATGCTCTATTGGCAGAGTTGTTGTTAGAAAAGAACAAAGACTGAATTTTTACGGAAAATCTTTAATGCAAGTAGCTATAAAATTTTTGAACGAAAAATTTAGTGGTGTATCAATTGTCATTTCAGCACAGCTTTATTTAAAAAAATTTTATGAGGAATTTGGATTTAAGGCTATTTACGATGTTTATGATGAGGACGGAATACCACATATTAAAATGATTTTAGATGCATAATTACAGTAACGCTGAAATTTCTGAAGCCCTTGAATTAGCTGCTCAGTTAATGGAATTGCATAATGAAAATCCGTTTAAAATTAGGGCGCTTAATAATGCCTCCTATAAAATAAGCAGATATCCCGAATCCCTTATTGGACTGAGCTTACAGGAACTCGAAAAAATAGAAGGGATTGGGAAAGGAATTGCTCAAAAAATAATTGAACTACACCATGCGGGCACTTTTCAAGAGTTAAGTGATCTTTTAAATAAAACTCCTGAAGGATTAACAGAGTTATTTAAAGTGAAAGGCCTTGGGCCAAAAAAAATTGCAAAACTTTGGCACGAGTTAGGTATAGAAAGCATAGGCGAACTAATGTATGCTTGCAAAGAAAACAGACTGATAGAAATAAAAGGGTTTGGTGAAAAAACTCAAAATGCCGTAATAGAAAGCATTCAGTTTATTTTAAGTTCAAAAGATTGGTTTCATTTCTCAGAAGCAGAGATAATTGCTCATAGTCTTAAAGAAGAACTCAATAATAAATATAAACTCCATCAAATAGAACTTTGTGGCCAAATTATAAGAAAGTGTGAAACCGTTAATGAAATAACATTTATTTGCTCACCCGAAATCGATATGCAGGATGTCCCAAAAAATTATAAAGGTCTTAATGTAAACTTAATATCGTGCAAGGAATCCGAATTTGATTATAATTGTTTTATTCATAGTGCTTCAGACGAACATATTGCGCAACTGGAACTTCTGGATCCGGATATACTTAAAAAAGCGAACAACGATAAAGAAGTATATCAGCTTCTTCGTTTGCAATACATTATTCCGGAACTACGCGATGGTTTATTAGAAATTGAAAAGGCAAAAATAAATGCAATACCTGATCTTATCAATTACAACGATTTAAAAGGAATACTCCATAACCATACAACATACAGTGATGGGCAACATTCTTTAAAAGAAATGGCAGATTATGCTAAAGAACTAGGCTTCGAATACTTGGCCATTTGCGATCATAGTATTTCTGCATCTTATGCGGGTGGATTAAAACCCGAAGATATTATCGAACAACATCAGGAGATAGATGCACTAAATAAAAAATTAGCTCCATTTAAAATATTTAAGGGAATAGAAAGCGATATTAAAAACGACGGCTCATTAGACTATCCAACAGATCTATTAAAAACGTTTGACCTGGTTGTTGCCAGTATTCATCAAGGTTTTAAAATGGATGAAGAAACAGCAACAAAGCGATTAATTAAGGCAATAGAAAATCCTTATACCACCATTCTGGGGCACATGACCGGCCGATTACTCTTGTCAAGAAAAGGTTATCCGGTTAACTTTAAAAAAATTATTGATGCTTGTGCTGATAATCAGGTGATTATAGAGCTTAATGCCCATCCCTATCGTCTGGACATCGACTGGAGGTGGATACCATACTGTATCGAGAAAGGAGTATTAATCTCCATAAACCCTGATGCACACTCCAAAAGTGGTTATCACGATATGCAATATGGTATTAATGTAGCACGAAAAGGTTATTTGAGCAAAGCTAATTGTTTTAACGCCCTGAATTTAAAACAAGTAGAAGAATGGATGTGGCAAAAAAGAAAATAAAATCCAATAAATTTGGTTGTAAAAAAATTTATCCTTTAAATTTGCATAAATTAATACTTCAATGAATAAAAACCTAAATACAAATTGGTGGTGGCAGTTTACTTATAACGTGAACAGCTAATCTTTGTATTTATATACCATTAAAACGTAAAACCCGCTGTTCCTCAATCAGCGGGTTTTTTATTTAGAAAAGAAATGAAAACAACTACATACATACTAAATAGTCTTAAATTACCGGGAGACCGCTTTACACCCATTAACCTGTACCTTAAAATAAGAGACGCGTTTCCTTACAGTGTATTATTGGAGAGCTCGGATTATAGAGCAAATGATAATGCTTATTCCTTCATAGGTTTTAATCAATTAGCAAATATAAAAGCCTCCCAAAAAAGGGTTAGTGTAAAACTTCCAGGCCAATCATTCAGCGTTGAAGTAAACCATAAAGAAAACATCCTTGATTATCTAAAACAATTTAAAAATTCATTTAAAATTCAAAATCAGGAAGTTTCGTTTATAAACGGATTGTTTGGGGCTTTTTTTCACGATGTGGTAGATGTTTTCGAGGACCTTAACCTAAAAAATAATTCAGATAAAGAGGTCCTTAATTTTTCGTTTTATAAGTACCTGCTTATTTTCAACCATTTTACTAATGAACTAATTTTACAATATTATACCGAATTAGATGAAGATTTAGACATAAGTGATATCCTTGAAATTATTCATGGCTTCGATAAACAATCGTTTCCTTTTAAAAGGACTAAATTAGAATCTAGTGACTGCACAGATGAAGATTATTTAAAAATGGTAAGCAAAACCAAAATATATCTTCAGGGAGGAGAAATCTTTCAGGCCGTTATATCTAGAAAATTTGAAACAGATTTTAAAGGCGATGAATTTAACGTTTACCGTGCGCTTCGAATGATAAATCCATCACCTTATCTATTTTTCTTCGATTTTGGAAATTTTAAATTATTTGGCTCATCACCCGAGGCACAACTAAAAGTTAAAAATAATACCGCCTCTATTTTTCCAATTGCCGGAACTTACAAAAGAAGTGGTAACGATATAATAGATCAGATAGAAATTGAAAAACTAAAAAAGGATGAAAAAGAAAATGCAGAACATAGCATGCTTGTAGATTTAGCAAGAAATGACTTAAGCAGAAATTGTAAAGAAGTAAAAGTTGTAAAATACAAAGAGGTTCAAATATTTTCGCATGTCATTCATCTTGTTTCTGAAGTTAGCGGCAACATAAAGCCTAATACCGACTCGCTTGATATTTTGGCCGGATCTTTTCCTGCGGGCACATTAAGTGGTGCCCCTAAAATAAGAGCGCTCCAGATAATTGATGAACTGGAGAAAAGCGATAGAAACTTTTATGGAGGTTGTGTTGGTTATATTGGATTTAATAACGATATAAACTTAGCTATTACTATACGAAGTTTTAAAAGTGAAAACAATCGTCTTTCATACAGAGCCGGTGCCGGTATTGTTATTAACTCTGTACCCAAAAATGAATTAAATGAAATAAATAACAAAATTGCCGCTTTAAGAAAAGCAGTTGAATTTGCAGAAACTATTTAAAATGAAAATATTAGTATTAGATAATTACGACTCCTTCACCTATAATCTGGTTCATTATCTGGAAGCCATCAACAATGTTGAAGTAAGTGTTTTTAGAAACGACAAAATATCATTAGATGCTATAACGGATTTCGATAAAATTGTACTTTCGCCGGGCCCAGGTTTACCAAAAGACGCAGGTATTATGCCCCAGTTAATAAAAGAATTTGCAGGCAAAAAGCCGATATTAGGGGTTTGTTTAGGCCACCAGGCAATTGCTGAAGCCTTTGGAGGTAATTTATTTAATCTTGATAAAGTTTATCACGGCCTAAGCACAGAACAAATACTAATAAATGAACACTATATTTTTACCGGACTTCCAAAAAAATTTAAAGTTGGTCGCTATCACAGCTGGAATGTTGATTCGAATTTACCGAAAGATCTAAAACTTATCTCTGTAGACGAAAATGGACTTGTAATGGCTATATGCCATCAAACATTTGATATAACTGGTCTTCAGTTTCATCCCGAATCTGTTTTAACAGAATATGGAAAAGAAATTATTATAAACTGGGTAAAACATTAAGAAAACATACTATAATAAATTTAACCTTTAGAATTTAAGAATGAAATCAGAATTAACACAACTCATTAACAACGCTCAACTTAATCATAAAAAAGCCTACGAAATGATGAAGGAAATAGCGGGTGGTAATGTTAATCAGGCACAACTTTCCTCCTTTCTTTCTATCTTTTTAATAAGAGGCCTTTCTTTAGTTGAAATGCGTGGATTTATTGATTCTTTAAATGAATTAGCTATAAAGATTAATATTCCCTTTAAAACATGCGACATTGTTGGTACTGGAGGAGACGGCAAAAACACTATTAATATTTCCACTATTAGCGCTTTAATTGCCGCTGGTGCAGGTGTTAAAGTAACTAAGCACGGCAACTATGGCGTTTCTTCTGTTTCTGGATCTTCTAATGTACTAGAATTTATGGGATATGTATTCCCTAAAAGTGAAACTGAAATTTTATATCATTTAGAAAAAAATAATATCGCATTTATTCACGCACCGCTTTTTCATCCCTCTCTAAAACACGCCGCAGAAACCAGAAAAAATCTGGGATTACGTTCTTTATTCAATCTTGCAGGACCACTTGTTAATCCTTGTAATCCTTATTATAAAGTACTAGGGGTTTATAATCTGGAAACATTTAGATTGTATCATTATTTGCTTCAGGAAAATGAAAGTCCATTTAAATTGATTTATAACCTAGACGGGTATGATGAGATCTCCTTAACAGATACGGTTAAAATTGGAGACCTAAATGGAGAGCATTATTTTAGACCTGAAGAGCTAGGGTTTAATACTATTAATCCAAGCGATATCAGCTGCAGCACTAGCATAGAAGATGCAGCCAAATTATTTAAAAAAATTATTAGCAATAACGGAACACAAGCTCAGGAAGACGTATGCATTGCAAACGCTGCATTAGCGATTAAATTATTTTATCAAACTACCTATAAAGAAGCCTGCGAAAGAGCGAAAGAAAGTTTAAAATCAGGAAATGCCTCAAAAATATTAAACAACATTTTAATTCAATAAACATGAATGTTCTAAACGAAATAATAGATTATAAAAAAAATTTGGTGGAAGAGAGAAAAAGCCTATATCCGGTAAAACTCCTGGAAAGAAGCCCTTTTTTCGATTCACAAACAGTATCCTTAAAAAAATATCTTTTGCGCAGCGATCTTAATGGAATTATTGCAGAATTTAAACGCAAAAGTCCTTCTAAGGGCTTTATTAATAAATATGCCGATATAGAAAAAGTGAGTGTAGGTTACATGATGGCCGGTGCATCAGCGTTATCTATTTTAACCGATGAGAAATATTTTGGTGGGTCCGATAAAGATTTAACCCTTGCAAGAAAATTTAACTACTGTCCATTACTTAGAAAAGAATTTATAATTGACGAGTATCAAATTATTGAGGCTAAATCTATTGGAGCAGATGCTATTCTGCTTCTGGCAAATGTGTTAAGTAAAAAAAAATTAGCGGATTTCTATGCGTTGGCTCAAAGTTTAAATATGGAGGCACTGTTCGAGATTCGTGATGAAGAAGAAATTGATAATCTTCCAGCAAACGCTTCTATTGTGGGTATAAACAATCGTAACTTAAAATCATTTGAAGTAAGCCTTCAGCAGTCGCTAGATCTGGTTAATCGTTTGCCTTTAGATACAGTAAAAGTATCTGAAAGTGGAATTAGTAAGGCTGAAGATATAAAACTACTAAGAGAAAATGGATTTAAGGGTTTTCTAATTGGTGAAACATTTATGCAAAATGCAAATCCTGCCAAGGCCTGCAATCTGTTTATTAATGAAATAAAAAAATTAAACTAATATGAATATTACTTTTCGGAAGGCTGAGACCATCGATATTCCTCTTATTTATGCTCTTGCAGAAGAAACATGGAACGAGCATTACATAACTATTGTAACGCAGGACCAAATCAATTATATGCTTAACCTCATGTATAGCGAAACTGCTCTTGAAAAACAAATGACTAATGGGCATGAATTTACTTTTGTATTTGTAGAAAATGAACCTGCCGGTTATATTTCCATACATCAAGAAAAAGAAAGTGAATATTTTTTAAACAAATTTTATATTCTAAAGAGATTTCGAAATCACAAAATAGGAGAAAAGCTTCTAAAATACAGGGAGGATAAACTTGCAGGTAAACTAAAAATAATGCGCTTATTTGTAAACCGCGAGAACTTTAAATCCATAAATTTCTATTTTAAAACAGGTTTTATTATTGAAAAAATAATAGATCAGCCCATTGGGGAAAACTATTACATGAATGATTTTGTTATGATGAAGAAATATAATCAATAAATTATTTGTTGGATATAATGAAAATAAAAATTTGCGGTTTAACTAAATTTAATAACATGGAAGAGCTTGTTGGTCTTAATCCTGATTTTATGGGATTAATTTTTTATAAGCAATCTCCTCGCTATATATACAACTCTAACCATATAGAGCAAATTCAAAAATTTAAGTCGGTTTCTAAGGTTGGTGTTTTTGTAAATGAAGACTTAAGCATTGTTAAAGAGAAAATAATAGAGTTTAATTTAAACTTTATCCAGCTACACGGCGATGAGGATATTGAGTATATTAAAAATATACCTAAAAATGTTGGGATAATAAAGGCCATAAAGATCAAAAACAGAGAAGATATTAGTAGCGCCTCATTATATAAAAATAACTGTGATTTTATATTATTTGATACTGCTACTATAAATATGGGGGGATCCGGAACTAAATTTAACTGGGAATGGCTAAACGATTATAATCAGGAAACTCCATTTCTTTTGGCAGGCGGTATTAGTCTAAACGATATTGAAGAAATAATTGAACTTAAAAAAAGAAATAAAAAATTTGCCGGTGTAGATCTAAACTCAAAATTTGAAATACAGGCTGGAATAAAAAATATAGAAAATTTAAAACAATTTATATCATGTATCAGGTAAACGAAAAAGGGTTTTATGGTGACTTTGGGGGAGCTTATATTCCCGAAATGCTTTATGCCAACATTGAAGAAATAAAAAATAGTTATCTGGACTTTATCTCGAGTGCAGGCTTTAAAAATGATTTTAACTATTTGCTTGAAAATTATGTTGGAAGGCCCACGCCTTTATACTATGCTAAGCGGCTTTCTGAAAAATATAACTCTACTATTTACCTGAAACGAGAGGATCTTTGCCATACCGGTGCACATAAAATTAATAACACCGTTGGTCAGATTCTTTTTGCTAAACACCTCGGTAAGAAAAGAATTATTGCTGAAACCGGAGCTGGACAGCATGGTGTTGCAACGGCTACCGTATGTGCACTAATGGGTTTGAAATGCATAATATACATGGGAGAAGTGGATATTAAAAGACAAGCTCCTAATGTTGCTCGTATGAAAATGTTAGGTGCAGAAGTTGTGGCAGCAACATCAGGAAGTAAAACGCTAAAAGATGCAACCAATGAGGCCATAAGAGACTGGATTAATAACGCAGGCAATACCTATTATATTATTGGTTCGGTTGTAGGTCCACATCCATATCCCGATATGGTTGCACGTTTTCAGTCGGTAATTAGCGAAGAAATTAAAAAACAACTTAAGGAAAAAGAAAATACCGAGAACCCTCATTTTGTTATCGCCTGTGTGGGTGGCGGAAGTAATGCGGCTGGCGCTTTTTATCATTACCTTGATAATACTGATGTTCGATTAATAGCTGTTGAGGCTGCCGGCCATGGAATTGATACCGGAAAAAGTGCTGCTACTTCTGTTTTAGGAAGCATCGGAATTATACACGGAAGTAAAACACTTCTTATGCAAACAGCAGACGGGCAAATTATAGAGCCGCATTCTATCTCTGCCGGATTAGACTATCCGGGTGTTGGGCCACTTCATGCTCATTTACATAAAACAAAACGCGCAGATTTTATAAGCATTACGGATGATGATGCTCTTAAAGCTGCTCTTCTCTTAAGTAGATTAGAAGGTATTATACCGGCACTCGAAACTGCACATGCCATTGCGGCTCTGGAACCGCTAAAAAATGAAATAAAAAATAAGATTGTTGTGTTGAATTTGTCTGGAAGAGGCGATAAAGATTTAGGAACTTATATGGAAACTTTAGTTTAACAAAAAGTAAAATTAAAAACGAATTACGATAAAAAATTTAAACATGAACAGACTCGACAAATTGTTTTCTGATAATCCATCGCATGTTTTATCCATATACTACACAGCAGGATTTCCCGAATTAAATGATACACTTAGAATTGCAAAAGAATTAGAAGATGCAGGAGTAAACATGCTGGAAATTGGCATACCCTTTAGTGATCCATTGGCTGATGGACCTGTTATACAGGAAAGCAGTACTGCCGCCATTCATAATGGAATGAACATAGAAACTCTTTTTAAACAAATTAAAGATCTTCGTCATACTGTTTCCCTCCCGGTAGTTCTGATGGGTTATTTTAATCCGGTTTTACAATATGGCTTCGAATTATTCTTAAAGAGATGCGGTGAATGTGGAATAGATGGTATAATTATTCCCGATTTACCTTTAGATGAGATAGAACATACCTATGGAAAAGTACTTGATAAATATAATATTTACAACATTTCTTTAGTTACCCCTCATACGCCAACGGAAAGAATACATACTATCGACAAACTAAGCAAAGGCTTTGTATACTTTGTATCTTCTTCAAGCATAACAGGAAATACTTTAGAAAAGAATGATCAACAAGAAGATTATTTTAAACGAATAAAATCACTTCCAATTAAAAACAGCAAACTTATTGGTTTTGGTATTTCAAACAACAAAACATTTAAAACAGCTTGCGAGTATGCTAACGGGGCAATTATCGGAACAGCCTTTATTAAAGCACTAAAAAACAAACAAAATATTAAGGAATTTATTCATCATATACTTCACAACGAATGATAATACAGTTAGAAAATAACCTCTCCGCTGCCTCTATTAATCAGCTGTTAGAACAACTTAAAACAATTGGATATAAATCCACCGAGGTTAAAACCGCTCATGGACACTACCTGGTGTGCATTGGCCCTTACGATATTGATATAAGAAAAATTGGCAACCTAAAGGGAGTTAAAGATGTACATCGATTAACCGAACCATATATGCTGGTTTCCTCTAAATGGAAAGTAAACAGAACGGAGATTGATTTAGGCAATGATGTTAAAATTGGTAATGGTCATTTTTCCATTATGGCAGGTCCTTGTTCGGTGGAAAACGAACAACAGATTGAACTCATTGTTCAGCACCTTGTAAATAACAACATAAAAATTATAAGAGGCGGTGTATTTAAACCCCGAAGTTCACCCTATGCCTTTAGAGGACTGGGAATTGACGGCTTAAAAATGTTCCATAGTATTGCAAGAGATAACGGTTTAAAGGTAATTACCGAGGTAATGGAGGCTGGGCAAATAGAGAAAATGATGGACTTTGTAGATGTATTTCAGGTTGGAGCGCGCAACTCTCAAAATTTTAATTTGTTGGATGAATTAGGCGGTATCAATAAACCTATACTTTTAAAAAGAGGAATAAGTGGAACTATTGATGAATTATTACAGAGTGCGGAATATATCTTTTTAAGAGGAAACGAAGAAATTATGCTTTGCGAACGAGGCATCAGAACCTATGAAAATGCATATCGTAACACCTTTGACATAAATGCCATTAGTATCTTAAAAGAAAAGTCGCATTTACCCGTAATTGCAGATCCCTCGCATGGTATTGGGATTAGAGCTCACGTTTCGCGGGTTGCCTTGGCTGCTGCTGTAGCCGGAGCTGATGGGCTGATATACGAGGTACATCACACACCCGAGGAAGCTTTAAGCGATGGACAACAAACCCTTAGTTTTGAGGAATCTAATCGTCTGATTAAAGCATTAAATGAACTTAAACAAATCGAGCTCCATTTAATTTAACTATATCTAAATAAAAACATTCATTTATTTAAATAAAAAAGGTTGAGTTAAAATTAACTCAACCTTCATTTAAGCATTTAATATTTTTTAATATTTCTTCAGTAATAACAATTAATTAAAGGGAATTATGCTAATCCCAACGGTAATTGGATTAACAAACGGGCCTTGTCCGTTTTTAAACATTCCTGTTAAATTATACTCGCCAAAAAAAGTGTAATTACCATAACCAATGCGTGCCGTAGCGGAAACTTTATAATCATTTAAATTAAAATCGTCGCGCACTTTGTTTTTGAACTTTTTATCGTTTAAATAATAAACCTGTTTTAGATTACCCCCTAAACGATATCCACCCACAACACCAAATGCCAGGTGTAAACTTTTTGAAGTATTGTTATTAGTATTAAACTCTAAAAGTGCCGGCACATTTACCCATATGGATTGAAGCCTGTTTTTTCTATAATTAGTTGTTGTAGGAACTAATGTAAGTTTATTAACATCAGGAGTAAAGTTATAGGATCCAATCAATCCGTAATTAGACCACTCAAATCCTAATCCGGTAATCAAATTAATTTTCTCTTGATACAAATTAAAGTCTTTTTCAAACAAATTAACTCTCCAGTTAAATGATCTGCCATAATTTAGTTCCAATTCGGGCCAACCAGCAGGCGGATTTAAATCGAAACCATTTTGCATAAGTCCGTTAACTCCCAGTTCCAGTCCAGCCCAGTGATGAAATACATCTTCTTTTTTTGAATCACCTGTTGAGTCATCATCATCATCTTCCACTATTATCAATTGATTATCACCAAGTTTTATCCGGGTAGAATCTTTAACTTGTGTTTTACCATTAAAAAGTTCAAACGAACCAGCCCCACTTACATCTATGTTTTTAATTTTAGGTTCATTCTTGAAAAACATCCCTCCGGCTCCACTTATAGTAGCATTGATTTCTTCTATTGCATTTATTTTAGCGTCTCCAGAGCCTGAAATATTAGCACTTGTTGTTTGAGTTTCTAAATTTATGGCTTTTAAATCGCCAGCTCCCGAAATATCAACTTTGTGTTTATTTGCTTTACCGCTTAATTCGATATCCCCCGCACCACTAATTTTAGAATCCACATTATTAGCCTCAACATTAAGTCTTATATCTCCTGCGCCGGAAACTTTAAGTTTTAAATCATCTGTCTTCAAAGACCCTTCGTTTCTTAGGTCGCTTGCACCGGATAAGTTAATTTCATTAAGTTTAATATACTCAATGCGTAATTCAACGCCTTTAAGTTTATTCCCCTTTTTTCTGGTAAAACTCAAATTCCCACCTTCTATATTGGATAGTAAATCATCAGCATTACCTGCATCGCACTTAATAAATAATTTATTCTGATTGCTTTGAATGATTGTTACATTCTCTGCACCTGTTATTTCTACCGAATTAAAATCCGATAAAGGCCTTTCCTGTTTTAAATTCTCCTGAGCCAGTAGTCCAGTGAAAATAAATGTACTTACTAAAAGTAATTTTGATTTTAATAAACTTGATTTCATAATTTCTGTTTTTAGATTCTTTAATTTTTTATTACTGTTTATTTAATGGAGTGCACGTTTTTATTTGAGTTGAATTATTTACTAATCGAAACCTAAAAGTATTTGCAAAGGATGTACTAATTAAGAGTATAAAAATCATCATAAGTCCAAATATGATTTTTAATGTAGTATCCGATTTATTCATAATCTCTTTATATTGGTTTCTATGCATAAGACGTTTCAGCGCATCCAAAAAGTTACAGGCACACTTGCACTGTTCATGGTTAAGTGTTTAAACCACTGATTAACAGTTAAATAAAAATCAAAGAAAAAGAAATACCGCGGGCTTCTTGTTAATATCCGGTTTTTCTTTTTTCCATTTATAAACCGGCATGCTTTTTATAAACTCATTTTGGGAAGTTATATCTGCTGCTACACAAAGCATGGTATTGGGATCGAGTTCATTTAAGAGATCTTCAAAGAGATTTAAATTTCGATATGGAGTTTCGATAAATAATTGAGTTTGCTTTTGCTGTTTTGCTATGCGTTCATACCATTGTATCTTTTTTATCCGATCTTTTTGTTCGCGTGGCAGATATCCATTAAAAGCAAAACTTTGTCCATTTAAACCCGAGGCCATTAGTGCAAGAATTATCGAATTAGGACCCACCAAAGGCTCCACCTTAAATCCTAACTCATGAGCAAGCTTTACGAGCTCTGCTCCGGGATCTGCAACACCTGGACAACCGGCATCACTCATTAAACCCATGTTTTTACCTTGTTTTAATGGATTTAGATAGTGAAGAATCTCCTCTGCCTTGGTGTGTTCATTTAATTCAAAAAGTTCTAACTCGTTTAATGAATGAGGATAGTTAACGGATTTTAAGAAGCGTCGAGCATTTTTTTCACCCTCTACAACAAAAGTATTAAGTGAGTGCAGAACATTAAGCAGATCCTGACTTAGTTTGCCCGAAGGATTGTTTTCGGAAAGTGAACTGGGTATTACATATAATGTAGGCATACTATATTTTAGCTCTTCTAAAATTAACCAAATAAACACCCAATATAATAATGGCTATGCATATAAACTGAGCAAAATAAAGAGCTTCCCCATCAAAAACACCCCAAGCAAGGGCCACAACCGGAATAAAATAGGTTACAGATGAAGCAAATAAAATGGAAGTTTCTTTTATTA
This sequence comes from Bacteroidia bacterium, assembly GCA_044238735.1. Classification (GTDB taxonomy): domain Bacteria; phylum Bacteroidota; class Bacteroidia; order UBA4408; family UBA4408; genus JBIICS01. The sequence goes on from JBIICS010000038.1 coordinate 15,556, forward strand.
AGATATTATAAAGAATAACTGCTACCGCTGTTCCCCAAAAGCCCAATACAGCTAAATAAATTAGGGCCTTAAAAGCATTCGGATTTACAGTAGTAATTAAAATAAAATCGCTATTAAATAAATTAAGGAGTGCGGGAAGCCCTATTCCACAAAAGGCAAAGGCTGTTATGGTGATACTATTTATACCGGATAGTTTATGCTTTATTATATTAACGCTAATTGCATAACACAACGTTGCCAATACCACCAGCCATCCCAATAAAAGATTAGAATTAACTTGTTTGCTATCGCGAGATACCAGTAAAAAAACCGCCCCTGCCAATCCTACAATTACTCCCATTATCTGTTGTTTGGAAAACGTTCCTTTAAAGGCAACAGCACCTACAAGAAGTGTAAACAAGGGAGTTAAAGCATTTAAGATCCCCGCCATAGAGCTGCTTATGCCGGTTTGAGCCTTTGTAAATAAAAAAGCAGGGATAAAATTTCCAAAAAGTCCAACCGTTAAATACCATTTCCAATTACTTTTAATAGCCGCATTCTTTAAATGATAAAAAGCAAAAGGCAACATAAACAAAAAGGCAAATACCATTCTAAGGCTTGCTACCTGCTCGGAATTATAAACTTCTAATCCGCGCTTCATTAGTATAAATGAACTACCCCAGGTAAGGGAAAGTAGAACAAACAATAACCATGATACTAAACCTTTATTCACTCGGCAAAACTACTATATTAAGTTGTCTTATTTAATTGACTACTCCAAAACATTGTTAATATTTTGTAATTCAATACTTTTACTTTATATTTAGTAAACTTAAATTTTACCTATGTCTTTTCAAACTCAGGAAATTAAAGTAAGTGGATTAACTTGCGGAACTTGTGTAAATACATTAACCAACGCATTAATGTCTAAAGAGGGCGTTAAGGACGTTGAAGTTGATTTAACTAAAGGAATTGCCCGTATCAAGTTTAATGTATACAAGCTTAACAAACAACAGGTAATAGATATTATAAATAGCGATACTCCTTATCAGGCCTCTTAAATGGAGGAATTTAAAATATACGCTGCCGGCGATTTTATTCAAACCAATGATCTATTGCCGGTAATTAACCCCTTTAACGGAGAATCTTTTGCTCATACATACCTGGCCAATTATGAAATTATTAATCGAAGTATCTGTAAAGCTGAAGAATGTTTTACCAAACTCAAACGTTTAAGCTCTTACGAAAAGTATGAAATACTTAAATTTATTTCGGACGAGATAATTAAAAATAAATCTCATTTTGCGACACTTATTTGTAAAGAAGCTGCTAAGCCCATTAAATACGCTAATTCGGAGGTAGATCGGGCCGCCCAAACCTTTTTAATTGCCGCCGAAGAATGCAAAAGAATTTCTGCAGAAGTAATTAGCCTGGATTGGACACCAGCCGGAAAAAACAAAGAAGGCATAGTAAAATACTTTCCTGTAGGACTTGTGTCCGCCATTAGCCCCTTTAATTTTCCTTTAAATCTGGCCGTTCATAAAATAGCACCCGCAATAGCCGCTGGTTGCCCTATTATATTAAAACCATCTTCTAAAACACCGCTAAGCACTTTGTTGCTGGCTCAGATAATTGATAAAAGCGCATTACCTAAGGGTGCATTTTCTGTTTTACCGTGCAGTAGAACTACCGGAAATTTATTAGTTGAAGATAATCGATTTAAATTACTAACGTTTACCGGATCGCCAGAGATAGGCTGGAAAATGAAACAAAGATCTGGAAAAAAGAAAGTTGTTTTAGAATTAGGTGGAAATGCCGGAGTAATTATTTCAACTAGCGCAAATATTAAGATGGCTGTAGAAAAGGCTATAATAGGTGCATTTGCATACTCCGGTCAGGTTTGCATCCATACCCAGAGAATACTGGTGCACGAATCTGTTTTCGAAACTTTTACCAAACTTTTTTGCGAAACCATTGCCGGTTTAAAAATTGGAGATCCTATGCTCAACAACACCGATATTTCCTGCATGATTGATGAGCACAACAATAAACGGGTGTTGAGTTGGATAAACGAAGCGGTTACGGAAGGAGCAAAAATTTTATGCGGAGGCATGATAGAAGGAGGTATTTTATTACCTACCGTTCTTACCCATACAAAAGAAAATCAAAAAGTAAATTGCGAAGAGGTTTTTGGACCTGTTGTAACTATTGAAAAATTTACCCAATTTAATGAAGCAATAAGCACCCTTAATAACTCACGATTTGGATTACAAGCCGGGCTTTTTACCGACTCGCAGAAAGAAATAAATTATGCTTTTAATAACCTTGAAGTAGGAGGAGTTATTATAAACGATGTTCCTACCTATCGTGCTGATCACATGCCTTATGGAGGTGTTAAAGATTCTGGCCTCGGAAGAGAGGGAGTTAAATACGCCATGATGGATATGCTGGAAGCAAAGATTCTGGTTAAGGATATTGAATAATGTTTATTAACAAGCTCTTTTTTTAAACTTCTATCTTTAACTGATAAAACTCTGATAAGATTTAATTAGTTTTAATAAAATCCATTTTATGAACCTATTTTCTATTTTCCTGATTTTATTTGCGTCTGTTTATTTTTCTTATGCGCAGGAAAGCACCTATAAAACCGAAGAAAAAGGCAGAGCCGAAGTTTTGGTTATGGCCTTTGAACCTCGGATGTATATGAGTCAGTGGGACCATGAGTTAACTCAAAAGAATAACATGCCATCGGTTAAAATTAAAGAGTTTTTTAGAGAAGAAATTGACCGCCACTTTTATAAAGAATTAATCGGTAAAAAAACTCCATTATCCTTAAATTTAAGTTCGCTTGAGGCTTGTCACAACGACTTAAACAAATTTTACGAGAGCGTTCAGATTACTTTTAAGGACCAGGTACCGGGTGATAATAAACCTTTGAAAAACAAAGGAGAATTAGCCCCTAACACCCGAAAGGTAAATGTTGTTGCTGTAAAAACCACCAATCAGAACAATATTAGAGACATTAGCAGAGACTATGGCGCTAAATATATTATAGCCATAAACGAACTGGACCTATTAATGCCAGTAAAAGACGCCTATGACATGAGCAATAAAAACTTTGATATAATACTTAAAATTCATTATACGATCTTAACAAACAAGGGGGAAGAAATTATAAGTAATTATAGCGAAACTAATTTTCCAGCAGGGATTTTCAATTTAAAAGAAATTTCAGAAAACGGTTTATTTCCGGCAGTACAAAAAATATCGAATGAGTTATTAAACTTAGAAGCAAAAAGTACAGTAGATAAAAAGAACTAATAAACCATTTACAACTTAAAGTCTTTCACTAATGGTTTTAAAATGCCTCATCCAGGCAAAATTATCTCGTGTATAACCAAGACGAATAATTACAATTTTCTTCTTTGTATCGGTAAATATATATTGGCCATTATGACCATCAGCTACAAATTGGCTATCGCTTTCGCCCCACCACTGATAACAATAAGATCGTTGTTTATAAACAGGATTTTTATATGTCCACGAATCTTTAACCCAAACTTCAGGTACTAATTGTTTTCCATTCCAATTTCCTTTATTTAAATATAAACGGCCAATTTTAGCATAGTCAATAGCCGTTGCACCAATGCCGCAAAACGTTTTCTCTAGTTTGTCTTTATCAAAGATATTCCACATGGCATCGTTTTCCATTTGCAATGGTTCCCATATGTTTTCGTTACAATAATCAGTAATATTTTTACCCTTTAAAGCACGTTGGAGAATTAAACCCAACAACTGCGTATCACCATTCTGGTATTTAAACTTCTCACCCGGTGTATACTTAAATTTTAATTTTTTTAGCACCTTGTTAAAACTTGGGCCGTAATACATCTTTACCACATTACTAAACGGACTATTATAGTTTTCATCAAAATCAATTCCAGAGACCATATTTAGCAGGTGCTCTAATGTTAGTTGTTCTATGCCCTTCATATAGCTCAGTTCGGGAACATACGAAATAACCTTATCCGATACCGACTTTATATATCCATCCCTTACGGCACAACCAAATAAAATACTGGTTATAGATTTTGCCATAGAAAACGATAAAACCGGGGTTGTTTTCCCATACTTCTCATCTTGCCAATTATACAATATGGTATCATTTCTAATAATGAGATACGAAACAGTTCTACTCTTTTTTAGAACCTCCTCTATAGGCAACCATTTACTTTGTTCAATAGAAAAGGTATCCGGAAATATCAAATTGGTTTTAGATGGATAAAACTTAAATGGATTCTCCGACTTCCGTAAAACTCTACTTGGGAAGATCTTATAGTCCTCTATGCCCACAAAATTATACCGAGCATATCGGTAGGCCGTGCATGACGATAAAATCAACGCTATTATCAAAAAAGGGAATAATTTCATGAATGCAAAATATAAAAATTACATCTTGCAAAAAAAGATTATATACGTATCTTTGTGATGTATTCCTTTCTGAAGTTGGATTGGCGGTGTTGGCAAAATACTTAATCTTTAAACCTATTTACATGCAGTATAATACACAATTACCTCAAATGGTATTACCTGAATATGGTCGTCATATTCAAACCATGATAGAACATTGTTGCACCATTGAAAACCGTGAAGACCGCAATAAATGTGCAAAAGCCATTGTTGACGTTATGGGTCAGCTAAATCCACATCTAAGGGATGTAACCGATTTTAAACATAAACTTTGGGATCACTTATTTATAATTTCCGATTTTAAACTGGATGTTGATTCTCCCTATCCTATTCCCAATCGCGAAATCTTAACCAAGAAACCAGAACGCTTGCCTTATCCAAAAGGCAGAATAAAATACAAACATTATGGTCGATATGTTGAATCGTTTATTAATAAATGCATGAACAATAACGAACCCGAGCAACGCCAGCAATTTACAGAAGTTATTGCCAATATGATGAAGAAAAACTTTCTGAATTGGAATCGCGATTCTGTTAATGACGAAGTGGTTTTTGATCATTTAGAGATTTTATCGGAGGGTCAGCTTAAAGTAAATGAAAACACTACTTTAAGATCTACTAATGAAATCTTAAAAACAAATCGCGTTAACACGAACAATCACAGCAATCAAAATCAAAAACATAAACATAAGTTTAAGAAACACAAGAAACACTTTTAACTCTATTTCTTCCACTTTACACTTTTTTGAACTATCCAGAGATATTAAGCACCCGGTTTAAAAGGGTTAAATCATATTTAAAGAGGTAATGTGGCAAAAAATAGTTGGTGGATTTTCAAATTAAAAACACTAATATGGAGCCGTAAACCTGAAGAGGAAGCGAGCTCTGCTGGAGAGCAACTTGCCAGT
>JBIICS010000155.1:0-6292 GCA_044238735.1 Bacteroidia bacterium
TTCCTTATTTTACTATAATTTGTGAATAACAATTCGGTAAAATGTTCCTGGCTAATTAATCAATTAATATATTAGCAAATCTAAATTTTTTAAGATGAAAGCATATATTTTTCCGGGACAAGGCTCTCAATATCCAGGCATGGGTAAAGATTTATACGAAAACTCCCCCCTTGCAAAAGAAATGTTTGAAAAAGCGAATGAAATATTAGGTTTTAGAATAACCGACATTATGTTTAACGGCACCGAAGAGGAGTTAAAGCAAACGAAAGTTACCCAACCCTCTATCTTCTTACATTCGGTTGTTTTGGCCGCTACTTTGGGTGATTCTTTTAAGCCCGAAATGGTTGCCGGACACTCACTCGGCGAATTTTCGGCATTAGTAGCCAATAAAACCTTAAATTTTGAAAGCGCTTTAAAATTAGTTTACCAAAGGGCACTTGCCATGCAAAAAGCTTGCGAATTAAACCCAAGCACCATGGCAGCTATTTTAAATTTAGACGATAAAGTGGTTGAAGATATTTGCAATGAAATTACCACTGGTGGTAATACTGTTGTGGCTGCAAACTATAACTGCCCCGGACAATTGGTTATTTCCGGTTCAATCGAAGGCGTTAACATAGCTTGCGAGAAACTTAAAGCTGCCGGTGCAAAACGTGCCCTGGTTTTACCTGTTGGCGGGGCTTTTCACTCTCCTTTAATGGAACCGGCTCGCCTTGAACTAGAAGCAGCTATTGATGCCACCACTTTCAACAATCCAATTTGTCCGGTTTACCAAAACGTAACGGCGTCTGCTGTATCGGACCCAAATGAAATAAAGAAAAACTTAATTGCACAATTAACCGCACCGGTAAAATGGACTCAAACCGTTGAAAAAATGATTGCCGATGGAGCATCTTCTTTTACCGAGGTGGGTCCGGGCAAAGTTCTACAAGGCTTGGTTAAAAAGGTAAATAAAGATATGGAAGCTGTTAGTGTTTAGAAATTACACCTACCGTTAACAGTTAAGTTTATAGTTATAAGTCAATGTTTTTGGGAAATAATTTACTGAACAATTGTTAAATTTTAACATAAAACAACTAAAAATAGATAATAAACTAGGCCCCCTATATTGTAATTTAGTACTGTAATCTTTATTATATGAAAGTTCCTTTTTCACCCCCTCGAATTGATCAAAAAATAATAGATGAAGTTACGGCTGCACTTACCAGTGGCTGGATAACTACTGGTCCACGCACTAAGGAATTCGAAAAACGATTAACTGCATATAACGGAAACAAATCTACACTTTGTTTAAATTCTGCTACAGCTGGCCTTGAACTCATTTTAAGGTGGTTTGGAGTAAAAGCTGGCGATGAAGTAATTTTACCTGCTTACACCTACTCTGCAACCGCAAATGTTGTAATGCACTGCGGAGCAAGCCCGGTATTTGTAGATACTAATAAATCAGATTTTAATATTTCAGTTTACGAAATAGAAAAAGCAATTACTCCTAAAACTAAAGTTATTATGCCTGTTGATTTTGCGGGCTTTCCATGTGATTACGATGCCATTAACCAGCTCGTTGATAAATATAAATCTGTTTTTGTACCCGAAACAGAAGAACAAAAATTATTAGGTAGAATTCTTATATTATCCGACGCTGCTCACTCAATTGGCGGTCTATACAAAGGAAAAAGAACCGGTTCGCTAACCGATGTAAGTGTGTTTTCATTTCATGCAGTAAAAAATTTAACTACTGCCGAAGGAGGGGCGATTGCATTTAATATGCCCGAACCTTTTGATAACGAAGAGCTATATAAAAAACTAAATATAAGCTCGTTGCACGGCCAAAATAAAGACGCTCTTGCCAAAATGCAAAAAGGAAATTGGAAATATGATATTGTTGAGGCAGGTTATAAATGCAATATGACCGATATTTCTGCTGCAATTGGATTAATTGAGTTGGAACGATATGAAAACGATACTCTTGTAAAACGAAAAAATGTTTTTGAAAAATATGATAGTTTGCTCTCCAATCATCAATGGATAGAACTTCCTTTATGGAAAGATGCAAACCGTTGTTCCAGCTACCATTTATATCCGATAAGAATAAAAAACATCAGCGAAGAACAACGCGATGCTATAATACAGGAAATCTTTAATCAGGATGTATCTGTAAACGTCCATTTTATACCTGTACCCAGATTAAGCTTTTATAATAGTTTGGGTTATAAAATTGAAAACTATCCTACTGCATTTGACAATTTCAAAAGAGAAATAACCTTACCGGTTTTTTATACTATTACTGATGATCAGATACAGTTAGTAGCAGAGGCACTGGTTAATGCTTATAATAAAGTAATGAGATGATTTTATTTTCCTCAACACCTGAAATTAAGTAATCGGCCAAATTAGTCTAAACCCTTCTAATCATCTTAAATTGAAAAGAATATTTGACATATCGGCCTCTTTTATAGGTTTAATTATCATTAGCCCTTTTTTTATTTTAATTGCCATTGCTATTATTACCGAATCAAAAGGTGGTATATTTTACAAACAAGTTAGAGTAGGCAAAAACAACTCTGATTTTAAGTTATTAAAATTCAGAACCATGAGACCTAATTCCGACAAACTGGGATTACTTACCGTTGGTGGCAGAGATCCACGCGTTACCCGTGTGGGATATTATTTAAGAAAATATAAGCTGGATGAATTACCTCAATTACTTAATGTTTTTTTGGGAGAAATGAGTTTAGTGGGGCCAAGGCCAGAAGTAAGAAAATACGTAGACTTATATAATCAAGAACAAAAAAAAGTACTCATGGTAAAGCCTGGTATTACCGATTACGCATCTATTTTATATTCTAACGAAAACGAATTGCTTGCAAAATCAGAAAATCCGGAAACACTTTATATTGAAGAAATAATGCCGCATAAATTAAAACTTAATATGGAATACATTAATAACCCCGGATTAATTACCGATTTTAAAATTATCCTAAAAACTGTTGCTAAAATTGTTGGATTAGGGGGTTGATATATTGTATTTGACTGTATGTATTCTTTGCTTTACTCATTTTATTTATTGCAAATCGTTATCATCAAAAATATTTAAGGTTTTAAACTCTGTGTGTAGGTGTTTTCAATTGTTTTAATACCAGATTATGCAATAAAAGTTTAACGAACTATTTAAAATTTAAAGCCTCCTTCTAGGATAACCGAGGTTGCCAAGTTCTACTATCCGTTTAGTTTTTGCTATCCCTTTTAAAACGCAGCGAATGCAAGTCTTTTACTAGATTTTGAATATAAAATGCAAAAAAATGGGTTAAAATTATCCTCAACTATTATTAAAACTAACCTGTTAACTCTTTAAAGTGTAATAAGTACATTCGTTTTAATCGTTTTTTAATACTACCAAAATAAAACGTTTATATACAATAGAATACCTTTTAAATACGATTTGATTATAAAATTATTTATTGAAAAAAACGGGTATTTTTTTTTGACTTTTCCTTTTGCTAAATTGGTTATATGATTAAATTATCTCGATTTTTTATCTTCTACTTGATAAATGAAACATGATTTTATATTTAAGTCCATTTCTTTTATAAACCTTAAATCATAATAAAACATGCAAATAATATCAAGACTTTCTTTAATTATAGGAATTTTAATTTTCCAAATCGCCTCCGCGCAAACCATTAAACCTGACGCCCGTGATGGGTTTATCTATTTTAAAATAAAGGACCATGTTACGTTTAAAATTATTTCTTATGAAGATAAAGTAGCCATGGATCAATTTTCATTCTTGTCTCATTTAATTGATGGGTATGGAATTAAAGAAATTAAAAGAACCTTATGGATGTCGGACGATGAGAAGTTAAGACGTACGTTCCTTATGGAATTTACATCTAAGGAAAAGGTTGATGAATTAATTAAGAAGATGGAAGATATTGATATTATAGAATACGCAGAAATAGCTCCTATTTTTAAATTAGCCTATGTTCCCAATGACCCATACTATAGTAAAACCAATAACTACCAAGGATATACCTTGCGTTGGAACTGGTATCTAAAAAAAATTAATGCCGAGCAAGCCTGGGATATTGGTAAAGGATCTGCCACTATAAAAGTTGCTATTGTAGATAATGCCGTTTTTACAACTCATCCCGATTTAAGCAGCAAAATATCTTCACAACGCGATGCCGCAGATGTTGACAATGATGCTAATCCTCCCGGAACAGGTACGGCTTCTCAAGCTAATTACGAATGGAGCCATGGAACACATGTTGCGGGACTTGCTGGTGCAAACTCTAATAATAATGTTGGTATAGCATCTATTGGTCACGATGTTAGTATCATGGCTGTAAAAATTGCACGCAGTTCGGATGGACAATTAACAGCAGGTTATGAGGGAGTTACTTGGGCCGCTAATAATGGCGCTCATGTAATTAACATGTCGTGGGGTTCTGCTCAAAATTTAACTACTTTTCAAAACACCATAAATGCAGCTTACAACAAAGGTTGTGTTTTAGTTGCTGCAGCCGGTAACGATGGTCAAGAACAAACTTTTTATCCTGCCGGATATACCAATGTTATAGCGGTAGCATCAACGGATGGCAACGACAAAAAATCAAGTTTTTCTAACTACGGCGCTTTTATAGATGTTTGTGCACCTGGAGGAAATGACTTACTTGGCAGTCAGGCATTTCTTCCGTTATTAAGTACAACCTTTACCAATTGCTGGGGACTACAGAACAGCTATGGGCTACCTAACACCACAGCCTACTTTGCAGGCGAAAAATACGACGGAATGCAAGGTACATCAATGGCATCTCCTATAGTTGCCGGGTTGGCAGGGCTTATGCGCTCACTAAATCCAAACCTTACTAATGCTCAAATAAGAAATTGTATTGAATCTACTTGTACGAACATCTCCAGCTTAAATTCTACACTTACCGGTAAAATTGGTGCCGGTAGAATTAACGCTCAAGCTGCAATGCAGTGTGTGCAGCAAACATTAGGAGGAAGTGCACCGGTTGCAGCATTTACAGCAAATGTTACCAGTATAAATACAGGTGGACAAGTTCAATTTACCGATCAAAGTACAAATACACCCACTTCTTGGCAATGGAGTGCAAATCCTTCGGTTGGTGTAAGTTTTAATACGGCCACAACAAAAAATCCAACCGCAACATTTGCAAATGCTGGCACATACTCTATTACACTAACAGCTACAAATGCAAATGGGAATAATTCTGTTACCAAAACATCTTACATTATTGTTAGCAACAGTTCTTCGGGTTCAGCTCCCGTTGCCGCTTTTACAGCAAATGTTACCAGTATAAATACAGGTGGGCAAGTTCAATTCACCGATCAAAGTACTAACACACCCACTTCTTGGCAATGGAGTTCAAATCCTTCGGTTGGTGTAAGTTTTAATACGGCCACAACAAAAAATCCAACCGCAATATTTGCAACTGCTGGAACCTACTCTATTACACTAACAGCTACAAATGCAAATGGTAATAACTCCACAACTAAAACCAATTACATAGTTGTAAATAATGTAACATCAAATAATAATTGCGATACGTTAAGCAATATTACCACAACTGATACACTAGTGTTTTATGGTCCGGTTTTAGGTGGTTCTGCTACAGGCTATATCTCTGGTAATAATTCATACGGCGATAAGGCTAAGGCAGAATATTATGCCGCCTCCGGACTAAACGGACAACAAGTTACCGGTGCTGTTATACTTTTTTACAGAAATGCAGCAGGCTTAGGAACACGAAATGGAACAGGTAATGGAAAAGTAACAGTAGAAATGTTAAACAAAGCAACTTCTGGTAGTCCGGGAACCACAGTTTTAGCTACTAAAGATGTAAGTTTAAGTTCTATCATCTCCACTCCATCTGTAAACAATGTAAGTTTTGTAGGAAACCCATTAATCGCCTATCAACAAAATATAATAAAACCAGTAAAGGTTACTTTTAACACACCTGTAACGATAAATGGAGATTTCTTTATTAATGTAAAGCTTCCTACTTCAACCGGAGATACAGCCGTTATTTTTATGAATACCATCCGAAATACTAACGGATACAACACTTCATGGGAACAATGGAGCGACAATTCGTGGGTTGCATACAGTACCCCAAGTCCGGATGGTTGGGGCATTAGCACATCATTTGCTATTTTGCCTACTCTTTGTCCTGTTACAACCGGATTAAACACGAATACAGAATTAACCGAAAAAATAAATCTATTCCCAAATCCGGCAGGCCATCAATTATTTTTATACGCTGAA
>JBIICS010000156.1:0-6257 GCA_044238735.1 Bacteroidia bacterium
GTTTATAATGTTTGGGATGTTTGGAAATTCATAATTCATAACTGCTTAAAACTATAAACAGTAACCTCAATAAATTGTCTTTTCCATTTCTCCAATCAAAAATGTATATTTGCAGTGCTTTTGGTTTTTACCTCTGGTAAAATTAAAAGGGAATTGGGTGTAAATCCCAAACAGTACCCGCTGCTGTAAGGATCGTTAAGCGTTATCGAATGCCACTGTTAAAACGGGAAGGCGATAACAGGGTCCAAGTCAGAATACCTGCCTCAAGCAAAACAGAATCAACGCTTTCGGGAATAAAAGCTGAGAATTATAAGGTCTTGCCTTTTTTCTCTACCCATTACGTTGGTTTAATTAATGAATTAAAAAAATTAAACCAAATGAAAAAAAATTTACTTTCTATCATTGCATTTGCGACCAGTGTTTTGGCTGGAAAAGCACAAATTACCGAGGGTTTTGACAGAATTCCTATAGACTCTAATTCCTATATAATTGGCACAAACTATGCTGACACACTATATAACGGCATTTCCTCCATTACCAGCGATTATGACACCGCCTGGCAATACTGGAGCGGGGGCTTTGCTTTAAGTAACGTAAAGGATACTACGACATCTGGTTTTGGAAATCTATACGGATGCAAAGGCTACAAAGGTTTAAACGAATCACCGGTTTACTTAGTTGGGCAAAATTATTCTAGTATTAAATACAGAAAAAATCAAGAGGATAATTACATTAATAAATTAAAAGGTTTATACGTGAATAACTCTACATACGCATACAATAGCATGAAAAATGGCGATCAGTTTGCCAAAAAATTTGGTGGCGTAAATGGAAGTGATCCTGACTATTTTATTTTAACTATTAAAGGAAAAATAAATGGAAGTGAAATAAACGATTCTGTTAATTTCTACCTGGCTGATTATAGATATTCAAACAACTCAGAAGACTACATAATAAAAGACTGGAAATGGATAGACTTAAGCACACTTTCAAATGCTGATGAGATTTCATTTTCACTAACTTCTTCTGACATTGGCGCTTTTGGCATGAATACACCTGCTTTCTTTTGCATAGATCAGCTTGTTTATGAAGACTATCAAGAGCCTATACAAAATGAAAATACATTTGACGATAAATTCACAAATTCAGATTCCGTAGCTAATCGTTTTGATGCAGGATATTTCTATAGCGACCTTATTAAATTTCAAAACAGCTATGATACTATATTTAACTATTGGAGTGGTGGTTGGGCAATAAGCAGCATGCAAGATTCTATAACAGCAGGTTATACTAATTTATTTAGCACTATTTCAGGAAAGGGGTATTTATCTTCCACATATGGAGTTGGTCAAAACAATTCTGAATTATCATACAATCAAGGAAGTTTATTAGGTTTTTACATTACCAATAGCACATATGCCTATCATTCAATGCTTAATGGTGATCAGTTTGCAAAAAAATTCGGAGGATTAAGCGGTAATGATCCTGATTATTTTAAATTATATATAGTTGGCACAGAAATAGGGAACAACAATAGAAAAGATACGGTAGAAGTATATCTTGCAGATTATAGATTTTATAATAATGAACAGGATTATATACTCAAAAAATGGGAATGGGTTGACTTATCAAAATTTAGCACCTACTTTGGAGTTAATATTCTATTTTATTTTGAAAGCTCTGATACCGGTTCATTTGGAATTAACACTCCCATGTTTTTCTGCACCGATCATTTTCTTCACTCCTATGCAGGTATTTCTTCTTTAAATTCTAAATTTAATAGTACCATTTCCTTATTCCCAAACCCTTCTTCAGGAATAGTTAACATTAGATCTGCAGACGAAATAATAAATACTGAAGTATTATCCATTGAAGGGCGATTAATTCAGAAATTCGGAAATACCAAGAGCCTGGATTTAACTAATTACAATCCGGGGGCTTATTTGATTAAGATTGAAACCGAGAATGGAATAAACACAAGCAGGATTGTTAAACATTAAAACAAAGCTGATTAACAATAATTTTATCTGTGAATCTTTTTACTAAAATCATATCTATAACAAGGCTTCGATATCTAAGCCTGACAATTTTTTGTCTCTCTGAGCTTCTCGAAAAGAAGACAAAAAAGCTTAATCTTAAAAAATGCTAAGAATTCTTACATACTTTTTGTTTTTAATTAGCTCAAGTTCCATCTTAGCACAATTTCCTCCTCCTGCCGGAACTATTGGTAGCACAGCCATTCATAAAGATAGTAGCGTATTTGTAGACTGGGCAAAAACCTGTGTTTTAAAAAGGGGCTTTAAAAACATTAGTAAAACTGATAGCGGCTTTACAAGTGTTGGGAACGAGCTTAGCGCATTAGATAAAGCTGGAGATGCCAATTTTGTTAGTTTAGGCGATGGTGGCTCTGCAATTCTTAGCTTTTCATCTCCTGTTTATAATGGTCCGGGTTATGATTTTGCTGTATTTGAAAATTCTTTCGATGGATTATTTTTGGAGCTTGCCCACGTTGAAGTTAGTAGTGATGGTCAGAATTTTTATCGTTTTAACTCCACTTCCAACACCGACACCTCTTCTCAAGTAAATTCATTTGGATTACTCGACGCAACAAAAATTAATAACCTTGCAGGCAAGTATAAAGCCAATTATGGCACTCCATTTGATTTAGATGAGCTCTCAGGAATTAGTGGACTTGACATCATGTATATTACACACATTAAAATCATAGATGTTGTTGGAAGCATTAATCCACTCTATTGCAACAGAGACGGACTTGGCCGTCCGATAAACGATCCCTGGCCCACCGAATTTGGATCGGGTGGATTTGATCTTGATGGTGTTGGAGTTATTTATAGCATTGGAAATTCCATTAATGAAGAAATAAAAAACCAAATAAGCATTTATCCTACTAATCTTCATAAATACAGAACTATACATGTTACTGAAAACTTAATAGAAGAAATTATTATTACAGATATCACAGGTAAATCAACACCTTGTTCTGTTGAAAATCAAGAAATAAAACTACCGAACACAATATCAAGTGGACTTTTCACTCTGAAATTTATCCACCAAAACAACTTTTACACCTTTAAAATAATTATTACAGATTGAAGGCATTATTCGTTATAATTCTCCTTGCAAATCATTTTGATTGTCTTGCCCAAACTTCAGACACATTAAAAATTAAAACCGTAGAAATATTTGAGGAAAAAAACAGTTCTACTATTTTAATAAAGAAACGTGAAAATTTGAACGAATTATTAAAAAATCAAAGTACGTTATTTATAAAAGATTATGGTCCCGGCATGTTAAGCACCATAACATTAAGAGGATTAGGCGCAAATCATACTAATGTTTTGTGGGAAGGAATTAACATACAAAATGCAATGTTGGGACTCAATGATTTATCTCTAATACCAACCAAATCTTTTTCTTCAATTAAAATACTAAATGGGAATAACAGTTATTTAAATTCAAATGGGGCGTTTGGCGGCAGTATTAATCTTGATTCATACGTACCAATGGGCTTTAAGATAACTTTGGGATCTCAATTCCATTCATACCAAAACCTTCACTCCTCCATATGTATTGAAAATATGCATAATAAATTTTGGTATCGATACACATACTTTAATATAAGTGCCAAAAACAATTTTAATTACGCCACTAACTATTTTGGACCAAGGCAAGAGTTTATTCAAAATCATGCCTCGCAATATTTAAACGGACAAATAATCGAATTAGGCCGAATCATTAGCTCAAGTGCTTCTATCTCATTTAAAAACTGGATACAATATTCTAAGAGAGAGCTACCCTCCCCTATAGGAATCAACAATAATAATGAGCTTCAGAACGACTTTAGCAATCGCTCCATATTAAAATATATCTATTCAAAAAAAAGATTATCCCTTGTAAATACTTCAGCTTATATCCACGAAAAAATAAACTATTACAATCCACTGGCAGCAGGAAATTCAGATACCTCATTAAACGCCAGTAACAGCATTAAAAACAATCTAAATTTAAGTTATTTTCTAAATCAATTTTTAATAATTAAGTCCGGTTTACAAAGCGAATTCAATAAAGGAGTAAGTGTTAATTATGTGAAGAGTAAGAATAATTCGGGACAGAATTATTTTTATTTTATGCCCCTATTTAATTATCGAAATATTAAAATAGCACCAACCTATAAATTAGCTCATTACTCAATTACACAAAAACTATATCATATCTATAATCTAAATGCAGAGTTTAACATCAATAATAAATTTATCACTACTCTTAATACGGGTAAAAATTATCGTTTTCCAACTTTAAACGATTTATACTGGAACCCCGGTGGAAATATTAATTTAATTCCGGAAAATGGGAATCTTAACGAGATGCATTTTATGCTAAGTCCATTTAGTAAAAACTCTTCCTATTTGAAATATACTTTATATAACAATAAAATACAAAACTATATCCTCTGGCAACCCGGCCACCATGGATATTTTACCCCTCAAAACCTTAAAGAGATCTGGAGCAGAGGTTTTGAATTAGAGGGATTAGCAGAGTTTAACATTCAAAAGATTAACATTAGCAATAGAAGTGTTTATGCATATACCAAGAGCACTAATTTAAGATCAAGCATACCAAATGATGAGAGTGTTGGCAGACAATTGATGTATACACCTATTTATAATGTTAAGAATATTTTTACTGTTCGCTACAAACAATTCGCTTTTTACAACGAGTATAATTTATTGAGCTGGAGAGCTACTAGCTCGGATAACTATGATTATTTACCATGGTATAATTTATTTAACTTTGGTGCCAACTTCAATATAAATTTAAAGAACAATTTACTTGAAATTAATTTTGCCCTAAACAATGCTTTAAATACGAGTTACGAAATCATAAAAAACAGGCCCATGCCCTTACGAAACTTTTCTATTTCATTAAATTATACCTTCACCAAATGAAATGGTTAATCTTCCTATTGTGGATTGCAGTATTGTCATGTAAAAAAGACAAACCACCTGTTAAACCCAATAAACCACAAATTCAATCCGACACCACAACCATGCGCGTTTTGGTTAGTAATGAGGGAACTTTTAATTATGCCAACTCTTCTGTATCTGTTGTAGACTTCAACACTAATACAGTTATAAACGACATCTATAAAGAAAACAACAACTCTACAAACCTCGGTGATATCTTACAATCGATAAGTTTTATTGGCAATTATGCCTATTTGGTTTTAAATAATTCGAACAAAATTGAAGTGGTAAATAAAATCGATTTTAAGCGAGTAACCAGTATTGGTAATTTAACAAGCCCTCGATTTATCATACAAGTTAATAACACAAAAGCTTATGTTAGTGATTTGTACGCAAATAAAATAACTATCCTTAATTTAGAAACCAATACGATTGCAGGCTATATTCCATGCAAAGGATGGACAGAGAAGATGATCGTGCATAATAATTTGATCTATACAACTAATTATAACTCTGATTATCTGTACGTAATAAATCCAATCGCTGATGTGATTACAGACAGCATACTAATATCAAAAGGGGCAGAAAGCATAGTATCAGATAAAAACAACAATCTTTGGATAGCATGCCAATCCGATCAATTTAATCAGTATTACGGTGCGCTATATTGCGTTAATCCTTTAACCAAACAAATTGTTTTTCAGTTTAAACCTAACAATTTTAATTTTAGCGTAAACGATTTAATTATAGATTCAAATAAAGAAAATCTTTATTTTACCAATAATGGTTTATATAAGCACAATATTAATCAGACCACATTTAATACTGCAAAATTTCTTGACTTTAAAGGAAGGAACATCTATGGGTTTAACATCAACTTTAGCAACAACACCCTTTATTTATGCGATGCTCGCGACTATGTGCAAAAGGGGCAGGTAATTAGAGTTAATTTAAACAATCTTACTTTTATAGATAGCTTAAATGTTGGAGTAAATCCAAACATGGTTTACTTTAACTAAATTAAATTAGGGCATAACCACGAGTTGGACGGTATGGCGACTTTTCACCTCTACAAGTAATTTTTTATCAATCATTACCCTGTCTATAGTTTGCTGATCGTAATATCGGATGGTTATTAATTCTAATCCCGTATTATAAAGCACCTTAAATCGTTTTCGTAAACTTTCAATTAAAGGGAGTATTTTTTTCTCATCATAATCTGTACACACCGAAAAACTGATAGCTGAATTCTGCATGGAGTTTATCTTAACT
>JBIICS010000040.1:0-20785 GCA_044238735.1 Bacteroidia bacterium
TTAGACTCAAGTGATAAAGTTGCCGCTACCGGTAAGTTTAGTGTTGTAAAGTAATTAATTGCTTTAATAATTAAGAAGGCCACCCTACAAGGGTGGCTTTTTTGTTTATAAAAATATTCAGAGGTGATTAAATATTTCTGGCTATTCTAATTAGGAGCTATCTCACTTCGGCTCCGATCAGGGAGAATAAATAAGTTTCATAAATACTACTGCGTCATCCCGGGCTTGACCCGGGATCTTTTTCATAGAAATGTATTTATAATAGATTTTGGTTCGGTGGCAGCAATGATGAACTTTACATGTAGCATAGTTTTTAAGATATAACCTGTACGCGCTAAGCTGAAGCGTTGGTATTTGGGTTGGGCTTAGGGCGCATCAATTTATCCCTCGTTCTCGCAAGTTTAGCGATAGCGTAAATGTGAGTATATTACAAGCAAAGTTTTTAATTTTGAATTGCTAGATGAATTAAATCCCTTCTTGACTTCGGCAAGCTCAGTCTGACATTTTTTCAAAAAAAATCCCAACTAAAAGTCGGGATCTAATTTATTTACTTATAAGTCTACTATCTATCTCCAGTAAACATCATCTATGTCTCTTTTACTTATCTCCAATTAGCACATTTGCATTGCCTTTGCCCATAAAAATAACCTTGGCATTAGGTGATTTTGATAATTCTTTATTGGCGTTAATTTGTTCGTATTGTAAAAGCTTATCGTTTAATTCTGAAGAAATAATGCGCTGGTAATCGGCTATCCCTTGTGCTTCTACACGTTTTCTGTCGGCTTCCTGTTTTTCTTTTTGTAACACAAACTGCATTTTTTGTGCTTCCTGCTCAGCATTAATTTTACTTTCAATGGTTTTTCTAACCGATTCAGGTAACATGATGTTGCGTACCAATACCTGCTCTAAAATTAAACCTCTCTTTTTTAAGTCGGCTTCCAGGGCTTTAACCACACGCGACTGGAATTCGTCGCGTTTACTTGAATAAAGTGATACAGCATCATAATAAACAGCAAAATCACGCATTTTGGTACGCGACAAAGGTCTAATGATTACATCCTTGTATTCGGCTCCAATGGTGTTATAAATAAAAGGTGCTTCAGAGGGTATTACCTTAAAAAGAACAGTTACATCAATAGCTACCTCTAATCCATCAGCACTTAAAACTCTAATAGCATCATCCCCGTCTTTATCTCCCTCCGAGTGAACAGCACTCATGGTATAGTTCTGAGTTTTTATATCAAAAGTCTTAATTTCGACTAAGGGATTTACCATGTGTAAACCGGCATCCAGAACATTATCCTGTGTTTTACCAAATAGAACCTGTACGCCAACGTTTCCTGCCTCAATCTGAACAAATAGCTTACTCATTAATCCGGCTAAAAATATAATTACACCAATACCTAAAAGGGGTTTTCTGATTTGATCCATTAGTTTGGTTTCAGGTTTTAAGAAAAATCCCACCAAGAATAGGATTAATCCAATAATAATTAAAAACATAGTTATATTTTATTAAGAGTTCTTATTAATTTCCATCCAGATCATATCTTTTAGCTTCTCTAAACCTTTGTTGGTGTGAGCAGAAATAAAGACATGCGGTATAGGAGGGAGGTCTTTTTTCATTTCGGCCTCTAATTCGTCGTCAATTAAATCACATTTGGTAATGGCTAATAAACGGCTTTTATCGAGTAGTTCCGGGTTATATTCTTTTATTTCATTTAAAAGTATCTTGTACTCTTCATGGATATCCTTGCTGTCGGCCGGTACCATAAATAATAAGATAGAATTCCGTTCAATATGTCTTAGGAATCGTAAACCCAATCCTTTACCTAAATGTGCACCTTCAATAATTCCGGGAATATCGGCCATTACAAAGGATTTATAATCGCGGTATTTTACAATTCCTAATTGAGGTGTTAAAGTGGTAAAAGGATAATTGGCAATTTCTGGTTTTGCAGCACTAAGCACCGAAAGCAAAGTAGATTTTCCGGCATTTGGGAAGCCAACTAAACCAACATCAGCTAATACTTTTAATTCTAATATTTTCCACTCTTCTCTTCCTTCTTCACCGGGTTGGGCAAAACGTGGGGTTTGTAAAGTAGCACTCTTAAAAAAGGAGTTTCCTTTTCCTCCTCTACCGCCGGGAGTTAAAATTTTTTCTTCGCCTTCGTGCGTAATTTCAAATTCAATTTCGCCAGTTTCAGCATCGCGTGCAACAGTTCCTAAAGGAACTTCTAATATTATATCTTCCCCATCGGCACCGGTTTGATTTTGCGATCTGCCTTTTTCACCAGGCTGAGCAATAACGTGTTTACGGTATTTCAGATGCAATAAGGTCCAAAGTTGTTTATTGCCTTTTAAGATAATATGACCACCTCTGCCTCCGTCACCACCATCGGGTCCTCCTTTAGCTGTTTGAGCGGTACGCATAAAATGAGCACTTCCTCCTCCGCCTGCACCCGATCGGCAACATATTTTTACGTAATCTACAAAGTTAGTATCGGCCATTCTTATTTAATTTCTAATTTCTTATTTACTTTCAACTCTCAACTCTCAACTCTCAACTTTCAACTTTCAACTTTAAAGTTAAATACTAAGTACCGCTCTAACCAATCCTATCTCATCAAATGTGTGTGGTTTAGCAACGGCTCTTATGTTATGCTTTAATAGTTCTTTTGCGGTAGAATCGCCCATTGCAACGGCTCTTTGTTTATTATCGTTAAAACTTGTCTTTTCAAAATAGGCTTCAACATTACTCGGACTGGTAAATATTACCAAATCGCAACGTGGAATAACAGCATCGGGATATTTAATGGTTTCGTAAACAGTTAGGTTTAAAACCTTATCTTTTTTGGGCATTAGTTGTTGTACACTTTTAAAACTTCCTTTTGCATGTGGAAACAAAACTTTTTTATTTCCGGCTAAATTGGAAAACTGGCGTGATATAGAATCAATATTATTCGATTGTCCGATAAAATCAGGAACATATCCGTATTTCCTTAATTCTACTCCTGTAGATAAACCAATAACACCAAACTTAATTTCTTTGCTTAAAATAGGCTTTTGCATAAAGAAATATTTTACAGCATGTTTACTGGAAAAGAAAACCCATTCGAATGGCTCGGAAATTTTAAAAGGGATTAGTCTAAATTCAATGAGCGACTGACATTCAGTTTTATAACCTAAACTATTAAGTGTTCTTACAAAATAATCTTCTTTACGTTTGTTTTGTGTGATAAAAACAGATGTGGGCTTTAGATTGATATTGGCTATAATTTTATCGTAAATTTTATCGGGTTTAGGTGTTTGATAGAAGAAAGGAGCAACAGGAGAATTCCATGAATTGGCCTTAGATACCCAAATGTTGTATAGTATATTATCCTCTTCATCAGTCTCCGATTCGCAGTATATTCCCAAGGGCATTTGGCAACCACCCTGAAAGCGTTTTAATATTTCCCTTTCAATTTGGGTAGTTTCCATAACTTCAGGGTAGTTGAAAGTCTCTTTAAGGTGTTTGTGAAGATTTTTATCGTTCTCTCTAATCTGAAGTGCTAAAACACCCTGAGCAGGGGCGGGTACAAATTCTTTAGCAGGAAGTTTAGTAACAATAAAATCACTTAAATCTAATTCTAAACGTTCTATACCGGCAGCAGCCAACATAATGGCGTCGTATTGCTTGTTGCGAAGTTTTTCAATACGAGTGGGGACATTACCTCTTAAATCACTTGTATTTAAATCGGGCCTGAAGTGAAGTAATTGTGCTTTTCTTCTGGAAGAGGAGGTTCCTACATTGGCCTTTAATTTTATTTTCCATTTTTGTTTATCATCTACCGCCTCTTTTCTGATTATTAAAAGGTCGCAGGGATCTTCTCGTAATGAAACAGCTGCTAATATTAATCCTTTGGGGTTTTCGGTTGGCAAATCCTTGCAAGAATGAACAGCTAAATCGATGTCTTTATTTAAAAGCGCATCTTCTAATTCTTTGGTAAAAAAGCCCTTACCTTCTAATTTCTCAAAACTCAGATTTTGTATTTTATCACCTTGGGTTTTAATAATTTTTATTTCGGTGGGTTTGCCAGACTTTTCTAATTTTTCTTTTACAAAATTAGCCTGCCAAAGAGCTAAATCGCTGCCACGAGAACCTATAATAATCTTTTTGCTGGATGCCATAAATTTTAAGCACTCCAAAGGTAACTAACATTTGGGAATATCAGATAATTAAAATTAAAAACCCCGGTTATCCGGGGTTTAAAAAAACTAATCAAAATTAATCTCTTCTGCTTCCAAAAAGTCGAAGCAAATAAAGGAAAATATTAATGAAATCGAGATACAGACTTAAAGCGCCCATAATCGATAATTTAGAAGCCATTTGATTACCATATTCAATTCCGGCTCCAATTCTTTTTAATTTCTGAACATCATAAGCAGTTAATCCGGTAAAAACCAATACACCAATTGTGCTGATTACATAGCTCATCGCATCACTTTTAAGGAAAAAATTCACCAAAGAAGCAATTAATATACCTATAAGGCCCATCATCATTATTTTTCCAAAAGAAGTAAGATCGGTTTTGGTGGTATAACCAACTACGGCCATTGCCCCAAACATGCCTGCAGCAATTAAAAATGTGGAGGCAATGGAACCCATGGTGTATATAACAAAAATAAAGCTAAGGCTCATACCGGTAAATAAGGCGTATGCCATAAAAAAGACCACTAATAGTGGGTACGATAATCGCTGAAAAGCAAAGCTCATCGCTAAAACAAATCCAATTGGAGCCAATAAAACCACCCATCCAAAAATAGAGAATCCACCCGTTTCACTAACCAATAAACGAAGCAATTCTATATTGGTTCCGAAAAGATAAGAGGTAATAGCGGTAATAGTTAAGGCTAAACTCATCCAGGCAAATACCGAAGCCATGAAAGTTTTAGTAGTGTTTAAGGTATTGGTTTCAATTGTTGTGTAATTTGCGTTATAATTTTCCATTGTTTTTTATTTATAATGTAAAGTTAAGTGGTGTTTTCTTAATTACCATCTTTAAAATGTCTAAAAAATTAAAAATGTTGATTTTTTTCGGATATATCCGAAAAATATTATGTATTTTTACGGAAGTATCCGAAAAAGTTCAATAATGATACTTAGAGAAATTGAAAAGGAGTTAATAAGTAAACTTACTGATAATAAGATTTTAATTGTATTAGGACCCCGGCAAGTAGGTAAAACGTTTTTATTAAATAAAATTACTTTAGATAAAAAACAGATGATGTGGTTGAGTGGAGATGATACCGATACAAGGGAGTGGTTAAGTAATCCAAATGCCACTAAATTAAAGGGTTTAATAGGTAATTGTAAAATACTGGTAATAGACGAGGCGCAAAGGATAGAAAACATTGGATTATGTTTGAAAATAATTTATGATCAAATAAAAGATGTAAAAGTTTTAGCAACTGGATCATCTGCTTTTGAATTGGCTAATAAAATTAATGAACCATTAACCGGGAGAAAATGGGAGTACAATTTGTATCCTTTAAGTTTTTCGGAAATGGCAAACCACACTAGTTTAAGAGATGAAACCAGAATGTTGGAAAACAGATTAATTTATGGTTATTATCCCGAAGTAGTAAACAACATGAATCATGCAACTGAACTATTAAAACAATTAACAAACAGTTATTTATATAAAGACATTTTAACGTGGGAGCGAATTCAGAAACCTGATAAAATGGAGCGTTTATTACAAGCATTGGCTTTTCAAGTTGGCAACCAAGTTTCGTATAACGAATTAGGTGTAACGTGTGGATTAAACAGCGAAACGGTAGAACACTACATAAATCTTCTTGAAAAAGCTTTTATAATATTTAGGTTAGGGACTTTTAGTAGAAACCTAAGAAATGAACTTAAAAAAACCCGTAAAATATATTTTTACGATAACGGTTTACGGAATGCTGTTATTAATCAATTTAGTCCTTTAAATATTAGAAATGATATTGGTGCCTTATGGGAAAATTTCCTAATCTCAGAAAGATTAAAGAATAATAGCTATAAAAAAAATTACGTTAACAAATATTTTTGGCGTAGTAAAACTCAACAGGAAATTGATTATGTTGAAGAAAAAAATGGAAAAGTTTATGCGTATGAGTTTAAGTGGAATTCCAATGCTAAAGTAAAATTTCCTTCTTCATTTGTTGAAACTTATCATCCCGAAACACAAGTTATTTCAAAAGATAATTTTATTGAATTTATAAGTTAATGAATAATTTTTTTTGCAAAAAAAGCCGTGCACTTTACAAATACACGGCTTATCCTGCTCCCGCAAGCGACCCGCTTGTGGTTTTGAATTTTATTGCATAAATTATTTGAATCTGGTTTTATAGAAAACGATTTTAAATATTCTTATTGACGGCATTAGATTATACAGTTAATAAAGGCTTGACAAATATTGCAACTTAAATATGGTTAATTAACAACTGCCACCAGCTTATCGATGACAGTAAATAGATGCAGCTGGTTATATTTCAATCCTTTAACAAATTAATTTTCATAGATTTAAATTCATCATCTGATAAACCCCCTTTTTCTTTTAGTTCGTTTAATTTTAACAATTCTATGGTTATATTTTTATCAACATTTTCTTTTCTACTTGTTTGTACTAAAACTACAATTGAGAAAGGAAGTGCATATAATAAACCTAAATAAGGTTTAAGTTTGAAATACATTTTAGTATTATTTATCCTTGCAGTATATGTTAGCAACATCAAACAAAAAAAGAGCCGTCTGAATTTATTTAAACGGATCTTTTAACTATTGGACAGTAGAGATTAATAATAATAAAACGATAAATTATTGAGTTATATGAGGCACTGATTATCAATCCTTCATGATAAATTGCCTAAAATTCTCGCGGTGAATAATAAAGCCAGTTGCGCTATAACTTTCTAAAAATGCGGCCGGTATCTTTTTTTTGCCGTGGTTTTTCCATTTAAATTCATACGCCGTTAAACACCCGTTTATTTCTTCTACAAAATCTATTTCCTGTTTTTGTACCGTTCTCCAAAAATAATTATTAGTATACAACTGATGATAGTTTTGCTTTTTAATACGCTCGGTAATAAGAAAATTTTCCCACAAGGCTCCTTTGTCCGATCTTAAATCCAGGGGATTCAAGTTGTTTATGATCATGTTACGAATTCCATTATCATAAAAATAAATCTTGCGGTTATTTTTAATCTCGTTACGCTGATTTCTGCTAAAACTGTGCAATTTGAACACGATAAACGTTTTTTCCAATATATCAATGTATTTCGCAACAGTTGCTTTATCTATCTCCAGTAGGTTAGCCAGTTCGTTGTACGATACTTCGTTGCCCAATTGCAAGGCAAGTGCTTTAAGCAAGCGATCCAGCAATTCTGGTTTTTTAATACCGGTTATGGAAAGAACGTCTTTGTACAGATAACTGTTGGTAAGCTCTTTTAAAACTTCCCTGGCTTCAGAGCGCCGGTTTATTACTTCAGGGTACATGCCGTAAATCAATCTTTCTTCAAGCTGAGCCTGAGCTTCTAAGTAACCAGTATCTTCTTCAAATTCTTCCCAACTAATGGGAAACAATTGATATTCGAATTTGCGACCGGTTAATGATTCCTGTGTAGAATTATTAATTTCTAATGCAGAGGATCCGCTTATAAATAATTGCACGTCTTCGAATTGATCAGTTATTAATTTTGCAAGAATTCCTACTTCTTTAATTCGTTGAGCCTCATCAATAAAAACCCACTTGTTTTTGCCAATTATTGCTTTTAATCTAGAGGTGCCAACATTTTCCAATGCGAGACGTGTTTCCGAATCATCTCCGTTCAGAAATAAAAATTCTTTATGGTTAAGTAAACTTTGTATTAAGGTGGTTTTTCCCACCTGCCTCGGGCCTAGCAAGATGATGGCCTTGCCCTTGTTTAGCTTCTTTTTTATTAGTTCAGATAATGTTCTATTAATCATAATCACCAAATATACTAATTATTTAAAGGCTTAAATCACTAAAATTGTCTATTATTTGGTGATTTAAATCACCAAAAAGTATATTTTATCGGAGAATATGTTAAATTGAGACAAAAATGGCTTATTGGATTCGGAATTCTCTTTCAACTAAATTATAGTTTTTAGTTTCTTTATAAAATTAAATATTCACAAAAAAAGCCGTGCACTTTACAAATACACGGCTTCTAAATAAAGTTAAAAGAGCTTATTTTAAACTCCCCACCATATCTTCTGGTTTAACCCATTGATCAAATTGTTCGTTGTTTAATAAATCCAGGCCAATTGCCGCTTCGCGTAAAGTTTTATTTTCTTTATGAGCAGTTTTAGCAATTTTAGCAGCATTTTCATACCCGATATGAGGGTTAAGTGCTGTAACCAACATTAAACTGTTTTCTAAATGTTGTTTAATTACCGGCAAGTTTGGCTCAATACCTAATGCACATTTATCATTAAACGAAACGCAGGCATCACCAATTAGTCGGGCAGATTGTAAAACATTGTAAGCGATAACAGGTTTAAATACATTTAATTCGAAATGACCAGTAGCTCCACCAATACCAACTGCTACATCGTTACCCATTACCTGAGCACAAACCATGGTTAACGCTTCTGGTTGAGTAGGATTCACTTTACCTGGCATAATGGATGATCCTGGTTCGTTATCCGGAATAATAATTTCGCCGATTCCGCAACGTGGTCCCGAACTTAACATACGGATATCGTTGGCTATTTTCATTAAGGCAACAGCAGTTCTGCGGAAAGCGCCCGATAATTCAACCATAGCGTCGTGTGCCGCTAATGCTTCAAATTTATTTGGAGCAGTTACAAAAGGCAATCCTGTTAATTCGGCAATTTTCTTGGCAACTAAAACGTCGTATCCTTTAGGAGTATTTAATCCAGTACCTACGGCAGTTCCGCCTAAAGCTAGTTCTTTAACGGCTTCTAATGCGTTTTTTATAGTTCGTATGCTCATGTTTAATTGCTGAACATAACCACTAAATTCTTGGCCTAACGTTAATGGAGTAGCATCCATAAAGTGTGTACGCCCTGTTTTTACAATGTTTGAATATTCCTTGGCTTTTTTATCCAAAGTATCGCGAAGTAATTCTAACCCCGGGATGGTAGTTTCTACCGTTCTTTTGTATGCCGCAATATGCATGGCAGTTGGATAAGTATCGTTGGATGATTGTGACTTATTTACATCATCATTAGGATGTAAAACTTTTTTCTCATCAGCCAGATTACCCCCATTAATAACGTGAGCTCTGTATGCAATTACTTCATTAGCATTCATGTTACTTTGGGTTCCGGAACCGGTTTGCCAAATTACCAAAGGGAATTGTTCATCTAATTTTCCGGCTAAAATTTCGTCGCAGGCTTTTGCTATTAATTCGCATTTTTCCTTTGTTAATACGCCAAGTTCATTATTGGCTTGTGCTGCAGCTTTCTTTAGGTATCCAAAAGCATAAATAATTTCTTTTGGCATAGAGCCTTCAGGGCCAATTTTAAAATTGTTTCGCGAACGTTCTGTTTGGGCACCCCAGTATTTGTCGGCCGGAACCTTAACTTCGCCCATTGTGTCTTTTTCTATCCGATATTCCATAATTTAGTTTATTAGTTTGTTAGTTCAATAGTTTATTAGTTTTAGTTGAATTTTGAAGATTGTGGGTGTTTTAAAAAAATTAAATACGCCAAATCAATGTTCTAAATTTTCTAAATGTTCTTAATCTTCTTAAATAGTAATTAAAATCAAAGTAATTCCAAGACTAACTGAGGAGGTCTCCCAATAATTGCTTTATTGTTTCTAACGATAATGGGTCGTTCCATAAGTATTGGATTTTCGGATAAAATCTTAATCCATTCTTCGTCGCCAAACTGCTTGTTTTTAAACTTTTCTTTGTATAAAGTTTCGTTTGTTCGGATAATTTGCTGAGGTTTTAAATTGAGCTTCATTAAAAGGTCTTTAATTTCGGCATAGGTAGGTGGATTTTTTAAATACTCAACTACAACGGCCTTTGAGCCTTTTTCTTCAATTAAGTTTAATGCCTCTCTGCTCTTAGCGCAACGTGGATTGTGGTAGATTTTAATTTGAGTCTTAGACAAGTTAATTATAAACTACTTTTTTTTACTTTTTGATTTTTTTGAATCCGTTTTTTTAGCAACCGGTTTTTTATATTTAATGCCTGTTACACTTCCCCAATTTTCACCCGTTTTAATACGGTGAATTTGCATGTCGGATACTCCATATTTAGTAGCAATTACTCGTAATGTTTTGCCCGCCTCTAACATTTTTTGAATATCTAAAACCTGTTTTTCAGTTACAGAATGATTAGCGATTATAGGATTAGCCTTACGGTAACGTTTTGCACGTTTAACATTTGGATTGTTTAAATGGTGTTTGGTAAGTTCCTTTTGGGTAACCCATTTTAGATTTTTATAATGATTGTTATGAGAGTTAAAATCAAGATGAAGTACAAATTTGTGTTTCTCGCTCGGTGCTTTAGAAATAAAGCTCTCGGCTACTAATTTGTATACAGGATAAATTTTATAGGTTCTGCGTAGCTTTTCTTCTGCTGAAATATATTTCTTTCTTTCAGCAGTTGCTTCGGCTAGTAATTTTTTGGTTTGCTCCAGCTGTTTTTTAAATCCCCCTTTTTCTTTATTGGAAGCTTTTTTTAACGAGCGAGCAATTTTGTTGTGTTCTGATAAAGCTTTATCGTATTTTTTAGTTAATGTTTCGTACTTTTTAATTTGGTCAGAAGTTCTGGGTTTTCTGCTAGATAATTTAAGATAAGGGAACTTAAGATTGTTAAATCCGTTTAATAATGTTTCTGTGGTTCCACCAACACTAACTATTCTCCCATGATCCGAAACATAGTATTTGTAGCCCTTACTTGTTTTTTTGATGGGAGCTTCTTTCCATCTTTCGCCTTTTAAATTTTTAATTTTTAGAAACATGTTTTTTGTATTTAGTATTATAAAGTTAAGAATTTCCGTATTCCATCAAATAGGCTTTTAAAAAAGAATCTAAATTTCCATCTAAAACATCCTGTGTGTTGGATGTTTCAAAGTCTGTCCTTAAATCTTTAATTAGCTTATAAGGATGCAAAACGTAATTACGTATTTGCGAACCCCATTCTATCTTCTTTTTCGATCCTTCAATAGCAGCTGTAGATTCGTTGCGTTTACGTAATTCTATCTCATAAAGTTGCGATTTAAGTAATCGAAGTGCATTTTCTTTATTTTGAAGCTGAGATCGGCTTTCCTGATTTTTTATAATAATTCCGCTGGGTTTATGATAAAGTCTTACGGCTGTTTCAACTTTATTAACGTTTTGCCCACCTGCACCGCCACTTCTAAAGGTTTCCCATTCTATTTCGGATGTATTGATATCAATTTCAAATGTTTCGTCAATTAAGGGATATACATATACCGAGGCAAAGGAAGTATGCCTTTTAGCATTGGCATCAAATGGAGAAATCCTGACCAAGCGGTGTACGCCGCTTTCACCTTTTAAATAACCAAATGCGTAGTCGCCTTCAATTTGAATAGTAACCGATTTAACTCCAGCTACATCTCCCTCCTGTATATCGGTTTCAGATACCTTAAATCCATTTTTCTCTCCCCACATCAGGTACATGCGATAAAGCATAGATGCCCAGTCGCAACTTTCAGTTCCGCCCGCACCGGCATTTATGGTTAAAACAGCACTAAGCTGATCTTCTTTACCACTTAGCATATTTCTAAATTCCAGATTTTCAACTTCCTCAACAGTATCCTTATAGGCCTCTGCTAATTCAGATTCCGAAACATCGCCGGCTTTGTAAAATTCGAAGAGAGTGTCTAAATCCTCTGTTAATCCGTTAACCTTATTAAAAGAATCAATCCAATTCTTTTTATTTTTAATAATTTTTAGAGTTTCTTCGGCTTTCTTCGGATCATCCCAAAATTGCGGTGCTAGGGATCTTTCCTCTTCTTCGGCAAGTTCTTTTAGTTTCTTATCAACGTCAAAGATGCCTCCTCAACGCATGCTTGCGTTCTATCAGACTTTTAACTTGTTCTACAGTTATCATCTTAATAATTAATTAATACATACACAAATGTAGTTTATTTAATAATTAAATTCGCTATAATTTCCATCCACATGAAATTTACATTTATATTATCGTTATTATTCCTAAGTAAACCTCTATGGGCTCAAAACAATTTATATCCCGTTTTATTCAAGGGTAAATGGGGTTATATTAACGATACCGGAAAGGTGGTAGTTCCATACACTTACTCGCTTGCCAGGCCTTACAAAGGTAATTATGCAACCGTTAGGATAGGTCGCGAATTAATGGGGAGCGAAAAAGCCTATTCGTTTATTGATTATTCAGGAAAACTGATTTCTTTGGCTCAATACGAGGATATGGGTTCTTTTAATGGTGGCTACTGCCCTGTAAAACTCAATGGTAAGTGGGGTTTTATAAATGAAGACAACATTATAGTTATAAAGCCGGTTTTTTTGTTAGCAAATGGTTTTTCTGATAGTTTGGCATTGGTTAAAGATGAAAAGGGTTATGGATTTATTAAAACAAGTGGAGAATATATATCCACTGAACGTTACTCTGATGCAAAAGACTTTAAAAACCGATTAGCGCCTGTATGCAAAGAAAATAAATGGGGTTATATAGATGTAAGCGGTAAGATGGTTATTAATTCCAATTATTCTAATGCGCTTTCTTTTTCAGACACGCTGGCCCCTGTTAGAATTAATGCATACTGGACATATATAAACAAGTCTGGAATACCCATTGCTTCTCCTATATATGATTTTGCACATAAATTTAACGACGGACTTGCGGGAGTTAAGTTAAAAGGTAAATGGGGATTTATAGATTTAAGAGGCATGGAAAAAATTAAATACCAGTTCGATCAGGTTGGAGATTTTAATCAGATGGTTTGTCCGGTAAAAGAAGGAAAACTATGGGGTTATATCGATACTAGTGGGGTAAAAATAATACCCTGTGAATACGATTACGCAGAATCATTTAACTTTAATTTAGCTAAAGTAATGAAGGGCGGAAAAATATTATACATCAACAGGGCCAATCAAATTATTTGGCGAGAGGATTAATTAAGAATACATACAAATTTGGGCCTTATTCAACAATTTTGCTCATTTTTCAACAATTTCGTTTTTCAGCATAAAATAATTAAATTCGCATAACAAAAAATTAATACAATGTTTAATAACGACAAGAAATCAGTTAAAGATGCTCCTGTTCCAAGTGGAGCAAATCAGATTTTTCCAGGTACAGTTATTACAGGAGAAGTTAATTCGGCCAACGACATCCGAATAGATGGTATTTTAAACGGAACTTTAATTTGCAAAGGTAAAGTGGTTTTAGGAAGTACCGGTAAAATAGAAGGTAACATTACTTGTCAAACCGCCGATATTTCCGGTACCATTAAGGGAAATATTTCAGTTACAGAATTATTAAGTTTGAAATCTACAGCTACCATTGAAGGGGATATAACCACCTCTAAATTAGCCATTGAGCCGGGTGCTAATTTTACCGGAACATGCAGTATGGGTGCTGTTGTAAAAGATATTAAAGGTGAGCAATCTGCCGAAAGAAAACTCAAAGAAAAAACTGCTTAAAGCAAATACCGAGTTTTATAAATACTCGGGAATGGCTTTTAAAATGCTTACCATCATAGGTGTATTAACTTATGGTGGTTTTTTTTTAGATAAAAAATTCCCCAATCAATATTCTCTTTTTACCATTATTTTAAGTTTAATTGGGGTTTTTGCCGCCATGTATAGTATTATTAAGGAAGTAACACAGCAAAATGATTCAAAAAATTAAATATTGGATTTTTTTAGTTATACTAACGTTTTTATCTCATCAACTGTTAAGCGGATTAATAATCAGCCAATCCATCCCTAATTTCTGGGGTTGGAAAGGCTTAGTAGGAGCTTTTTTCTTAAGCTCCATTATCGGAAAAATAATTATAGATAAAGCCAATAAATCACCCGAAGCTCGCGAAAGGGTATTTATTACCTCGGTTTATTTAGGAGTTAAAACGCTTACCCATCTTACCATTATACTTGTATATTTTTGGGCTACCCGTGCCTTTAATTTGTCGTTTATCTTGTCTTTTTTTGTATTATTCCTGCTTTATACCATTTTAGATTTATTCTTTACGCTTGGTGTAAATGAGTCGTAAATCCTTTATTTTGTGGATTAAACAATTGTTAAACAGATTATTAACACACTACTTCAAGCCTGTTGAAATTTAGCATTGAAAAAATTTTAATTCTGGAAATATAAGTAATACATTTGCACTCGATTTTTAGAAACCATTTTTAAGCATTTAATTGATGTTGTTAGTTAAAAAAATTGCCTCTTTACTTGTATCCCTTACCATAGTTATAAACGTTTTTGCCGCACATCAGGAAGAAGATCAACGTACAACGGATTCTTTAGCTCCAATGGAGAATTCTTCTCCCAATTCGGAACAAGAAGTTGGGGTTGAGCAAAATGGCCACGAAGAAAAAGCATTTGACCCTAATTCTTTAATTTTCGAACACATCTCAGACTCCCATCAATGGCATATTTGGGGAGATCATGGGCACGATTTTCATATCCCTTTGCCTGTAATTTTATATACCGATAAGGGAATTGAATTTTTTTCCTCTTCCAGAATAGAACACCATGAAGATATTTATCAGGGTAAACATTATAGTTACAAACTAGAAGAAGAGCACATCGAAATTGTAGATCCGGTAACCGGCGAATTAGATGAGGAGGCAACTCAAAAAATCAAGGACTTTTCAATAACTAAAAATGTGGCACAAATGCTAATTTCAGTTTTAGTGTTGATGTTGGTTTTTACAAGCGTGGCTAAGTCCTATTCCAAGCAAGGTATTAATTCATCACCTAAAGGGCTTCAGTCTTTTATGGAAAGTTTAATCGTTTTTGTTAGAGACGATATTGCTAAAACCAATATTTCCAATAATCCGGATAAATACTTACCCTTTTTGTTAACTATTTTCTTCTTCATACTCATTAATAACATATTTGGTATGATACCTATCGGTGCTAACTTAACCGGGAATATTGCTTTTACTGTAGTAATGGGTACCATAACGTTTATTGTTACTCAATTTAGTGGTACTAAATCATACTGGGGCCATATAATTCTGCCTCCTGTTCCAAAATGGTTGTATCCCATCATGGTTCCGGTAGAGATCATTGGAATTTTCTCCAAACCTTTTGCTTTAATCATTCGTTTGTTTGCCAATATCACAGCAGGTCACATTATCGTGATTAGTTTAATCTCGCTTATATTTATTTCCAAATCTATACTAACCAGTTTTGTATCTGTTCCATTCACATTGTTTATTGACGTGTTGGAATGTTTGGTTGCCTTTTTACAAGCTTATATTTTTACGATGTTAACGGCCTTATTTATAGGTATGGCTAACGAAGAGCATCATCATGAACACGAAGGTGCGCATGATCATCATTAATCAATAAAAATCTAATAACCCATAAAAACAAAAACAAAATGACAGGAAGTATCGCAGCAATTGGAGCAGGTTTAGCAGTAATCGGTGCAGGAATTGGTATCGGACGTATCGGAGGTTCCGCAATGGAAGCTATCGCTCGTCAACCAGAAGCACAAGCTAAAATCCAAACAGCCATGATTATTGCAGCAGCCCTTGTAGAAGGTGTTGCATTATTCGGCGTGGTTGTAGCTCTATTAAGCAAATAATTCTTAATTATTGCAACTAATAAAGTTTACAACGGTTGGTTGTAAACTTTATTTTTCTGTTTTTTAAAAATTAAATCGTAAACAATAAAATACTATAATAAATGGATTTAGTAACACCCGGCATTGGTCTTGTATTTTGGACATCAGTTGTATTTGTAATACTGATTTTATTACTTAGTAAATTTGCATGGAAACCGATTCTTTCTGCTATTAAGGAGCGTGAAGAGAACATTGATAAAGCACTTAAATCAGCCGATAGAGCTCGTTCAGAAATTAAAGATTTACAAAATGCAAACGAACGTTTATTAAACGAGGCTCGTTCCGAAAGAGATTCTATGCTTAAAGAAGCTCGTGAGATTAAAGAAAAAATGATAGCAGAGGCAAAGGATAAAGCAAATTCTGAAGCTGAACGTATATTAACATCTGCTCGCGAAACCATTACTAATGAAAAAAATGCTGCCGTTGCTGAAATTAAAGCTCAGGTAGCAACTTTATCTGTAGAAATTGCAGAGAAAATTTTACGTAGCGAATTAACAGCAGAAAGCAAACAAAAAGCTTTAGCTAATAATTTGTTAGAAGAAGCTAAATTAAACTAATAAAAGTACCTAAATGAAAAGTACAACGGTTGGTATCAGATACGCAAAGGCTTTGTTAGATTTAGCAATCGAACAAAATGTGTTAGCTAAAGTGAGTGAGGATATTAAATTAATTGATCAAACAATTAAAAATTCTCACGAATTTGAACTTTGTATCCATTCGCCCATCATTAAGGCTGATAAAAAGCAATCCATTTTTACTGAATTATTCTCCGGGAAAATACATGATCTGACCTTACAGTTTTTATTATTGTTGGCTGGTAAGCGTCGCGAAAATTACTTAGATGTAATTGCTGACCAATTTCATATTTTATATAATAATCATCGTGGAGTTCAAACCGCTATTGTTACTACCGCAGTAGGACTTGATGATGAGTTAAGAAATAAAGTTTACAATGTGGTAAAAGAAAGTGTAAAATCTGAAGTGGAGTTGATTGAACGAATTGATAAGAATTTAATAGGAGGATTTGTAATTCGTTTGGGTGATACGCAACTGGATAGCTCTGTTGTGAGAACTTTAAATAATTATAAGAGAACATTTTTACAAACAAAATAACTAAATCAAATAAAAGAAAACAATGGCTGAAGTTAGACCTGCTGAAATCTCTGCAATATTAAGACAGCAATTATCCGGCTTTAAATCGGCATCTGAACTGGAAGAAGTTGGAACCGTATTAGAAGTTGGTGACGGTATTGCCCGTATCTATGGATTAAATAATGTTCAATCAGGTGAAATGATTGAATTTGAAAATGGATTAAAAGGTATCGTATTAAACTTAGAAGAGGATAATGTTGGTGCCGTATTATTCGGTTCTTCCGAAGGAATTAAAGAAGGTGACGTAGTTCGTCGTACTAAACAAATTGCCTCTATTAAAGTAGGTGAGGGAATGTTAGGGCGCGTTGTAAATACTTTGGGTGAACCCATCGATGGTAAAGGGCCTATTACTGGTGATTTATATGATATGCCTTTGGAACGTAAAGCACCAGGTGTTATTTACCGTCAGCCTGTTAACGAACCTTTACAAACCGGTATCAAATCTATAGACGCAATGATTCCAATTGGTCGTGGTCAGCGTGAGTTAATTATTGGTGACCGCCAAACGGGTAAAACAGCTGTTGCTATCGATACGATTATTAACCAAAAAGAATTTTTTGAAAAAGGGAAACCTGTATTTTGTATTTATGTGGCGGTTGGCCAAAAAGGTTCAACTGTTGCATCGGTAGTTAATACGTTAAGAGAAAATGGTGCTTTAGCCTACACTGTAGTGGTTACAGCAACTGCTTCTGATCCGGCTCCTCTTCAATTTTATGCTCCGTTTGCAGGTGCTGCCATTGGCGAATTTTTCCGCGATACCGGTCGTCCGGCTTTAATCATTTACGATGATTTATCTAAGCAAGCGGTTGCTTATCGCGAGGTTTCGTTATTATTACGTCGTCCTCCTGGTCGCGAAGCTTATCCAGGTGATGTATTCTATTTGCATAGCCGTTTGTTAGAGCGTGCTGCTAAGATCAATGCATCGGATGATATCGCTCGTAACATGAACGATTTACCAGAATCCTTAAAACCAATTGTTAAGGGTGGAGGTTCTTTAACTGCTTTACCAATTATTGAGACGCAAGCGGGTGACGTATCTGCTTATATTCCTACAAATGTTATTTCAATTACAGATGGTCAGATCTTCTTGGAATCTAACTTGTTTAATGCGGGTGTTCGTCCAGCTATTAACGTAGGTATCTCTGTATCTCGTGTAGGGGGTAATGCACAAATTAAATCAATGAAAAAAGTGGCTGGTACCTTAAAATTAGATCAGGCTCAATACCGCGAGCTAGAGGCTTTCGCTAAATTTGGTTCAGATTTAGATGCTGCTACTAAAGCCGTTCTTGATAAGGGTGCTCGTAACGTAGAAATATTGAAACAAGCTCAGTTTTCTCCGCTATCTGTAGAAAAACAAATTGCCATTATTTACTGTGGTACTAAAGGTTTATTGCGTGAGGTGCCAGTAAATAAAGTACGTGAGTTTGAAGTTGAATATTTAGGTGTACTTGAAGCCAAACACAGAACTATATTAAACGATTTACGTGATGGTAAATTTACCGACGAAATTGTAAATGTACTTGAAGTAGTTGCTAAAGAATTAACCGCAAAATATCGTAAATAATAAACCGGAGCGGAGTAATTTCCGCTCTGTTTAAATAAAATTAAACATGCCAAGTTTAAAAGAGGTCCGTAACAGGATAACATCCGTAAGTTCTACTCAGCAAATTACCAAAGCAATGAAAATGGTTTCAGCTGCTAAGTTGCGTAGAGCCCAAGATGCTGCTTTGCAAATGCGTCCTTATGCTAATAAACTAAAAGAAATTTTAGAAAATCTAAGTGCTTCATTAGACAGTACGGATGGTGTTTATAGTGAAAAACGCGAAATAAAAAAGGTGCTATTAATAGCGGTTACCTCAAACAGAGGTTTGTGCGGTGGATTTAATGCAAACGTTATTAAAAGAACTAATTTTTTACTAAAAAACAAGTACAGTGGTAAAAGTGTGAGTTTATTGTGTGTTGGAAAGAAAGGGAATGATTTTTTTCGCAAGCAGGATATTCACATTCACGGGATGCATCTTCCGCGACATTTACACGAATTGTTTGATAATCTTAACAGTGATCATGTTTTTCCGGTTGCTGAAAAAATAATGGAAGCATTTGTAAACAAGGAATACGATGTAATTGAGATTGTTTACAATCAGTTTAAAAATGCTGCTGTTCAGGAAGTGGTGGTAGAACAATTTTTACCTGTATTACCTCCAAGTGGTAATGATAAATCCTCTTCTAACGCCGATTATATTTTTGAACCTGAAAAAGCAGAGATTGTTCAGAGCCTTATCCCTAAATCTTTAAAAACACAGTTTTACAAAACATTGTTGGATTCTTTTGCTGCTGAGCACGGTGCCCGTATGACTGCAATGCATAAAGCCACTGATAATGCTGCGGCACTATTAAAGGAACTTAAGATTTCATACAATAAAGCACGTCAGGCTTCTATTACTAATGAGATACTAGAAATAGTAGGCGGTGCAGAGGCACTTAACGCTTAAACTATAGTTTTAAATTTTACTAAGGCTCCAATTTGGAGCCTTTTTTTATTCCTTAACCTCGGAAAATATTACAACGTAATTTTTACCGTATTTTTTAGCGCATTTTGGACACGTGGTGTACCAAAATAATGGCTTTCCTGTTTTTATATTCTTATCAGCCGTATATTGCTTAAAATCCCTTATCCAACTCTCGGTGTTTTTAAAATCGCCTTCGTAAACACGACTGTAATATTTTCCATTCAATTTAACGTTTTGAGTATTTGGTATCTCGCTATCGCTGGCCATTAATAAATCTATGTTCCACATTGATGTATGAATGGACAAACAAAATCCATCAGGGGATTTATTTCCTGCGGTACTTAATTTTTTATCAAGTCGCGTCATTACACTGCTAAAGTTTAGTGGAATGTAAAACAGACAAAACACTTGGTCTTTAATAAAGTTTTTATTATTCCAAACGTGGAATTTATCCTGGTATGGCTCCGGATTAAAGCGGGGGCAACAGATTTCTTCGGATTGTATCATCGAGTTTAATTTTTCGAAAAATAGTAAATCATTAATCATACAACTATGACATTACTCAGCTGTTAAACTAACCTATTCATGCTATTTAATATAATGACAGATTAATTAAAGTTAATTAGACAAGGTTATATTTTTATTATAGTTTCTGCTTGAGGCTTTTTAACGCTTAATGTAGATTATTTTTAGATAAATACGGGATATAGTCTTCTTTCATTTAAACCTTATCTATGCATAAATGTTTACTGATTATAAATCTTTAAAATGCTCTTAAAACTATTAATCTTCTTTTTTTTACTCTTTACCTTTACTTTAAGCTTAAAGGCACAGAAACAAAACAATCAATGGCGTTTTGGTTATTTTGGCGGAGTGGATTTTAATTCTAATAATCCGATTAATATTACAGGCTCTGCTACTGCCACCCAAGAGGGATCAGCATCAGTTGCTGACAGAAATACCGGCGCCCTTTTGTTTTACACAGATGGAGTTAGTGTTTGGAATTCACTTAATCAATTAATGCCAAACGGAAACGGTTTATTGGGGGGTAGTGTTTTATCTTCCACCACTGCTGCAGCCATTATACCTATGCCCGGTAATATGCTTGGTTATTACATTGTTACAATAGACGACGGTTCGAGTGGTGGTGGCACTTCGGGCCTCCGATATACAGAAGTGGATATGAATTTAAATGGGGGATTGGGCGATGTGGTCCCAAGCAGAAAAAATATTTTTTTGCTGGCTACCGCTACCGAAAAGCTGGAAGTAGCACCGGCATCAAATG
>JBIICS010000191.1:0-4423 GCA_044238735.1 Bacteroidia bacterium
ATCACTAATGCCACCCGCATATGGATTAAGTCCGATTTGGTTACATATAGTGTTTCTCACTAAAGCATTTGAGTGTCCATCATTAATCCCTCCCGCAAAAGGATTTAAACCCGTTTGACTACAACTACTATTGGTTAAAACAAAATTAGCATGTCCATCATTAATCCCTCCCGCATAAGGATTTAAACCAAAGGTAGCACAAGTTATTGGGCTTAAATTAGAGTTTGAGCTTCCCCTGCCTTGTCCACCTGTATACTGTGAAAAAGTACATACAGGAAATAGAAGTAAAACTAAATTTAATAGGTAATAAAAATTTTTAACGGTAGAATGCAAGGCATTAAAATAATTAATGTTAATGATTATGGTCTTCTTACTCCTCGGCCACCTGTTCTCCTTGTACGTGAGGCATTTTCTGCAATACTATTAACATAAAAACGATCAGATACCTGCGCCCTTTGTCCGGAGTATTCCCAATTACCACCCCTAACTATACTAGTTCCGGGGGTAGTGATAATAGGCCAAGTTGCAACATCATTATCACCTGCTGCATTTAATCCGCCATTACCATTTGTTCCGTTAAAAATAAAAGTAGCCGGAACCCTGCCGCCAGCAGAGTTATATCCAATCGATATACATTGCTCCCAAACATTGCCGCTTAAATCCATTATTCCCCAATAAGATGCTCCAGCTGAAATTCTAACTGTAGTGGGTGAGGCTGAAAAACCAGTACGAAAGGGCCCAAGCGTTGTGCTAGATCCTCCATTAACTGCACATAACCCTGTTCCAGAAGATGTTGACATTTCGGATGAAGTACCCGAACCAGAAATACTGTTGGTATTAGCAACCAATATGGTTGAATTTCCCCATGCAAATTCTTGAATAACCGTTGGTAAAGGGCCTCTATTCGCTTTTTCAAATTCTAATTCTGTCATTGGGCGAAGTGCTGCCCAATCCAAATAAGCTAATAAATCTGCCCATGATAAGAAGTTACAGGCAATATTATCGCCATCACCAAAAACACCGTCTTGATTTAAATCCGTATTAAAAACTACCGGAAGAAAATTTATACCGGGTGTTTGAATTACAATTGAATTCCTGTTTTGATTAGCTGCTGTTGTCATGGCCAAAGATCCTGAAGGCAAAGAGGGTAAAGCTCCCATACGGTTAGATTGCTGAAAGAAGGTTAAAGAATTTAGAAAAGCAACGTATTGCTGTTGAGATATTTCGTATTTCATGCAATAAAATCCGTTCCATCCTTTAGGAAAAGAAGCTGGAATAGTATTATGAGCTGTTATAAAGCCATCACCAGATTTATCGCCTCTTAATATATCCATATTAATTTGTGACTCTCCATTAACAAGAAATGGAATAGATACATTATTTCCTGTACCAAAATTAGCTACGGATTGAGTTGATAAATTAGTAGATCCATCGCCTAAAAAGAAATCACCTTGAGGCACCCAAACCATTTCTATACCCAAAACATTAAAATTTACATTTGCAAAAGTAGGTATAGGAGTTGCAAAAGTGAGAGTAACGGTTCCACTTTGGGTACCGCCTCCATTAGAGTTTCTTCTAATAAATACTCCACTTCCATCGGTAGTGGTTTCAACTGTTAATCCCGAACCACCACTAACTGAATGAACTGCGGCAGAACTAAGATTAGTATGATCCCAGGTTGCATTTCCACTGCAAGATTGAGATTTTATAAAAACCCAAACCGCATCCCAATTAAATCCACTAAAAAACCAACCGTTTTCCCAAGAGATAGAAAACTGAATCGTATTTGGATTATTAACCGTTACACCGGTAATTTGTAAATTATTAGCCCACAAACCCGCAGGTAAAAAAGTTAATAGAAATAGTAATATTTTACTTTTCATACATTTAATTCTTTAAATAATCTTTAACATTTAAAACTATAATTAAAGAACTAAACCTACAACAATAGAGTATAGTATATACTTTTATTTTCTTGATTTTAATTGACTAAACCTCTGATAACCTGATGTTTAATTTTCAATTTAGGCTATACAGGTATACATTATGCTTATTCCCTCAGTAAGCGCAAAGCACAAGCAAGAGCCTTGTGCGGCTGGGCTTAGGGCGATGGTATAGACCTTTTCCCTCTTCTCAACAATTACCACTTCGTCATTCCGGCGTAGGCCGGAATCTAAGTTTTAAAATATATTGTTATAAACTTAGTACTAACGCCCTAAGCCCAACCCACTTGCAAGCGCTTCAGCTTAGCGCGTACTAGGGGGGTATAGCCTCTAAATAACCAGGCCGTATTTTTTCGACATGTTTTAAAATTATCAATAATTTTAGTTTGATAGAACGTGGTTATAAATTTAGTACTAACGCCCTAAGCCCTACCCACTGGCTAACGCTTCAGCTTAGCGCTTACTGGGGTTTTGTACTTTTCCGACATGGTTTAAAATTACCAATAATTTTAGTTTGATAGAACATGGTTATAAATTTAGAATTAGCGCCCTAAGCCCAACCCACTGGCTAACGCTTCAGCTTAGCGCGTACAGAGGGCATGCAGGGGGGTATAAAACAAAAAACCCGCCTTAGGGGGCGGGTTAATTGTAACTCTTGTTGTTTGATTATTGTGTTAAAGTAATAGTACCAGTAGACTCGCTAGTTCTGCTATTATCTTTAGTGGTGGTAGTTGAACCAGGTCCAGCATTAGTACTAGAACCCTCATAAGAACTTTTACCAACTGAAGTAACTTTCATTTCTTTACCTTTTAACATTACAATATTCCAAATCATTGTATTTTCATTTACAGCCCAAGTTCTGCTTGATGCTGATGAATTACTGAACTGAGAATTCGCAGTGCTAACATCTAAATCACTATAAGTTTCTTTAAGGATAGACAAAACTACAGCTTCTTTATTTTTTAACTCTTGGCTTTTATTTTTACCTAAAAATTGCCAAGTACCTTCCCACTCATAAGTTTCTGTGTAGTTAGCTGCAGATGTAGTGGTAGAACCACCGAATGTATTTGAACCAGCTGTAATTTTAATTGAACGTTTTGCTTTCCAAGTACCATCCTTCTCAAAGGTATAAGTATATTCAGTAGCTGTACCTGTAGCAGTGTTAGTTGAAGGGGTTGAACCTGCTTGAGTAGATGTATTAGTTGAAGTTGAACTTAAAGCACCATCTTTGATAGAAGATGTACCCGTTGAAGTAGAAGTGTAAACAGGATTAGCGCTGTTGTAAGTTGTAGTACTGGTTGAAGTTTCTTCATAAGCGGATACTTTCCACTCACCAGCAAAACGAGATTTGCGTGAACTTAAAGATAATGCAGGATCCTCTTCACCTTTTTTACAAGAAGGGGCAATAGCAGCGATAGCTAATAAAGCTAAGATTGATAATTTTACTTTTTTCATTTTTTATTGGTTTTTGTTAATTAATTGTTGAAATCTAGTTAATTACTTTTAACGGTCGCAAATTTAATAATAAATTTTAACTGCAAAACTTATTTTTTTAAACAATAAGGATAATTATAACCCCCATTTTAACATAAAAACTTAATAATCAGTTTTTTATTGGAATTTAGTATCGTTCCGATC
This sequence comes from Bacteroidia bacterium, assembly GCA_044238735.1. Lineage (GTDB taxonomy): Bacteria > Bacteroidota > Bacteroidia > UBA4408 > UBA4408 > JBIICS01. The sequence goes on from JBIICS010000191.1 coordinate 3,582, forward strand.
TTCCTTATTTATCTTTTAAACCCTGAAATTTTATACAAAAATTAAGATTTTGATTACAATTTTTATACGTTAAATTATATTTCAACAATCAAGAAGTCTAATTGCTTTTTAATTAAATCGGCTGTTTTAATCTCCACATTTACGGTGTCTCCTAATCGATATACTTTTTTCTTCTTGCGGCCAATTAAACAAAAATTGTCCTCATCAAATTCATACCAGTCGTCGGTTAAATCCTTAAGCCTCACCAATCCCTCGCATTTATTGGCGTCCAATTCTACAAATAATCCAAAATCGGTTACCCCTGATATAACACCTCTAAAGGTCATTCCAATTCTTTCCTTCAGGTATTCAACTTGTTTATATTTAATAGAGGCTCTTTCTGCCTCTGCTGCAATTTTTTCTCTTTCAGAGCAATACACTGCCATTTCCTCCACTTCTTCTTGGTCGGGAGATGGTTTTCCATCAATATAGTGTTGTAATAAACGATGGGCAATTACATCCGGGTATCTTCGGATAGGGGAAGTGAAGTGTGAGTAGTATTTAAATCCTAATCCATAGTGACCAATATTATCAGTAGAATAAACCGCTTTAGCCATGGTACGTATGGCTAATTGTTCTATCATATTGCTTTCCGGTTTTTCCTTTACCTCATCCATTAATTTATTCATGGATTTGGCTACCGCATCCGGACTACCACTGTTAAAATGATATCCTAACTTACGAACCAACACTAAAAATGCGTCCAGTTTTTCATCATTTGGTAAATCGTGTATTCTATATATAAAAGTATTTTCGCTGCTCAACTTTTGCTTTTTCTTGGTGTCGGATGAGGCTGGAGTTTT
>JBIICS010000255.1:0-2549 GCA_044238735.1 Bacteroidia bacterium
GTACCCTTCATCTCTTTTCCATCAAACTGCAACCAAGAATATTTTGAAGTAGCTCCGATGTTACTGGTAATTACCTCCATTGATTTAGATTTTTCACGAACTGATACTACATCACCGGATCTAAGTCTGTATGAAGGAATATTTAACACCTCATCATTAACTAAAATATGGCAGTGAGATACCAACTGACGGGCAGCACGACGACTAGGTGCAATACCCATACGGTATACCACATTATCTAAACGAGCTTCAAGATACTGCAATAAAACCTCCCCGGTAATCCCATGAGCTCTATGAGCATCCGCGAAAATTTTACGGAACTGGCGCTCAAGAACACCATATGTATATTTTACTTTTTGTTTTTCTTGCAACTGAACTGCATACTCAGATTGTTTCATTCTTTTCTTTGCAGCACCATGCATACCCGGAGGGTAATTCTTCTTTTCTAAGTGTTTATCCGGACCAAAAATTGGTTCTCTGAATCTACGTGCAATCTTAGACTTTGGACCTGTATATCTTGCCATTTCTTCTTACTTATTATATTATTAAACTCTACGACGTTTTGGAGGACGACAACCGTTATGTGGTATTGGAGTTACATCTATAATTTCTGTAACTTCGATTCCTGAATTATGAACTGTTCTGATAGCAGATTCACGACCCGCACCTGGGCCTTTCACATAGGCCTTAACTTTTCTCAAGCCTAAATCAAAAGCTACCTTCGAACAATCGGTAGCTGCAACCTGAGCCGCATAAGGGGTGTTTTTCTTACTTCCACGAAATCCCGCTTTTCCTGCTGATCCCCATGATATAACTTCGCCATTATTATTAGCTAAAGTTACAATGATGTTGTTAAATGTAGTGGATACATGAAGCTGTCCATAAGCTTCCACTTTTACAACTTTTTTCTTAACTGCTTTTGAAGCAACTCCTTTGGTCTGTTTTGCCATTTTCTTCTAAAAATTGAGCGACAAATTTAATAAAAATTTTATTTAGTAGCTTTTTTCTTGTTTGCTACAGTCTTACGTTTACCTTTTCTGGTACGAGCGTTGTTTTTGGTAGATTGACCTCTAACTGGTAAACCAACACGATGACGCACGCCTCTATAAGCACCAATATCCATCAAACGCTTGATGTTTAATTGTATTTCGGAACGTAAACCACCTTCAACCTTAACATTATCGTTAATGTAGGTTCTAATTTTTTGCAATTCCTCATCGTTCCACTCAGAAACTTTTTTGTCGTGAGAAATACCTGCAAAATCTAAAATTTGTTCTGCAGTACTTTTTCCAATACCAAAGATGTATGTTAATCCAATAACACCTCTTTTGTTCTTTGGTAAATCAATACCTGATATCCTTGCCATTTATTTTTCTATTAATTATTTAATCAACCTTTTTGTCTTTGTTTAAATTTAGGGTTTTTCTTGTTTATGATGTAAACCCTTCCTTTGCGTTTTACAATTTTGCAATCCGCACTTCTCTTTTTTACAGAAACTCTAACTTTCATTTTGCTTAGGTATTACTTGTATCTAAAAATAATTCTTCCTTTTGTTAAATCGTAAGGCGACATTTCAACTTTTATTTTGTCGCCAGGTAAAATCTTAATATAATTCATTCGCATTTTGCCCGAAATATGCGCAGTTATTATATGGCCGTTCTCTAACTCAACTCTAAACATAGCGTTAGATAGAGCCTCTATAATTGTACCGTCTTGTTCTATTAAGGACTGTTTGCCCATAAATTATTTATGTTTTTCTATAACTTCTTCAATAATTGCAAATGATGATAAAACATCTGCTTTTCCTTTTCTAATTGCCACTGTATGTTCAAAATGAGCAGAAGGTTTCAAATCTGCAGTAGTTACGGTCCATCCGTCCTTACTAAACTTCACCTCTTTTTTACCCATATTAATCATCGGTTCAATAGCAATTACCATCCCTTCCTTTAGCTTGGCTCCCGATCCTCTTTTACCATAATTAGGTACTTCGGGACTTTCATGTAATTGCTTACCAACACCATGCCCAACCAATTCTCTAACTACACCAAATCCATTTATTTCGGCATGAGTTTGAACAGCTTCACTTATGTCGCCAATTCTTTTTCCTTCAACACACATTTCAATACCCTTTAGTAAACATTCTTTTGTAACAATTAAAAGTTTATTTACTTCAGCATCAATTAATCCAACTGAAAAAGTATAAGCACTATCACCGTAAAAGCCATTCTTTAAGACTCCACAATCAACCGAAATAATGTCTCCCTCTTTTAACTCGTATTCATTTGGAATGCCGTGAACTACTTGTGCGTTTGGAGAAATACACAAAGTAGCAGGAAAACCATGATAACCTTTAAAAGCAGGAATGCCGCCATGATCTCTAATAAATTGCTCTGCACACTTATCTAAATCAAGTGTTTTAACACCGGGCTTAATAAGTTTAGCAACTTCAGCTAAAGTTTTTCCAACAAGTAAAGAACTTTCTCTAATTAAGTTAATTTCTTCTTCATTTTTGTAGAAGATCATCTCTTAATTAATATTCCTCTGATCCT
>JBIICS010000050.1:0-17980 GCA_044238735.1 Bacteroidia bacterium
CCATAGACATGGAAGATCTGCCCTTAATTCTACCCGACTTCATTAAGCCGTCGTAGTGTTTCATTAATAAATAACTTTCAATCTGTTGAAGCGTATCCAACGCAACACCAACCATAATTAACAATGAAGTGCCACCAAAAAAGGCTGCAAATTGTTGATTAATACCAATTAAAGTAGCAAACGAAGGTAATATGGCAACCAATGCTAAAAATAAAGAACCCGGTAAAGTTAATTTAGACATAACTGTATCAATAAAATCAGCAGTAGCCTGACCGGGTTTAACACCGGGGACAAATCCACCATTACGCTTCATATCATCGGCTATTTGAGTTGGATTAACTGTTATTGCAGTATAAAAATAAGTGAAGGCAATAATTAAAATAGCAAATATTACATTATGCCATAATCCAGTATAATCGCTGAGAGCTATTGCAATTTTAGACATCGCAGAATCAGGAGAATCTGAGAAACCGACCAAAGTTACTGGAATAAACATAATTGCTTGAGCAAAAATTATAGGCATAACCCCTGCAGCATTAACTTTAAGAGGGATATATTGTCTAACACCACCATATTGTTTATTACCAACTATCTTTTTGGCAAATTGAACAGGAATCTTTCTGGTTCCTTGAACTAGCATTATGGATGCAATAATTACAAAAAACAAGAATACCATTTCAACAAGGAAGATCACTAAGCCCCCTCCAGAAGAGGATAATCGGGAAGAAAATTCTTGTAAAAAAGAAACTGGTAAGCGACTGATAATACCAATCATTATTATTAAAGAAATTCCATTCCCAATACCTTTATCTGTTATTTTCTCACCTAACCACATAACAAAGATAGTACCTGCAACCAAAATAAGAGTAGAAGGAATAACGAAAGACCAAAAACCGGGATTCAAAATCGCTTTATCAGGAATTTGGGAAGCAATATAACCAGGTGCTTGAACAGCGGTAACTAATATTGTTAAGAAACGAGTATATTGATTTAATTTTTTACGACCACTTTCACCGTCCTTTTGCAATTTCTGGAAAGATGGAACAGCAATAGTTAGTAATTGTATTACGATAGACGCCGAAATGTATGGCATAATACCCAAAGCAAAAATAGAAGCTCTAGAAAATGCCCCACCTGCGAATAAGTTAATGATTGCAGTGATGCCTTCTTCACTCCCTTTCGCAGCTTCTAAAGCAGCAGAATCAACACCCGGAAGAACCACAAACGAACCTAAACGGTAAACCAAAAGAAAGCCAAGAGTATTAAAAATACGTACCCTTAAATCTTCAATTTTGAAAATGTTTTGTATGGTCTCGATGAATTTTTTCATAATTACAATGCAGTGGTAGATCCACCTTTTGCTTCAATAACTGATTTTGCAGTTTCTGTAAATTTATGTGCCTTAACTTCAATTTTAGCTTTAAGTTCACCTCTACCTAAAATCTTAACAAGATCATTTTTACCGGCAAGACCATTTTGAACAAAAACATCCAAATCAAACGAAGTAATTCCTTTATTTTCAGAAATAGTTTGTAAAACATCAAGGTTAATTCCTGTATACTCTATGCGATTAATGTTTTTAAAACCAAATTTTGGAATACGACGTTGCAAAGGCATCTGACCACCTTCGAAACCCGTTTTGGAAGAATAACCAGAACGAGATTTAGCACCCTTGTGACCACGAGTAGATGTTCCGCCACGGCCACTTCCTTGACCTCTGCCTAAACGCTTATTATCCTTTATCGAACCTTTTGCAGGTGTTAACGTGCTTAAATTCATCTTTTAAATATTATTAATTTTCAACTTTAACTAAATGATTTACTTTAGCAACCATGCCTAAAATTTGAGGAGTTGCTTCTAATTCTACGGTTTGATATACCTTACTAAAACCAAGAGCTTTTAATGTTCTCTTTTGACGCTCGGGTCTGTCGATACCGCTTTTTACTTGTGTTATTTTAATCTTAGCCATCTCAAAAAAATTAACCGTTAAACACTTTTTCCAATGTAATTCCACGCATAGCCGCAACTGTATATGCATCACGCATTTGAGCCAATGCATTAACCGTTGCTTTAACAACGTTATGCGGGTTTGAAGAACCTTTAGATTTTGCCAAAACATCCGTAACTCCAACACTTTCCAAAACAGCGCGCATAGCACCACCCGCAATTACGCCGGTACCATGTGAAGCAGGCTGAAGATATACTCTTGAACCACCAAACTTACCATCCTGGTTATGAGGCACAGTTCCTTTAACAATTGGAACTTTAATTAAGTTCTTTTTAGCATCCTCAATTGCTTTAGTAATTGCATCGGTAACCTCTAGCGATTTACCTAATCCAAAACCAACAACGCCCTTTTCGTTTCCAACAACAACAATTGCAGAAAAACTAAACGTACGTCCACCTTTAGTAACCTTAGTTACCCTTTGAATGCTAACCAAACGATCTTTAAGTTCGATTTCGCTTGATTTTACTCTTTTAATATTAGCGTTTGCCATTTAAAATGAATTTTTTTATTAGAAATTTAAACCACCTTCTCTTGCACCATCAGCGAGCGACTTAACTCTACCGTGATACAAATAACCATTACGATCGAAACTAACACTAGAAATACCAGCACCTGTAGCTTTTTTTGCTAAAGAAGTTCCTACTAACTTTGCAACATCACTTTTGTTAGCTTTATTTCCGGTGATATCTTTTTCTCTTGATGAAGCTGAAACTATTGTTACACCTTTAACGTCATCAATTATTTGAGCGTAAATTTCTTTATTACTGCGAAATACGCTTAGTCTTGGTCTTTCGGAAGTACCCTTGATGATACCGCGAATACGACTCTTGATTTTAACTCTTCTGGATAATTTTGTCTTTGCCATTTTTTTTCTATTTTGCCAGACGGCCTTTATTATTTACCGGCTGATTTACCTGCTTTTCTTCTTAAAACTTCGTTTTCGAACTTAATACCTTTTCCTTTGTATGGTTCAGGTTTACGTAAAGATCTGATTTTTGCAGCAACTTGTCCGATTAGTTCTTTATCAGATGAACTTAGAATAATTGTTGGATTTTTACCTTTTTCTGTTTTAGTTTCCAACTTAATTTCTTTAGGTATTTCGAAAACTACGTTATGAGAGAAACCTAAGGATAATTCTAAAAGCTGACCATTGTTAGTAGCACGGTACCCTACCCCCACTAATTCTTGTTGGATTCTATATCCAGCAGAAACACCAGTTACCATATTGGCAATAAGTGAACGATATAAACCGTGAAGCGCTCTATGACGCTTGTTATCTGTAGGACGAGAAACAAGAACGGTATTATCTTGAACGTCTACCTTAATATCAGAATCTATTTTACGTTCTAAAGCGCCGTGAGCTCCTTTAACCGTAACTGTATTATTGGGAGCAACATTAACTGTTACACCGTTTGGTAAATTGATTGGTAATTTTCCTATACGTGACATGATTAATTCCTCCTCAAATTATGAAATGTAACATAAAACTTCACCTCCAACATTAGCCTGGCGAGCTGCTTTATCAGTCATAACACCTTTAGATGTAGACAATATAGCAATACCCAAACCGCCTTTTACTTTTGGCATTTCGGAAACACCTTTGTAATTTCTTAAACCCGGACGGGAAACACGAACTAAATCGCGAATAGCAGAAATTTTAGACTGTGGATGATATTTAAGGGCAATTTTGATGGTACCCTGAGCATTATCTTGCTCAAATTTGTAGTTTAAAATAAAGCCTTGATCAAAAAGTATTTTAGTAAGCTCTTTTTTTAAATTAGAAGCTGGAACTTCTACTACTCTGTGATTTGCCTTGATGGCGTTTCTTAACCTTGTTAAGTAATCTGAAATTGGATCTGTCATTTTTACTTGTTTATATGTTATTCCCCAACGGAATAATTATATTAAACTTAATTTAATTATTTACTCTTTATTACCAGCTGGCTTTAGTTACCCCTGGAATTTTGCCTGCAAGAGCTAACTCGCGGAAAAAGTTACGCGAAAGACCAAATGTACGCATATATCCACGTGGACGTCCGCTTAATTTGCAACGGTTACGACCTCTAACAGGAGATGAATTACGAGGTAATTTTTGTAAAGCGTCGTAATCACCTGCAGCTTTTAATTCTGCACGTTTTTCAGCATATTTTGCAGCTAACGCAGCTCTTTTTCTTTCTCTAGCTTTTATTGACTCTTTTGCCATTTCTTAAATTATTTCTTTAAGTTGCGGAATGGAATTCCAAATTCTTTTAACAAAGCGTAAGCTTCTTCATTAGAGGGTGCTGAAGTAACAAAAGTTATATCCATACCCATAATTTTATTAACCTTGTCGATATTAATCTCAGGAAAAATGATTTGTTCAGTTACACCTAAAGTGTAGTTTCCTCTTCCGTCAAACCCTTTTTCGCTCACACCTTTAAAATCGCGGATACGAGGTAAAGCAGCGGAAATTAAGCGATCTAAAAATTCATACATTTTTTCCCCACGCAAAGTAACACGAACTCCAATTGGAACTCCTTTTCTTAACTTGAAGTTTGAAATATCAATTCTTGACTTTGTGGAAACTGCTTTTTGACCAGTTATAGTTGATAGCTCAGTAATAGCCGAATCAATTAACTTTTTATCAGCTACTGCTGCACCAATACCCTGGTTTATGCAAATTTTCTTTAAAACAGGAACCTGCATTGAGCTTTTGTAGTTAAACTGCTTTTGTAAAGCAGGTACTACTTCACTTTTGTACTTATCCTTTAAACGGGTTGTAGTTATAGTTTTCATTACTTAATTACCTCCTTAGTCTTTTTAGCGTAACGAACAATCTTATCATTCTCAACTTTTCTACCAATTCGAGTGGCTTGTCCTTTTACCACTAACATTAAGTTTGAAATGTGAATTGGTGCTTCCTTTTCAACTATACCACCTTGAGGATTTTGAGCACTTGGTTTAGTATGACGCTTTACCTTATTAACCCCTTCGATGATAGCATTACTTTTAGTAACATTGATTGAGGACACAACACCTGTTGTCCCTTTGTGATCACCGGCAATAACTTTTACCGTATCCCCTTTTTTAATATGTAATTTCACTGACATTTTTTAAAATATTATAGCACTTCTGGTGCAAGTGAAACAATCTTCATAAACTGCTTTTCTCTCAGCTCTCTGGCAACCGGACCAAAGATACGGGTACCTCTCATTTCTTCAGCTGCATTTAATAAAACGCAGGCATTATCATCAAAACGGATGTAAGAACCATCCTGACGTTTGATTTCTTTTTTAGTTCTAACAATAACTGCTTTAGAAACTGTTCCCTTTTTAACATTCCCAGTTGGGATTGAGTGCTTAACTGTAACTACAATTTTATCGCCAATTGAAGCATATCTTCTTTTTGTACCGCCTAAAACACGGATACAAAGAACCTCTTTTGCACCGCTATTATCAGCTACTGTTAATCTTGATTCTTGTTGTATCATCTTACAAATTATTTAGCTCTTTCTACAATTTCAACTAAGCGCCAGTTTTTGGTTTTGCTTAAAGGACGTGTTTCCATGATTTTAACTGTATCCCCTACATTACACTCTCCTTTTTCGTCGTGTGCAACAAATTTTGTTGTTTTATTAACGAATTTACCATAAATAGGGTGTTTTACCTTACGTTCAACAGCAACTACAATTGATTTTTGCATTTTGTTACTGGTAACAACACCAACTCTCTCTTTTCTAAGGTTTCTGGTTTCCATCTTAAATATTATTGGGCGCTCTTTTTAGTGGTTAATTCAGTTTTAAGTCTCGCAATAGTTCTACGAGCATCTCTAATTACCATAGGATTATCTAATGGCGAAATAGAATGATTTAATTTCAACTTGCTTAAAGAAGCAGTTTCTTCTGAAATTTTAGCGGCTAATTCGTTTACCGATAAACCCTTTATGTCCTTTGCTTTCATTGAATTTATTATCTTTTGTCTTCTTCCCAATGTTGATTTAAATACACTTTTGGCCAAAATTGGGAGTGCGAAGGTAATGATATTTATTAAACTGACAAAAAAATTATTAAAAAAATGTGAAAAACTTTTAATTACTAAAACTATAGGGCTAGCCCCCTATAGGTTAGGGTAATTTATTTATCTTTGTTTTAAATAAACAAAGCGAATCTTTTTGCTAAATTATCGATTAATTTTTAAATTTTTTATATGTCTGTAACCTATAAAACCAAATCTGCCCAATTAATTTATATTGGAATGGGAATCATAAAAGTTTCTATAAATGAAGGTGTTACTATAGATCAGGGTCTTGCTATAGAAAACTATCTTGCAGTTGATAAATTATTGGATGGAAAAAAACACGCCTGCATTATTGATGAGAGGGCTGATAGTGTAATTGAGACTTCCGAAGCTTTCGAGTTTAACATATCGGACAAAGTAAAGAAAACCCGAGTTGCTTCAGCCTATATTATTAATTCACCGTTAAAAAAACTAGTACGAAATTTAAAATTAAGAATAAGTAAATCCGAATCTTGTGTCAAGTTTTTTACGGAAGAATCAAAAGCTATGGATTGGGTTAAATATAAAATTATTGAAGAAGATTTGACAAACAGCGGAACTAATTCTAAGAATTAATTTAAATAACTTGACAAATAAATAACGCAAAAAGCCCACTTCTGGTGGGCTTTTTTGTTTAGCTTAAGTTAAGTTAAATTAACAATTTATTTTAAAACTTCACGAGCAATAACTAATTTTTGAATCTCAGAAGTACCTTCTCCTATTGTACATAATTTAGAGTCACGATAAAACTTTTCAACTGGAAAGTCTTTCGTATATCCATATCCACCAAAAATTTGTACTGCTTCTACAGAGCATTTTACAGCTACTTCGGAGGCATAATATTTTGCATATGCGGATTCTTTAGTCATTTTTTGACCTCTGTTTTTTAAGTCACCAGCTTGGTAAGTTAGGAGTTCTGCCGCTTCAATTTCAGTTGCCATATCTGCAAGTTTAAAACCAATAGCTTGAAAGTTTGAAATTGGCTGTCCGAATTGCTGACGCTCTTTAGAATATTTAACCGCTGCCTCGTAAGCACCTTTGGCTATACCTATCGATAAAGCTGCAATTGAAATTCTTCCACCATCTAAGATTTTCATAGCCTGTTTAAAACCATCGCCAACATTGCCTAAAATCTGACTTTTATGAACGCGACAATTGTCAAAAATTAATTCAGCAGTTTCACTACAACGCATACCTAATTTATTCTCTTTTTTACCACCTGAGAATCCCGGTGTTCCGCGTTCTATAATAAAGGCCGTAATCCCGTTAGAATCAAGTAAATCTCCAGTACGCGCTAAAACCACTGCCACATCACCAGATATACCATGTGTAATCCAATTTTTAGTACCATTTAAAACCCAGTAATCTCCATCCTGTGTCGCTACACATTTCATCCGCATTGCGTCAGAACCTGTGTTTGCTTCAGTTAAACCCCAAGCCCCTATGTGTTCGGCAGAAGCCAATTTTGGAAGGTATTTTTTCTTTTGCTCTTCGTTACCAAAAGCTAAAATATGGCCAGTACATAAAGAGTTGTGTGCCGCCATGGATAAGCCAAAAGAGCCACAAACTTTAGCAACTTCTACAATTGCTGTAATGTATTCAAAGTAACCTAAACCCGATCCCCCATATTCTTCAGGCACCAATACCCCCATTAATCCAAGTTCACCTAATTTACTAAAAGTATCTCTCGGAAAAAACTGACGTTCATCCCAATCCAATACATAAGGTCTAACTTCTCTTTCAGCAAAATCTTTAGCAGCTTGCGCAATCATTTTTTGGCTTTCAGTAACTTCAAAATTCATAGTTTATATATTTTTGATGTTGCGAATTTAATATTAAAATCCGATTTGTAATCATTAAAATATCCTTGTTAATCCTATGGTTAATTTTTAAGGTCCATTCTCTTTAATTAGCCTTATATTTTATACTTTAGCAAGACATTAAACAATATTTTTTTATGTCTTTAATTCTAGCTCCTTCTATACTTTCTGCCGATTTTGGGAATTTACAACGAGATGTTGAAATGATAAATAACAGCGAAGCAGACTGGTTTCACGTTGACGTAATGGATGGTGTTTTTGTTCCGAATATTTCGTTTGGATTTCCAGTAATTAAATACGTTCAGAAATATGCAAAAAAACCTTTGGATGTTCATTTGATGATCAAGGATTGTGATTCTTACATTAAACAATTTGTTGAACATGGGGCTTGGAATATTACCATACATTATGAAGCGTGTACTCATTTACACAGAAGTATTCAAAACATCAAAAATAATACATGCAAGGCGGGTGTTGCCTTAAATCCGCACACTCCGGTATTTTTATTAAAAGACATTATTAATGAACTGGATTTGGTTTTAATAATGAGTGTAAATCCAGGTTTTGGCGGACAAAAATTCATTCAGAATACCTATCAAAAATTAGAAGAATTAAGAAATCTTATCATTCAAAAAAATAGTAATGCCTTAATTGAAGTAGATGGTGGAGTTGATTTAACTAACTACAAAAATTTAGTTAATGCCGGAGCTAACGCTTTGGTAGCTGGCAACGCTGTGTTTGCAACCCCTAATCCTACTGAAACCATTGCAAAATTTAAAAAATAACAATCCCATCGATTTTAATGGAATTGACTGGTCGCCAAACAAAATAGGGGGAGCTCAATTTAATATTAATGACTTTGTTTACGAAGCAAACTCTTTAAAAATTTTACCAAGCTCTCTTTCTAAAATAATTCCATTAATAGTAATGATCGTTTTTGGAAGTATTTTGTTTATATTCTCATATGTAAATTCTAAAAAAATAGACCCCTATTTACTAGCTTTTATTGGATGTTTTGAACTATTTTTCATAATCTTTTATATTAAACTTTTTATAAAATTAGAACTAAATACCGAAACCGGAAATATTACAAAAGGTTTCAATTTAAATAAGGCAAAAACCATTTATAAAATAAGTAATGTTGTGTTTATTCAAGTAATTGAGCAACATATTCCTCAAAAGAAAAATAATTATAATAGTTATGAAATTAATTTAGTTTTTAAAAATAAAGAAAGGCTAACCATAACAGATCATGCCGATTTTGAAGCACTAAGAGCTGAAGCACTTAAGCTAAAAGAATTTTTAAAAGTACCTATTTATACAAAATCCAAAAGTTCGAAGGAAATAATTGAACTCACTTAGGATTTAATGTTTGCCAGTTCTTTCCCTCTTTCTTCAGCTCTTTTAATCCCTCCTATTAACGATTTATCTAATTCGTGATTATTAAAATAATTTAACGCGGCCTCTGTCGTTCCGCCTTTAGAGGCCACTCCTTTAATTAATTCATCTAAGTCTACTTCTTTAGCATTCATTAAATGATAGGAGCCTAATAAGGTTTGTTTAACCAATAAAGCGGCTATATGAGGTTCCATACCCATTTCCACGCCTGCTTTAATCATATTCTTTACAATATAAAAGAAATAGGCCGGTCCGCTTCCACTTAAAGCCGTCACAGCATCCATCATCGTTTCACTATCAAGGAAAACTGAACGACCTGTGGAATTTAAAACCTGTTCTACCTTTCTTATACGAGGCATATCCACTGAATCTGTTGTAACATAGGCTGTAATTCCCATACCCACAATAGCCGGAGAATTGGGCATAGCCCTAACTACAAAAGGATGATTAAGTTCATTCGTAATAAATTCGAGAGTTTTACCTGCCATAATGGAAACAATGGTGATTTTATTATTCAAAGAACTTTTTAACTTTTCCTTTAAAGATTCAAAATCCTGAGGCTTTACACTTAATATTAACACATCAACATCCGCCAAAACTTCTTTAGTAAGTTCGGAGGTAACAATACCAAAATTTAATTCCTCAAGCTGTTTCTGTCGATTAAAATCTTTTTCAATTAACAACAACGACTGTTTACTAACCAAATCGTATTTAAGAAAGGAACGAGCATAAGCTATTCCCATATTCCCGCATCCTAAAATTGCTATTTTCATCTTACAAAATTATGAAGATAATTAAAAACAAAAAGGGCTACTTTTATCAAGTAGCCCTTATAATTTAAATAAGTTAATTATTATTATTTAACGATAACTCTGCTTACTTGGTTATTAACTTTTACGAAGTAAGTACCCGGGGTTAATCCGGTTAAGTTTACGTTATTGTTGCCTACGTTAACTTTAGCAGAATAAACAACTGAACCTAAAACATTAATAACTTCCATATTAGATGCAACCGGAGTAGAAACTGTGAAAACACCATTATTAGGGTTAGGATAAACCTTTACAGCTGTTTTATTAACAGCTTTAGCTGATGTAACACCAATTCTTGAAACATTGATATCATCTATACGTAAAGCGATATCATTAGCTGGATCAGTGTTAACAGCATTAAAACCTAAATAGTAAACACCTGTTGAAGCTACTACAAATGTATCTGCATAAGTTGCATAAGAAATACCCGGAGCAAAAGCAGGAGTAATTACTGTATTAACATCTGCTGAAGATTGACCATCCATTAAAGCTATTGACAACGTTCCGTTATAACCTGAGGTTAAACGAGAAGAATAAGAAATTTTATAGTCATAACCAGCTTCAAAATCAAAACAACCAGAAAATGCCCAATCGTTTGAAGTACCTGGAGTGTTATTTTCAAAAGCTCTTAACGCAGCGCCAGTTACTCCACCAGAAGCAATACCCCATGTTACACCAGAAGTATCAGCATCTTCAACAACCCATCCTGTTGGAATTGGTGCAGTTGTAGAAGTTCCGAAATTCTCAGTATATGCTGAAGTAGCTACAGATGTTGGAGCAATATTAGTAATAGTGATTGTTTGACCAGCGTCATCAGTATTGTCAGAATCACCTGATCCTACGAAATCAATTTTACTATCCACTGTATATGTAGTACCAGGAGAACTTAAATTAACAGCAGTTAACGCAATAATAACTGCAGTATCACCAGGAGCGACAACAGCTACCGGAGCTCCAGTAGAGTATGCTAAAACTGTAGTTGCAGCTTCACGAGAAGCAACACCATTTACAGTTACTTCAACTGAATCCCCAGCAGTTCCTACAAAAATTGTATCCATACCAGTATTCTTAACAAAAAATGCTAAGTTATCAGTTGTTAATCCACAAGCACTTGTATTTTCTGTTTGTAACAATACTGAAGCTAAATTAGTTAAGCTAACAGGTAATAACGGCTTTATTTGGAAAGTAGTTGATAAATCGCCAACAGGTCCTGGAGTTTGAGCGACAGATGGGTACAAGTCACCAGAAACAAATAAGTCCCCAGTTTGAATACCCGTAACGTTTGCATCAATAGTTACGTTTATTGTAATTAAATGAGAACCTTGGAATTGTGTCGTTGACAAACCTCCATAGCAATCGTCATTGTTACCCCATGAAATAGTTTGTCCATTAATCCCATTAAATGGTTCCTTTGTACCTGAATTAGAATCAGGACAACCAGAATTTGTAGGATTTGGAGCTTCAGCAACACCAATTGAATCATTTGGTGTAACCGAGTTAATTGTAAAACAGTCTCCATATTCAGCATCCTGATTATCTAACTCTAGTACAAAGTTAAGATCCATAGTAGTACCTGCTACGTAGTTGTTTAAAGAATATAAACCACCAGTAACTGTCATTGGAGCATACTCTCCAGATTTTTTTAAGGCAACCTTAGTACCTATAACCGTTTTAGTTTTGCTTTTAGGTAAAGCAACTTTAACGTTAGTTTGCGCAAAAGCCCCAACTGAAAGTAAAGCTGCTGCTGCTAAAAAGTAAAGTTTTTTCATTTTTATAATTTATTTTTTATTGGACAGCGAATTTACAACTGATTTTGCAAAAATCAACAGAAAAAAGTACTTTTTTAGTAAGTCTAATAAATTGTTAATTACTTATCTAAATCAAAAATTTAAAATCCCCCCATATATGACGTAAATTCGTGAAAAATCCAGATATGTTTATTGTTTTTGATACCGAAACCACGGGTTTACCCCGTAATTATAACGCCCCCCTGTCTGATAGCGAGAACTGGCCAAGAATTGTGCAAATTGCCTGGCAATTGCATGATAATACCGGCAAGTTGATTCGAAGCAAAGACCATGTGGTGTTTCCAGATGGATTTTCGATTCCCTTTAACGCAGCAAAAATACACGGGATTTCAACTGAAATTGCTATAGGACTTGGTATTTCATTAAAAGACGCTTTAACAGACTTTATAAACGACTTAAACGAAGCGCAATATTTATGCGGACATAATCTGGAATTTGATTTAAATATTATTGGCGCTGAGTTTTACAGATTGGGCATCGGCAATTTGTTTGAAGGGAAAAAGGTTTTGGACACCATGCAAAGTTCCGTTGATTTTTGTGCTATTCCCGGTGGTAAAGGTGGAAAATTTAAATATCCTAAACTTGAAGAGTTACACGAAAAATTATTTAATAAATCATTTGCCGAAGCCCACAATGCCTGTGCCGACGTTGAGGCTACAGGCAGATGCTTTTTTGAATTGTGCCGCTTAGGAATTATTAAAGCCGAAGGCTCAACAATTACAACCGAAACCTTAAGTGATTTAAATGAAGTTGCGCCTCTAATCTTAGCTACTGTTAATCGCATTAGTGATTATCAAAAAGAGTTAGAGAGTAAGGCCACTGAACCTAAAAATATTAGTAATGTAAAGCAAGTAATAACCGCCGATTTTAAGTTTACCCATTTACACAACCATTCTCAATTTTCGGTATTGCAATCTACAACCGAAATTGATGATTTAGTTAAACGCGCAGGAAAATTTGGATGCCCGGCGGTTGCTTTAACCGATCACGGAAATTTATATGCCGCCTTTCAATTTTGGAACTCAATAAACAAATACAATAAAGACGTAAAGGGATTTAATGAAAAAGTTGAAAAAGGAGAAGCAGAAGGCCCATTAAAAGTAAATATAAAGTGCATCATAGGTAGTGAGCTAAACGTTACAAATAACAGATTAGATAAAAATTCTCAAAATAATGGTTTTAATCAGGTATTTTTAGCTAAAAATCAAACAGGTTATCAAAACTTAATAAAACTATGCTCTATTGGCTTTATTGAAGGGTATTACTATGTGCCTCGTGTTGATAAAGAAAGTATTTTAAAATATAAAGAAGGATTAATTGCAACTACTGGTGGATTAAACGGCGAAATTCCAAACTTAATCTTAAATATAGGCGAAGAACAGGCAGAACAAGCTTTTGCATGGTGGAAAGAACAATTCGGTGATGATTTTTATGTTGAGTTAAATCGTCACAATCTTGAGGACGAAAACCACGTAAATCAGGTTCTTTTAAGATTCGCTAAAAAATATGACGTAAAATATTTTGCAGCAAATAACAATTATTATTTAGATAAAGAAAATGCTAAAGCGCACGACGTTTTGTTGTGTGTTAAAGATGGTGAATTGCAAGAAACCCCAATTGGTAAAGGAAGAGGTTTTAGATTTGGTTTCCCAAACGATGAATTTTATTTTAAATCACCTCAAGAAATGCTTCAAAGCTTTCAGGATTTACCGGAAGCACTTGAATGCACTAATGAGATAGTAGATAAGATTCAACCTTTTAGTTTAGGCAGAGATGTATTACTTCCGGAATTTAAACTTCCGCTTGGTTTTATAGAGTCGAAAAAAGAAGAAATTGAAGCTTCTTTTGTGAGAATTTGTGGTTATAAAAAAGGCGAATGGGAAAAGAAAAACCTAAGCGAAGAACAAACTGAAAAGGAAAAGGCGGTTGCTTTAAAAGTAGCACAGCAACATATATATCTGGTAGACTTAACTTACAAAGGTGCTGCAAAAAGATATCCTGACATGCCTGAATCAACTAAAGAACGTATCGACTTTGAATTGGCAACAATTGAAAAAATGGGATATCCCGGATACTTTTTAATTGTACAGGATTTCACCACGTATGCTCGAGATAACGGTGTAAGCGTAGGACCCGGACGTGGTTCTGCTGCCGGTTCTGCTATTGCCTATTGTTTAGGAATTACCAATGTAGATCCTATAAAGTACGATTTACTATTTGAGCGTTTCTTAAATCCGGATCGTGTATCCATGCCCGATATTGATATTGACTTTGACGATGAAGGTCGCGAAAAAGTGATTAAGTATGTAATTGAAAAATACGGCGAACAACAGGTTGCGCAAATAATAACTTATGGCACCATGGGAGGAAAATCTGCATTACGTGATACTGCAAGGGTATTAAACCTACCACTACCAGAGGCAGACCGTTTAGCAAAATCTTTTCCCGATAGTCCGGATGCTGAATTAAAGAAATTATTTACACCAACCGGTATTGCCGACAAGCTAAAAGAAAAGCTTAAAGAACGAAGCGAATTAATACAAAAGGCTGAGGAATTTGTTAAAATGGCCCAAGCAGAAGACTTGCAGGCTCAAACCATCAAGCAAGCTACGCAACTAGAGGGATCTGTTAGAAACACAGGTATTCACGCGTGCGGAATCATTATTACGCCTGATGAGTTAACTAAATTTGTTCCCGTTCAAAAAGCTAAAGATGCCGACTTCTTAGTTACGCAGTTTGATAACTCGGTTGCAGAATCTGCAGGATTATTAAAAATGGACTTCCTTGGTTTACGAACGTTAACTATTATTAAGGATGCCATTAAATTAATTAAGAAAACCAGGAATATTGACATAGATATAGACGCTATTCCTTTAGATGATCCTATTACTTTTCAACTTTTTCAGAAGGGACAAACAAAAGGGATATTTCAGTTTGAGAGTCCGGGAATGCAAAAATATTTAAGAGAACTTAAACCCGATAAGTTTGAAGAGTTAATTGCTATGAATGCATTGTATCGTCCGGGACCATTAGCCTATATCCCTAACTTTATTAAACGTAAGCATGGACAAGAACCTATAACATACGATTTAGCCGACATGGAGGAGTACCTGAAAGATACTTATGGTATTACAGTGTATCAGGAGCAGGTGATGTTGCTTTCTCAAAAGCTTGCAGGCTTTAGCAAAGGTGATGCCGACGTTTTACGTAAAGCAATGGGGAAAAAACAAAAAGACGTACTGGATAAAATGAAATCACAATTTATGAAAGGTTGTGAAGAACGCGGACATGATTTAAAAGTGTGTGATAAAGTTTGGACCGATTGGGAAGCCTTTGCATCATACGCTTTTAATAAATCACATTCAACGTGCTATGCTTACATTGCTTATCAAACCGCTTATTTAAAGGCAAATTATACCTCAGAATTTATCGCTGCAAATTTAACCCATCAGATGAGCACAACGGATCAGGTAGCTTTTTATTTGGATGAATGCAAAGAATTAAATATTCCGGTTCTTGGTCCGGACATAAATGAAAGTGAATATAAATTCTCAGTAAATCAACACGGACATATAAGAGTTGGAATGGGAGCCA
Source organism: Bacteroidia bacterium (assembly GCA_044238735.1). GTDB lineage: Bacteria > Bacteroidota > Bacteroidia > UBA4408 > UBA4408 > JBIICS01. The sequence goes on from JBIICS010000050.1 coordinate 15,472, forward strand.
TAAAAGGAGTTGGAGAAAATGCCGTTTTAGCCATGATTGAGGAAAGAGAAAAAAACGGCCCTTATAAATCTATCTTTGATGTAACCAAACGAATTAGCCTTCGAACAGTTAATAAAAAAGTACTCGAAAATTTAGCATATGTAGGAGGTTTCGATCAATTTAAGGAAACTCATCGTGGACAGTATTTTCACATAGAGCAAGGTAACAGCCTTAACACCATTGAACAAGCCATTAAATACGGTGCATCTTTTCAAGACGGACAAAATTCCTCTCAAGTTTCGTTGTTTGGCGAAGGATCAGAAGTTGATTTACCCGAGCCTAAATTACCAAAATGCGAACCCTGGCATAATTTAGAAAAACTTAAGAAAGAAAAAGATTTTCTTGGGATATATATATCCGGACATCCACTGGATGATTATAAATTTGATATTGAAAATTTCTGCAACATAAAAATATCCGATTTAAAAGAACTTGAAAAACTTAAAGGAAAAGAATTAAGATTTGGCGGTATGGTTACCTTATTTAACCATAGAGTTGCTAAAAATGGAAATCCGTTTGGAAGCATAAAAATAGAAGATTATGAATCGGATATTGAACTCATGTTATTTGGGAATGATTATTTAAGTTTTAGAAATTTTATGATTGAAGGATTATTTGTATATATTAAAGGTAAGGTAGATAAAAAGCGATACAATGATGAACTCGAATTTAAAATAACTCAAATACAGTTATTATCAGAAGTAAGAAGTAAAAATTGTAACAACATTAATTTAAGTATTGCTTTGGAAAATCTTACAGAAAAATTAATTGACGATTTACTTGATTTAATTAATAAAAATCAAGGAACTTCAAATGTGAAAATTACCGTTTTTGATCGCGTTGAAAACACATCGTTAGAGTTACCTAGCAAACGTTTAAAAATTAATCCTACTAACGAACTTTTTAAAGGTCTAAAAGAAATTGGTGTAGAAAATTTTAAACTTAATTAAACCATTTAAGTTCTTTTACATCAAATTACAAAAATAAATTGAATGAAAACATTCACAAACAAATTTCTTATCATCTGTATCCTATTATCACCTACAGTTAAATCTCTCGCACAAGAAAATGATAAAAAATCTCCTTGTAACGAAATAACAAATAAGAAGGCTGTAAAACTCTACGAAAAAGGAATTGATAAAAAAAACAAATCGTTAGAAGAAAAAGTACAATATTTAAAAGAAGCCATTGAGCTTGAACCCGAATATGCAGAGGCATTATATGCTTTAGCTGACGGGCAAAGAAGATCTGCAAATGTTAAAGGAACTTCTTACGAACCTATGGCCAAAAACTTGGAGAAAGTTATAGAGATTTGTCCGGAATATAATCCCTATTCTTATTTCTATCTTGCTCAATATTATTTTTCAAAAGAGAAATATCCAGAAACCATCAAACTACTAAAAAAGTTTTTAGTAAACTCAGAGAATGCAAAAAACGATAATGATTACAACACAGCAGAGAACATGCTAAGCGATGCTGAATTTTATGATAGAATCATTAATCATCCTGTACCATTTAACCCTGAGCCGGTAGACGGCGTAAGCTCTCAATTTAGCGAATATCTTGCTATTTTATCCCATGATAATGAAATGTGTTTGTTTACAAGAAAGTTACCCATAAAAAGTAATGATAAAGTATGGGGGATAGAAACCGATCAGATGGCTGAAGTGTTTATGTATAGTTCGCGGGCCGATATGGAAACTAAATTTAATGATGGGACCATTTTTGAGGACCCTTTTGCAGTAGGTGAAAGTTATGGTGGCGCATCTTTAAGTATGGATAATAAAACCATGTATGTTACTGTTTGTAAAACAGGTAAAATGGGGAGAGCAAACTGCGATATATATACAACGGTATGGAGCGATAGAGAAGAAGCCTGGCAACCGTTGCAAAATATGGGGCCAAATATAAATACCGATGACGGCTGGGAATCTCAACCTTCAATTTCTTCGGATGGAAAAACCTTGATATTTTCCAGTGCAAGAGCAGAAAGCAGAGGCATTGATCTATTTTACTCTAACAAGTTAGCCAATGGCGAATGGACAAAAGCTAAACCTTTAAGTGCAAAATTAAATACAGATGGAAATGAAAAAACACCTTTTTTGCACAGCGATAGTCATACCTTATATTTTGCATCGGACGGACATAGGGGATTAGGCGGTTACGATATATACTTTTCAAGATTAAATGATAAGGGAGAATGGAGTAAACCTAAAAATTTAGGTTCACCGATAAATACCGAAAACGACGAATATGGTTTTTTTGTGAGTTTAGACGGGCATTTGGGCTATTTTGCGTCGAACACCATTAAAACGAAGAATAAAGGTGGAATAGATGTTTACCGATTCGAACTATATCAGGATGCAAAACCCGAAAAAGTTTTACTGTTTAAAGGGCAATTAAAAGATGAAACTGGAGAACCGGTTGTAAATGGAAAAATAGAAGTAAAGGATCCCGTAACTAAAGAAGT
>JBIICS010000158.1:0-6165 GCA_044238735.1 Bacteroidia bacterium
GGTGATAAATTACCGGCCGGTAAAAAGTCGTACGCCCTTAGTTTTACCATCTTGGATGAACAAGCAACCCTAACGGATAAGGTTATAGAAAAAACAATGGATAAAGTTTTAAAAATCTTAGAAGAAAAGGCTGGAGCTAAATTACGAGCGTAAAGTTTAAAAGTGTTTTAAAACTTTTCTCCTTATTAGAGGCTATACAAATTTAGCAGCAAACAAGGGTAGGTAAATGTTTATATACAGATTCTACCGCCTATTAATCATATAATTAGTGTTTTTAGTTAGGTTATTTGCAATAAGAGAGTAAAGGACTTTTGCATGATATACAAGCTTTAGGTATAGGTATCCCGGGATGCCAAGCGTAACTGCAAATTTAAGCTTAATTAATCCTGATAAGAAATAGTGTTCATAAGCCCTGGGGGAGATTTTGGATTTCCTTATGCTAAATCTCGTTTTAACAGATAAACTACTTCTTATGCCTTTCTTTCAATATGTTTATCACATCCTTTAATGCAAACCCTTTAGCGTTTAGTAGCATAAGATAATGAAATAGTAAATCGGCCGATTCGTTTAAAAACAAATCATTGTTTTGGTCCTTAGCTTCAATTACAACTTCTACTGCTTCTTCGCCTACTTTTTGCGCAATCTTATTTATTCCTTTGCTAAATAATTTAGCAACGTAAGAATCCTCAACTGGTAATTTTTTGCGTTCGGTAATTACTTGCTCCAGATAATTTAAAAACTCCAGACTTTCGTTTTTCTCATTAAAACACGTATCAGCGCCAGTATGACAAGTGGGCCCCACAGGAGAAGCCTTTACCAGAAAAGTATCATTATCGCAATCTAAACTAATACTTTTTAATAGCAAAAAATTCCCCGATTCTTCTCCTTTAGTCCATAATCTATTTTTGCTACGGCTGTAAAAGGTTACCTTTTGTATTTCCTGGGTTTTAAGGAGAGCCTCTTCATTCATAAATCCAAGCATTAATACTTTTAAGGTACTCTCGTCCTGAACTATAACAGGAATTAATCCGTCTGAATATTTATTAAAATCGGGTTTCATTTTATCTGATTGAAATATTATGTTTTCTTAATTCATTTTTTAATACCGGAATCGGAATTTCGTTGTAATGAAAGATACTAGCGGCTAATGCGGCATCTGCCTTGCCAATGGTAAAAGCTTCGATGAAATGTTCTATTTTACCGGCACCACCTGATGCAATTACGGGAACATTTACCAGTTGTGAGATTTCGGAGGTGATATCTAAAGCAAAACCATTTTTAGTACCATCGTTATTCATAGAAGTAAGGAGGATTTCACCAGCTCCTAAGTCAACGGCTTGCTTAATCCAGTCGCTGGTTAAGGTATCCGTTTTTACTCTTCCGCCGTTTAGGTACACATACCAGTTATTGTTTTCAAATTTAGTATCAACGGCCAACACCACACACTGACTGCCGAAGTTTTTGGCCATTTCATTAATTACCTGCGGATTTTTATAAGCAGCAGTATTTATAGAGATTTTATCAGCGCCATTATCCAATAAAGCAGAAACATCCTGAACTGTTGATATTCCACCACCCACGGTAAAAGGAATATTAATGTTAGCAGAAATTCGTTTAACCAGTTCAATTAAGGTTTTGCGTTTTTCGTTGGTAGCAGTTATATCCAGAAAAACAAGCTCGTCGGCACCCTGATTGGAATATTTTTTAGCAAGTTCAACCGAATCGCCAACCTCCACTATGTTTTCGAAGTTGATGCCTTTTACGGTTTTACCGTCTTTAACATCTAAACAAGGTATTATACGTTTGGCCAACATTAGTTAAATGTACTTAATTGTTTTAATGAAATTTTTCCTTCGTAATAAGCTTTGCCCACAATAGCTCCACTGCAGCCAATTGATTTAAGTTCAACTAAATCTTCATAACAGCTTACACCGCCACTGGCAATTAGTTTCTTAATGGGGAATCGGGCAATTAACTTTTTGTATAATTCAAAAGAAGGGCCTTGTAATAACCCGTCTTTTGCTATGTCCGTGCAAAAATAATTAGTTAATTCACTGTAATTATCCAATAATTGATAAATACTTAATTGAGAGGTTTCCAACCAACCGGAAGTGGCTATGTTTTCGTTTTTTACATCGGCGCCTAGTAAAAATAAACTGGCCCCAAATGTTTTAATAAAGGATTTAAAAAGGGTTTCATTTTTAACTGCTAAACTACCTATGGTTACATAAGTAGTTCCGGCATTAATAAGCGTTCTTACATTCTCTTCAGTTTTAATCCCACCACCAAAGTCGATTTTTAATGAGGTACCCGAAGCCAGCATTTCCAATACTTTTACATTAACAGGGTAACCCGCTTTGGCTCCATCTAAATCTACTAAGTGTAAACGTTTAATTCCTGCGTCTTCAAATTGTTTGGCTACATCTAGAGGTGAAGAGGAATAGGTGGTTTTTTGCGCATAGTCGCCCTGCACCAATCTTACACACTCTCCGTTTATTAAATCTATTGCCGGAATTATTTCCATGAGTTAAATACTTAAAAAATTCTTTAATATTTTTTCGCCTATATCCCCCGATTTCTCAGGGTGAAACTGTGTAGCGTAATAATTGTCTTTTTGTAAACCCGCACTGTATTCTAAAATATAATTGCAAACAGAATTGGTGTTTTCGTTTAGGTCGGCATAATAGCTGTGAACAAAATACACATAATCGTTTTCCTTTAAATTCTCATAGAGTTTAGAATTCAGTTTGCTGATGTTATTCCAGCCTATATGAGGCACTTTAAAGCCTTTATTGGTTGGAAAACGTTTAACCGTATTGTTAAAAATGCCCAATCCTTTTGTGTTTCCTTCTTCACTATGCTTACATAGTAATTGCATACCTAAGCAAATACCCAATACGGGCTGCTTAAAATTAATGATCGCTTTATCCAATTGATTCTGATACAGATTTTCCATGGCACTAGATGCTTCTCCTACGCCTGGAAAAATAATTTTATCAGCTTTATTTAACTCTTCAATGTTGCTGGTAATAAGAGGTTCTACCCCTAAACGCTTAAGAGCAAAATAAACCGAGCGTATATTACCGGCATTGTATTGCAGTATGGCTACATTCATTATAATACTCCTTTTGTGCTGGGTAATTGCAGATTATTTACATCTCTTCTAATGGCCATTTTAATTGCCTTTGCAAGGCCTTTAAAAATAGCTTCAATTTTATGGTGCTCATTTGTTCCTTCTGCTTTAATGTTCAGATTAGCTTTAGCGGCATCACTAAATGATTTAAAGAAATGATAAAACATTTCGGTTGGCATATCTCCCACTTTTTCGCGTTTAAATTCGGTATTCCATTCAATCCAGTTTCTTCCCCCAAAATCAATGGCTACCTGAGCCAAGCAGTCGTCCATTGGGAGGCAAAATCCATAACGCTCAATTCCCAGTTTATTTCCTAGTGCAATGGCAAAGGCTTCTCCTAACGTAATGGCTGTATCTTCAATGGTATGGTGTTCGTCAATTTCAAGGTCGCCTTTGCAATCGATTAATAAATCTATACCGCTGTGTTTACCAACTTGATCGAGCATGTGGTCGAAAAACTTAAGTCCGGTATCAATTTTAGTCTGACCTTTTCCGTCTAAATTAATTTCAATAGAGATTTTAGTTTCTTTAGTGTTTCTTGAATGTTTAATGTGACGGGCGGACAACCGAACAATTTCATAAATTTTGTTCCAGTCGCTGGTGTCTAATACACAGTAGCTTTCTAACTCAGATGGAACAATTAAATCCTTGTTTAGGTCGTTACGAACCAGAATGGCTTTACTACCCAGGTTCTTCGCTAACTGAATATCGGTTAAACGATCGCCAATAACATAACTATTGGCTAAATCGTAATTGTTACTGAAATAATCGGTAAGCATAGCAGTTCCTGGTTTACGAGTAGGTAAATTATCTTCAGGACGACTTTTGTCAATAAATACTTTATCGAAAACGATGCCTTCACCATTTAAAGTTTCCATCATTTTATTTTGAGCAGGCCAAAATGTTTCTTCGGGAAAGGTATGTGTTCCTAAGCCATCCTGATTGGTGACCATGGCTAATTCGTATTCTTTTAAAGAAGCTATTTTTGACAAACCACCTAATACTCCGGGTATAAAAGAAAGTACTTCTAAACTATCTATTTGAAAAGTTACTGGTGGTTCTTTAATAATAGTTCCATCACGATCGATAAATAAAATACGTTTCATTAAAAATTTAATTCTTTAAGTGTTGATATTAATTTTTGATTTTCAAGAGGAGTGCCTATGCTAACCCGTATACCGTTTTCGCATAAGGTTACACTGCTTCTATTTCGTGTTACAATACCTTTATCAGTTAAAAGCTTATACAGGGCATTAGCATCGATGCATTTAAATAAAACGAAGTTAGAATCGCTTGGATAAATTTTATTTATATATGAAATTTCCTTTAATGATTTAACTAAAATATTTCGTTCATTGATAGTTTGAGCAACCCATTCTTCTTTTTGCTTAACATTGTTTAAAGCTTTCAAAGCGATGTCTTGCGAATAACCGTTAACATTATAAGGGGGTTTAACTTTATTAAATACATCAATAATTTCTTTTGAAGCATAAGCCAAACCAATTCTTAAATTAGCCAGTCCCCAGGCTTTAGAGAATGTTTGTAACACAATTAAATTCGGATAGGTGTTTAATTGACTTACCCAAATTTCTTTTCCAACATAATCGATATAGGCTTCATCAACTATAACCAAACCGTTATAATTTTTTAATAAATATTCAATTTTGGAGCTGTCTATTAAATTACCTGTTGGATTGTTAGGTGAACAAACGAAAATGGCTTTGGTATTAGGCGTAATGCTGTTTAATATTTCTTTTTCTTTTATTTGATAGTCGTCGCTTAGGTTTACTTTAACCAAACTTACATGGTTAATGTTGGCAGAAACCTCATACATGCCATATGTTGGAGGAGTAATAATAACGTTATCAATACCCGGTTCGCAGAAACATCTGAATATTAAATCAATGGCTTCATCGCTTCCATTACCTATAAAAATGTTTTCGGTTTTTACTTTTTTAATTTCGGATAATTTGGTTTTAACTTTCCATTGTAATGGATCCGGATAACGATTATAGTTTTCATTACTGCCTACCGAGCCAAAATTATTTTCGTTGGCATCTAAAAAAACATCAGCTTTTCCTTTAAATTCATCGCGTGCCGACGAATAAGGTTTAAGGCTTTTAATATTTTCGCGTATTATTTTATTTAATTCGAAACTCATTTTTATGTTTTAATTTAAGAGTTGATAGTTGATAGTTGATAGTTGAGAGTATCTAATCACCATAAAAATCACTTACCACTATCTACAAATTCTATTTCACTTTATTTTTAATATTTTCCTGTCTACCCTTCGATTCCTCAGGGTGACAGAATAGTTGTCAGGCTCAGGTATCGAAGCCTTATTAAAATTTTGGTTTATTTGTTTGTAAGGTTTATTTTGTTTGATAGCATCCATAAATCATAATTCATATTTAACAAATTAATCAAAGTGACTTTAATCTAACCGTTACAGCGTTTTTATGTCCGGTTAATCCTTCTGCTTCGGCCATTTTTTCTACTGCGTTACCTAAGTTTATTAACCCTTCTTTATTTACTTCCTGATAGGTGATTTTCTTAACAAAACTATCAAAAGAAACACCACTGTATGCCTTTGCAAAACCATAGGTAGGTAATACATGGTTGGTTCCCGAGGCATAATCACCAAAGCTTTCCGGGCTATACGGACCAATAAACACCGATCCTGCATTGTAAACATTTTCCAAAATTGCGGATTGGTCTTTACAGCAAATGATTAAGTGCTCAGGAGCATAGGTGTTAATCATTAAAGTAATATCTTCCCTATTTTCAATTACAAATGCTTTACTATTTTGTAGAGAAAGCTTTGCAATATCATTTCGATCCAAAACACTTAATTGTTTTTCCAATTCAATATTAACCTCATTAATATAATTAACATTATTGGATATTAAAATTACTTGGCTATCTGCTCCATGTTCAGCCTGACTAATTAAATCAGCAGCAGCAAAACTAGGATTCATTAGTTCGTCTGCCACAACCATAACTTCAGAGGGTCCGGCCGGCATATCAATGGC
>JBIICS010000159.1:0-6111 GCA_044238735.1 Bacteroidia bacterium
AATTTGCTTTAAAGGTAAAGGATAGATTTGTTCTAAACGAACTATAGCCGCATCCTGAGCGTTGACCATATCGCGTTGTTCATCTAGTTCATAAAATATCTTACCTGTACAAAAAATTACGCGTCTCACTTTTTTTGCATCCGCTTTATGATCATCTATTAATTCCTGAAAAGAGCCTTTAGTAAAATCTTCGGCTTTAGATACACAGGTTGGATATCGTAATAATTTTTTGGGAGTAAAACAAATTAACGGTTTACGGAAATCACGTTTTAACTGTCTGCGCAATACGTGGAATTGATTAGCAGGTGTGGTTGTATTTACTACTTGCATGTTATAATCTGCACAAAGTTGTAAGAAACGTTCCATGCGTGCGCTGGAGTGTTCAGGACCTTGACCTTCGTATCCGTGTGGCAATAAAACAACCAATCCATTCATTCTTCTCCATTTTGCTTCGGCAGATGAAATAAATTGGTCCACAATTATTTGAGCACCGTTAAAAAAATCTCCAAACTGAGCTTCCCAAATGGTTAAGGTTTGTGGAGATGCAAAAGCATAACCATATTCAAAACCTAATACACCGTATTCTGATAAATGAGAGTTGTAAATATAAATTGGAGCACTTTTTTCACCCAGGTTATTTAATGGAGTGTATTCTTCTTCCGAATCTTCAACCTTAACAACTGCATGTCTGTGGCTAAATGTACCGCGTTCAACATCTTGACCTGTAAACCGCACCGAATGCCCTTCGCTCATTAATGAAGCATAAGCCATTAATTCGCCCATTGCCCAATCGTAATTATCGTTCTTAATCATATCCGAACGATCGGTGAAAAGTTTTTCAATTTTATTAAAGAATTTTTTTCCTTCCGGTAATGAGGTGATTTTAGAAGCGAGTTCTAAAAATTTCTTTTGGTCAATAGCGGTTTCAGATTTTTTCTCAAAATCTTCGGCACCGGCCATTTTTATTCCTTTCCAGTAGCCTTCCAAAAAGCTGGTTATTTTTGCTGTTTCGGTTTGTTTAGCCTCGTCTAACATGGCTTGGAGTAAGTCTTTAAACGATTTCTCAAGTTCCTTGCCTTCGGACTCCGAAATAGCCCCTTCTTTAACCAATTGATCTAAATAAATCTGGCGTGGGTTGGGATGTTTTGCAATTGTTTTATACAAAATAGGTTGTGTAAATCGAGGTTCATCCCCTTCGTTATGTCCGTATTTTCTGTAGCATAATACATCAATAAAAACATCGCGGTTAAAGGTTTGGCGGAATTCCATGGCCAGTTTGCAAGTGTAAACTAATGCTTCAACATCGTCGCCGTTTACATGAAATACCGGAGATAGAACTACCTTGGCAATATCCGTACAATAAGTGCTGGAGCGTGCATCTAAATAATTGGTGGTAAAACCAACCTGATTATTAATTACAATGTGAACAGTTCCTCCGGTTTTATATCCATCCAAAACACTCATTTGCAAAACTTCGTATACGATTCCTTGTCCGGCTACGGCAGCATCACCATGAATTAAAATCGGACACACTTTATTAAAGTCGCCCTGATGAATATTATCAACTTTAGCACGTGCTATTCCTTCCACAACTGGATCAACAGCTTCTAGGTGAGAAGGGTTGGGTGTTAAGCTTAAATGAACTTCTTGACCTCCCGCTAATTTTTTGTCAGACGAATACCCTAAGTGATATTTAACATCACCGTCAAACAAAGAGTCATCGGCTGTTCTTCCTTCAAATTCAGTAAAAATATCTTTATAGGTTTTACCTAAAATATTGGCCAGTACATTTAATCTACCCCTATGCGCCATTCCAATTACAAAATCTTTAACGCCTAATTCGGCTCCTTTTTCTATGATGGTGTCGAGTGCGGGTATAGTACCTTCAGCTCCTTCTAAAGAAAAGCGTTTCTGACCTACAAATTTGGTATGAAGAAAATTTTCAAATACAACCGCCTGATTTAGTTTTTCTAGAATTCGTTTTTTCTCTTCTTTTGAAAAACTGGGGGTATTGCGTTTACTTTCCATCCTGTCTTTAAGCCAGGATACAACTTCGGGGCGACGAATATACATGTATTCAACACCTAAAGAGTTGCAATACGTTTGTTTTAAGTGGGTTATGATATCGGATAATTTTGCAGCACCAATTCCTATTTGTGTTCCTGCCTGGAAAACGGTTTCTAAATCGGACTGGTTTAAACCAAAATTTTCTATATCGAGAGAAGGGGTATATTTTCTGCGTTCGCGAACAGGATTGGTTTTGGTAAACAAATGCCCTGTTTTCCGGTAGGCCTCAATAAGGTTAATTACTTTAAATTCCTTTGAAACATTTTCGGGTATTTCGCCCAATTCTTCAAAGTTTTTACGAGCGAATTCAAATCCTTCGAAAAACTTTTGCCAGGAGGCATCTACGGTTTGGGGATCCTTTAAATAGGATGTGTACATGTCTTCGATGGCGTTTATGTGCGAGGCACTCAGATAATCGAATTTATCCATAATATAAGCTTTGATGCCAAAATTACAATTAAATTGCCAAGAAAAGACCATTTTTAGGGCTTAATAACAAAAAATCACGGCATTTTCGCTGTGATTTTGATTTTATACCGATTGATACAACAGAAATATAATACAATAACCGGGAGAACCTGATGAAGTGTGGGTTTTATCTGGCTTTGTGAAGTTTACACATTCTCTACCAAATTATAAGGTGTTGGTGGCGTATTTTTACTTGTGATTTTAAAAAAGATGGATTTTTAAAAAAACGTTATCTGTTTTTTGAAGATCATGATATCCCGATCAAATTAGTTTAGCGAGTAAAAAGCATATAGTTTTGTTTTTTGGTTCCCCAGTGATAGCCCAAGGAAAAAGGTAAAGGAGAAGGTATTACTTTTTTGTATGCCGAATCGAGGTCGGGTTGAAAAACATTGCTAAAGTCTTTAACGGGCATGGTATATTGTCCGAACGGTAAAAATCCCCAGTTTTTAAAATATTTATAAGGTATGCCTGTATCGTCTTCTAAAATGGCGTCGCTAATGTTAAGTGTAATTTCTCTAATTTGTTTAAACGTATTATAGTGCATCAGGTAAGAGGCTGATTTTACAAAAGTGTTTACGTTGGGTTTATTTTCAAGAAATAAATTAAATTCCGGATGTGCTTTAAAACCCTCATTTGATAGATCGCACTTAAAGTACTCAACTATTTTACGCTGTTGGTTTGTATGGTCTTCTATTAAAAATCTAACGCCTTTAATACTTCTTTGCTTAATGGAATCATTTAAAATTTCATTTACGCATTTACCACTACTGTCAATATAGGTTCGGGTAATATCCAGCACATTGTAATTACTTCTTGCAAAAAAGAACATAAAAACAGGAATTACACCGTTTACATTTTTTCTGGAAAAGTCTTCATTCATTTTTCGGGTAATAAAATAACTTTTCTTATAAATATCGCTTAACGAGTTGGCCAGTTTTTGAATGTATTGATTTCTTGTAGTATCGGCAAATTCGCTAAAGTCAGGTACACTGCCCAAGGGCTCGTTGGCCAGCATTAGGATGTATTTTGTTTTTGGAAATAAAGGATTAACATGGATAAAATCGGGCCCCGAAAAAGGGTAAAACACATTTAAACTATCCATTATCAGTGGACTTATAATGCTGTCTTGCCATTTTTTGATTAAAGAAAAACGTTTTTCTTCAAGTGCCTTAAAATTACTATCGGTAAAACTTTTATATCGCTGATAAGCACTATCTAAGGTCCAATGGTTAAATAAGGAGTCTTTAATTTCCAATCCGGCCAAAAACCTTGCACAATTATTAAAGTAAAGATTGAATTTTTCCTTTTTAATTATGTTTTTTGAGGCAGTTGCACTTTTCTTATAGGGCTTAAGGGATGAAGTGTTTACAGCCTGAGAAGTGTTTTCGGGGTTACACGATGAGGTGATGATGCCAATTAAAAAAAATAATAAGCTTAATCGTTTATACAAGCTTGTCACCGGGAGGGATAGAAGTCTAATGAGGTTCGATTTCTTCGGCTGACAAAAAATGTTCATTGATTTTTGTACCAATTAATAATTGAATTTCGAATTAAGTATTCTGAAAATAAAGTTTAAAAATACTAACACTAGTCGAACGATTGTGTGGGTTGTGATGCTTGCTCAAGCATGGCTTCAAATTCGGCAGGGGTTAAATCGTTGTAATAATAGCTAATCGGATTTACTTTGTTACCGCCTTTAATCACCTCGTAATGCAGATGAGGAGCGGTACTGGTGCCTGTACTACCTACATAACCGATAATATCTCCTCGTTTAATTTTTTGTCCGGGTCTTACTGCCAATCTACTCATGTGGCCATAAAGCGTTTGATAACCGTAACCATGATTAACCACAACGTGCAAACCGTAGCCTCTTTCTCCGGCATCAGCCCTTACTACTGTTCCGTTTCCGGTAGAGTATATTGGGGTTCCGGTTGGTGCGCTAAAATCCATCCCCGAATGAAAATGCTGTATTTTATAAATTGGATGCATTCTCCAGCCATATCCGGATGCCATGTGTTTTAGTTTTTTATTCTCAATAGGTTGGATTGCCGGAATGGACTGAAGCATAATTTCCTTACTCTTCGCCAGTTTAAATACTTCATCAAACGATTTAGACTGGATGTAAAGTTGTTTGGAAATTTTATCCAATTTTTTGCTGCTTTCCAACATTAGAGATCCATTATCAAAATTTAAAAGAGAGCGATAACGATCAACCCCTCCAAAACCCGCTTTGCGAATCTCTCCCGGAATGGGTTCAGCTTCAAAAATAACACGGTAAATATTATCATCCCGTTCTTGTAAGTCTTCTAAAACACTTCCAACCTGTTCCATGCGTTTATTAAGTAATTCGTACTGAAAACTTAATTGCTCAATTTCACGTTTTAGTTGTTTTTCCTTCGGGGAGTCGAAATATTGATAAGCAATAAATATGGTAACAGCAGCAAAAACAAGCCCAGTAAGTAAAAACCACAGTGCTTTTAAGAGGCGATCGCGCCATTTAATTTGCACTTTTTCGTAGCTGAGCGCTTTGGGGTTATATACGTATTTAACTTTTGGCATTAAAACCTTTATTCACAAGCCTTCCAAAGTTAATTAAATAAGCTAAATTTGCAACCTGAAAAAAACAAAACAACTGTAACTGAACTTTTAAAAATTCTAAATAATGCTAAGTGCTAACCAAATTCGTACAACTTTTCTCGATTTCTTTAAATCCAAGCAACACGAAATAGTGGAATCGGCGCCAATGGTGGTTAAGAACGATCCAACCCTTATGTTTAATAATTCGGGGATGGCACCTTTTAAAGATATTTTCCTGGGTAATTCTCCAATAAAATTTCCCCGTGTGGCTGATACTCAAAAGTGTTTGCGTGTTTCGGGTAAGCATAACGATTTAGAGGAGGTGGGAATTGATACCTATCATCATACCATGTTTGAGATGCTGGGGAACTGGAGTTTTGGCGATTATTTTAAAAAAGAGGCAATTGCTTGGGCTTGGGAATTATTAACGGACGTTTATGGTATTCCAAAAGACCGATTATATGTAACCGTTTTTGAGGGTAGTGCAGATGATAATTTAGGCTTTGATCAGGACGCATATGATTTTTGGAAGGAACATATTGCCCTAGACCGGATTTTAAAAGGAAATAAAAAAGACAATTTTTGGGAAATGGGCGACATGGGGCCTTGTGGACCTTGCAGTGAAATTCATTACGACGGAAGAAGTGATGAAGAGCGTGCAAAAGTTCCGGGTGCTCAATTGGTTAATAATGATCATCCTCAGGTAATTGAAATCTGGAATAATGTATTTATGGAGTTTAACCGTAAGGCCGATGGTTCTTTGGAAAAACTTCCGAAACAGCACGTAGATACCGGAATGGGATTTGAGCGTTTGGTGCGTGTATTACAAGGTAAGCAGTCTAATTACGATACGGACGTATTTACGCCTATTATTTCTTCCATTGAAAAGATATCGGGTAAAAAATACATTAGTGTAACATCTATTGCATCCGAAGAGCGTATAAGTATTGCAATGCGTGTTATTGCCGATCATATCCGAACTATTTCTTTTTCTATAGC
>JBIICS010000196.1:0-4218 GCA_044238735.1 Bacteroidia bacterium
CAAAGAGCCTGAATTATTGGTGTAATAATCGTAGCCTGCAATTTGTTCATCCATCCCCCCACCATCCAATAGAACTATATAATTTTTATTTCTTGCTGCCTCAAAAACTCGTGAATACGCCAAAGAAGCTATACCGGAATAAGGCTCGTCTTGCTTATCCTGCATAAACTTAGCAAGGGTTGGAATCTCGAGTGGATTAACCAAAATCTTTTCCCAATTTAACTGAGTGTCACCAATAATTTGATTTACCCAATCCAATTCATCGTATCGATTGTCGTTTGAATAAAAAGTAAAAGCGGAAGTATATTTAAAATCGAGTTGTTTTTGAATAAGAAGAAAAAGCAAAGTGGAATCGATTCCCCCACTTAAATTGAATCCAACATTTACATCGGCATGTAGTCGGTATTTAATGCTTTTAAGTAGCCTCTCTTCTAGCAATTCGCTTAATAGATCCTGATTATCCGGAATATTCAAACCATTTACATTTTCTTTAAAATGATACCACTTCTCTATATTGAGTTGATGATTGTGGTAAGTTAAAAAATGACCGGCAGGCAGCTGAAAAATGTTTTTCCAAAACGTATTATTTACATCGGCATAAACACCATAAGCCAGATAAGATGCCCAAACCGACTCCTCCATTTGTTTAGAAACTAAACCCGACGACCAAATAGCCTTAATTTCGCTTGAAAAAATAAAATGATCTGGATTAATGGAATAATGAAAAGGCTTTACTCCAAATCGATCGCGAGCTGCAAATAAGGTTTTAGTTTGCGTGTCCCAAATTGCAAACGAAAACATGCCTACCAAACGATTTAGGCAATTAGTTCCCCATTTGATAAATGAAGCGAGCAGAACCTCTGTGTCGCATTTTGTTTTAAAGGTATAAAACAAACTCAGTTCCTCTTTTAGCTCAAGATAATTATATATTTCACCATTAAATACAATATGATATCTATTATCGCTTGATGGAAAAGGTTGATTGGCATCATGGCTGAGGTCGATAATTGATAAACGATTATGACCTAAATAAATTCCATTTTCAAAATAATGTCCGGTATAATCGGGGCCACGATGATGTTGAGAATTCAACATTCCAATAAGATTATTTTCTAGTCCACTTTTCTCAGAAACTATTCCCGCAATTCCGCACATATTTTGATTATAATTTCAAATTTAATTCCTGTTAATTAAATAAGTTTAAAGCTTTACTTAATTTATTGGCAATAAATATTTCGGTGTTAGCCATGGATGTATAAGTAGCACCCCCAATATGTGGGGTTATTATTAAATTATTTGAAGACTCGAGAGCTAGAAACGTATTTAAATTATTATTAGCATTATTCTCATTAGCCAATACATCCATTGCAACTCCTTTAAAAAAATTTTGTTTCAATTTATTTATTAGATCGGCTTCATCAACCAATTCACCTCTTGATGTATTTACAAAATACTTCCCTTTCATTAAATCCAACTGCTTTTTTCCAATTACAAACGGGGCATCATCAGAATAACTAGCGGAGAGAATAATGGTATCTGAATTTTTAATAAGTGTATTGATATCACGCTGTATGGTTACTTTATTATTTTTGGATTGAACTCGGTTAATATCAAAAACCGAAATGCGTGCTCCCATATTTAACAGATACTTTGCAACAATTTTACCTACCCTACCATAACCAATAATACCAAAGGAATGATTATAAACTTCGTAACCTCTGTATAAATCTCTATTCCAGTCCCTATTGCTTTTACTTAAAAAGGCATTTTTATAATTTCTAAAAAGGGCTAAAATTAAACCCAATGTATGTTCGGGAGTTGCACGTATATTTCTTAAAAATGCTTTTTCTCCTTTCAGTGAAACTATTTTAATATTTCTTTTCTTGCAAAATGGTGTATCGATATGATTTAATCCGGTTGTAGGTGAGCAGATGTACTTAAGCTTTGGCGCGACGTTTAATACATCTTCATTTAGCATATAATTTAGTCGTACGAAAATAATTTCTTTATCTGCTAAAAATTTATTGAGGTTTTGTTTTTCGGGGTTAAATAGATTTACGCTACCTATTTTTTTAAGAATAGAAATGGCCTCGGAAGAGAAATTATTATGCTCTAAAATTCCTATTTGCATAGTGTATTTCTTAGTAATATTAAATCCTCCGGAGTGTCTAAATTAATTGAGGAAGATTTAGGCATTTCGAATAGCAAAGGATTATCAGAGATAATTAAACCTTTTCTTAATAGAGACACGCTCGATAAATAAACAGAACCGTTGCGAACATAAACCGAACCATGATCCTGGCGCCTTACCCCTTTGTTATGAAGCTCATTTAAAGGTTTACCAATAGCTGAGTCGGCTGCTGTTCGTTTGTACATTACCAAATCATTTATATACTCTTCCTTGTAAACGGAAATTAAACTTTCGACTGTATTTGAATTAAAAATTTCTATTGCTTTTTTTAGATCTTCAAATGAACGAAGCGGTGAGGTGGGTTGTAAGAGAAGAACGGCATCAAACACTTTATTCTGATTTTTTTCAAACCAATCTAAGGCATGAATAATGGCGTCGATTGTTTTGGAGTGATCTGCTGAAAATTCAGGAGGACGAAGAAAGGGAACTTCAGCACCTAATTTTATTGATAAGTCGGCAATATTTTGATAATCGGTTGAGACTAAAACCGTATTAACCAAATTATTTTCTTTAAGCGCCAAAGCAACATCAATAGAATATTTAATTAAGGGTTGTCCGCACACCTCAATTATATTTTTATTAGGAATTCCTTTAGATCCACCTCTGGCAGGAATTAAAACCAAAACATTAAAACTATTACTTGTCATCAAAAATAAAGTTTTGCAATAATTTCAAACCATTTTCACCACTTTTCTCCGGATGAAATTGAGTACCCATAATGTTATTTTTTTTAACCGAAGAAGTGAACGTAAAATCGTTTAATGTAGTCTCAGTTAATATATGATCGGTATTTTCCGGACTAACAAAATACGAATGAACAAAATACATGTAGGTGGGATCCATTAAATTTTGTGACAAGAATTGACTACCGATTTTATCTTTAAATACAATTTGATGCCAATTTACATTGGGCACTTTAAAACCATGATGAGCAGGCAACTTCTTTACACTTCCATCAATCAGGTTTAAACCTTCGGTGTATTTAATTTCCTCACTAAACGAAAAAAGCATTTGCATGCCCAAACAAATACCCAATATTTTTTGACTTCTTTTTTCAACCTCTTTTAATTCATCTATAAAACCTCTTTTCATCAACTCATTCATTCCATCCGGAAATGAACCCACACCGGGTAATATTATAAAAGGAAAATTTTTAACTCATTTATTATCGGAAACAACCACGGGTTTAGCTCCCACTTTTTCTATCCCCCTTAATATACTTAGCATATTACACATGCCATAATCTATTACCGCAATTTCTTTACTCATGGACGTACAAAAATATTTTTTGATTTTGCATACATTTTTACATCCGTTATGGTTGTGTTTTCATAATGAAGGGCTTTTGCAATTGCCACTGCATCGGCATTAGCGGAAACCACCCCATCTAAATCATCCACCTTAGAGAAGCCTCCACTGGCAATTACGGGTATTTTTACTGCTGAGGCCACTTTATTAATCAATTCAACATCCATTCCACGCATAAGACCATCTTTATCTACCGAAGTAAGTAAAATTTCTCCAGCACCTAAACTTTCCAACTTTAATGCCCATTCTACAACTTCCAAATCTGTTTTTTCTCTTGCAGAATCGAACCAAACTTCATGTTTACGATTAGAGCTATTATACTTAGCCTGAATAGAAGCGACTACACATTGAATACCGAAGCGATCGGCAATTTTGGATATAATTTCAGGTTCTTTTACGGCTTGCGTATTTATAGCAATTTTATCGGCCCCTGAACGTAGAATTTCAAAAGCATTTTCAACTGTTCTAATTCCACCGCCCACTGTTATGGGAATAAACACTCCTTTTGTGTATTGCTCGATTAAATCACTTAAATAATTTCTGCTGTATAAGCTGGCAACCGAATCAATATAAATAATTTCATCGGCACCCTGGTCGTAGTATTTCTGACAATAATCAAGTGGATTACCCGGTAAAAACCTCCATCCTTCCAGATGAATTCCTTTTATTAGGCGGTTTCCTTTTACTTCTAATCTGGCAATAATTCTTTTTAGATTTTT
>JBIICS010000160.1:0-6074 GCA_044238735.1 Bacteroidia bacterium
TAAAAGCGCTTTGTGGTATCTCAACATTTCCTACCTGACGCATACGCTTCTTGCCTTCTTTTTGTTTTTCTAGTAATTTACGTTTACGTGAAATATCACCACCATAACATTTAGCCGTAACATCTTTTCGCATGGCTTTTATGGTTTCGCGCGCAATAATTTTTGATCCAATAGCTGCCTGAATGGGTATTTCAAACATCTGACGTGGAATCAATTCTTTTAATTTTTCACACATTTTTTTGCCAAATTCATAAGCGTTGCTTCTGTGTATAAGCGAGGAAAGGGCATCTACGGGATCGCCATTTATCAGTATATCTAATTTTGATAAATCAGCTTCACGGTAGTCAATCATATGATAATCAAATGAAGCATACCCTTTACTAATTGTTTTTAATTTATCGTAAAAATCAAAAACAATTTCGCCCAATGGCATTTCAAAAATGAGCTCAACTCGATCGGTTGTTAAGTAGTTCTGATTAATTAAAATACCTCTTTTATTAATGCATAACGACATTATAGGCCCTACGTATTCTGCTTTAGAAATAATATTTGCTTTAATAAAAGGTTCTTCAACATGGCTTAATTTGGAAGGGTCAGGAAGTTCGCTTGGATTATGCACAATTTGCTTATCGCCTTTAGTACTATATGCATAATAAGATACGTTGGGTACGGTTGTAATTACCGTCATGTTAAACTCGCGCTCTAAACGTTCCTGGATAATTTCCATGTGCAGCATTCCTAAAAAACCACATCTAAAACCAAATCCCAGAGCAGCAGAAGATTCGGGCTCCCAAGTTAAAGAGGCGTCATTTAGTTGAAGCTTCTCCATACTGTATCTAAGCTCTTCATAATCCTCTGTGTCTACAGGGTATATACCCGCAAAAACCATAGGCTTAACATCCTCAAATCCCTGAATGGCTTCTGTACAAGGATTTGTAACGGTTGTTATGGTGTCACCAACTTTAACTTCGCGAGCGTCTTTAATACCCGAAATAATATAGCCCACATCACCGGTAGATATTTTATCTTTAGGAACCTTGTCTAACTTTAACGTTCCAACTTCATCCGCAAAATATTCCCTACCGGTATTCACAAATTTTACCTTATCGCCCTTTTTTATTTCTCCGTTTAAAATTTTAAAATAGGCTATAATTCCTCTGAAGGAATTAAAAACCGAATCGAATATTAGGGCCTGTAAAGGCGCTGCTGGATTACCCGTTGGAGCAGGGACCCGTTCTATTATAGCATCTAAAATATTGTAAACCCCCATGCCGGTTTTACCAGAGGCGGGTATAATTTCTTCTCGTTTACATCCTATTAAATCTACTATCTGATCCTTTACCAGTTCGGGCTCTGCACTGGGTAAATCTATTTTATTTAAAATGGGAATAATTTCCAAATCGTTTTCTATTGCTAAGTAAAGGTTGGAAATGGTTTGGGCCTGAATACCCTGTGCTGCATCAACAATAAGTAATGCGCCTTCGCAGGCGGCTATAGAACGTGAAACTTCATACGAAAAATCAACATGCCCCGGAGTGTCTATTAGGTTAAGAATATAATTTTCACCCTTGTAGGTGTATTCCATCTGGATAGCATGACTCTTAATGGTGATACCTCGTTCTCTTTCCAGGTCCATATCGTCCAATACCTGGGCCTCCATTTCTCTGGCTGAAATTGTTTTGGTGTATTCTAATAGCCTATCGGCTAATGTACTTTTACCATGATCTATGTGGGCGATTATACAAAAATTCCTGATGTTTTTCATGTTTCTCCTGCTTTGTCCGTCTGTAATTGATAAGGTACGCGAATTTACAACTTTAGCATCTTTAGATGAAATTTTAAGCACATTAAATTATCTATCTGATTTATTAAATGGCGATGGATATTTTTTATTAAATTTGCCCCTTGTGTTTATGATGAAATTATTAAGCATTTTTAGTTTTTTCCTGGCCATAGGATTTGGAACTTTTGCGCAAAGCCCAGATGATGTTGCCAAGAAAATGCGATTAAAGAAAGCCTACCAAAAAACCGAACGCGGAATTTTAAATAATTGTCTGGATTTATCTCAAACCACTGTTGCAATGTCGCCAGAGCCTCCCGGTTGTGTCCTGGAACCAAATACTACCTATACTTGGTGTGCTACTATCAATAATTATAATCAACCTTCTGTTAATTGGATAAGTGCTATCATTCCTGTTTTTGGATGTGCCTGGGATACTACTACGCTGCAGCCAGTCGGACAGCTGGCAAATGCCGGGGGCGGAAATGGAACCTGGCTTTGGACTAGTAATGTTACCGGGGACCAAACCGGAAATGTATCACCTAACTTAGGCTGGTACTTCGATAGAGATAATGATGGGAATCCCGGAAATAATTATGGCGATGATGGAGAATGTTGTTGGAATGTTTGTTTTTCCATAAAAACAATCGATCTAATTACAGCCCCTTCTATTAGGCCAGAATGTTTCCAGACCTATAATTCAGGCGCATCTACCTTAAATGCTTCTATGAGTCTGATGGCATTGTCTGATGAACAAATTGGCTCTTGGGACGGAGATGGAGCTTGTTTTGGCGATAGCCCGGCTCCCACCACCGGTTGCCAGCCAACGCTAAATCTTTGCCCTCCCCTTTCAGTCTCTGAAACAGACGCCCGTTGCTCAGCCCCAAATGGGGTTGCTTGGATTAATTTCCCGGCCAATTTTTCTGCTCGTGATAAATTTTCTTTTTTGTGGTTTACAAATCCTCCTCAGCAAGGTGATACGCTCGAAGATTTGTTTCCCGGAACATACACAGTAGTAGGTTCTAGCACCACCGGTTGCGAGTATAACTTAAGTGTTACAGTAGGCGATAATTTTTTTACATATTCAGATACCTCAATTCATACCAAATGTTTTAACGATTCTACCGGTAAGGCAATTGTTAATTTACCCAACTCCGGCGGTCCTTACACTGTTATATGGAATGTTACACCAAAAATTACAAATGATAGTTTAATTGGTTACCCGGCCGGAATTTATACCTATAGTGTAAAGGATTCAACAACGGGTTGTGTGTATAATGATTCTGTAATTATTTATACTCCCGAAATTTTAAATAGTTTTTTTGATGTAGATACTAATGAGTGTGAAATTAACAACGGTTCCATATTAGCCGATGTATCGGGTGGGTCAGGCAATTATCAATATGTTTGGACAAATATAAATTTGGATACAATTCAAAATCAAAATACAAATATATTAAGTGGCTTGGACGATGGAGGATATTTTTTAATTGTTAAGGATGATAGTAATTGTGTGCGAAGGTTTTATGTAGAAGTGCCCCAAACGGTTAAACCTCTTGCCGAATACATTCCATTTGATGGTGCTGAGTTTAGTACGGACACCAGTTATAATTTAATCGATCAGTCATTGTCCGGAACCGGACCCTTGGTTGCCTGGTGGTGGGAAATATCATACAACGGAAATCCGGTATCCTCTTATGCTTCTCAAAACGTTGACACCTATACTTTCCCCGATTCGGGTTACTATTTAATCCAACTAATTGTTCAAAATGCTTCCGGTTGCAAAGACACACTGCTTAGAAAATTTTATGTAAAAAAAATGGATTATCCGGTAGAGTATCCCAATGTGTTTACTCCCAATAACGATGGTAAAAACGATTTATTGGTGTTTAAAAACCTTAATCAATATCCTGATAATGAACTGATAATTTATAATCGCTGGGGTAAAAAAATATTTCAGCAATCGCCCTATTTAAACGATTGGAATGGTGATAACCAAAAAGACGGTACATACTATTATATTGTTAAAATACCCGGACAAAAGAACACCGAAGGTTTTGTAACTATCTTACGATAGTTATCTTTGTATTCTTATAAATCCATTTATATTCCAAAATGAAAGTTACTGATCACATTAAAAACGCCAAATCTACTTTATTCAGCATCGAAATATTACCTCCTCTTAAAGGTAAAAGCATACAATCTATTTTTGACGGTATAGATCCATTAATAGAATTTAAACCGGCCTTTATTGATGTAACGTATCATCGCGAGGAATATGTGTATAAAAAACGCGAGGGTGGGTTTCTTGAAAAAATTTCTACCCGAAAAAGACCGGGTACAGTGGCTATTTGTGCAGCTATAATGAACAAGTATAAACTAGATGCAATTCCTCATATAATTTGCGGTGGTTTTACAAAGGAAGAAACTGAAAACGCACTAATTGACTTAAACTTTTTAGGTATCGATAACGTTTTGGCACTAAGGGGCGATTCCATCAAATCCGAACCTAATTTTGTTCCCGAACCAGGGGGGCATGCATATGCTGTTGAATTAGTTGAACAGATTAGTAGATTAAACAAAGGACATTACTTATATGAAGATACTCAGGAGGCTGTGCCTACTAATTTTTGTATAGGTGTTGCCGGATATCCCGAAAAACATTTTGAAGCACCAAATTTAAATGTTGATCTTAAATTTTTACGTCATAAAATTGAAGCTGGCGCCGAGTATATCGTTACTCAAATGTTTTACGATAATAAAAAGTTTTTCGAATTTGTAGATAAATGCCGCGAGGCAGGTATAAATGTCCCCATTATCCCCGGTCTTAAAATCCTAACCGGAAAAAAGCAATTAACTGGTTTGCCTAAAATTTTCCATATCGATATTCCTGAAGTTTTATACGAGGAGGTTTTAAAGGCTAAAAATGATGCGGATGTAAAACAAATTGGTGTAGAATGGTGTATTCAACAATGTAAGGAGTTGTTGGCTGCAAATGTGCCGGTTTTGCATTTTTACACAATGGGTAGTTCCGAGAATACCAGAAGAGTTGCTTCGGCTATTTTTTAAAAAAGGGGCCAGCCCCATTATATAGTGTACTTTCGTGGTTTTATATTTGTAAAAAATTAAAACCTATGAAAAAAATCTACACTATTTTAACTATTCTTATTTCAGGCTTAAGCCTTAATGCACAAGTTATTTCTGGTATCGCAAATGGCGATTTCGAAACTTGGACCAATGATAACAAAGCAGATGGTTGGGGAGGATACATAGATGCACCTGTATTGGGGTTTTTAACTACTCCAACGTATATTAAAGAAACCCAAAATGTTCATGATTTGGCTGCTTCTATACAGGTTGTTACAACTGATTTTTCTGCAACTACATTTGGTTTGATTGCAGTACGTGAAGGTCTTGCCTTTACAGGGGCTATTGCTAATAATGCTATCCAGCCGCTTAAATATGCCGGTTCCGCACAACCACAAGCAACAAACCTTGCTTTTATGTATGAGCCTGTAAACGGCGATACAGCTATTGTTTTAAGCTATTTCTTTAAATGGAATACTTCTACAAATCAACGTGATACTATTGGTTTTGGAGGTGTGTTATTAAACCAAGCTATTCCTTCCTATTTAGATTATACTTATAATATCACTTGGCAATCAAGTGATATACCGGATTCTATGGTAGTTCTGTTGGCATCTAGCGCCGGTTTTGCCCCTCAAGTAAATTCCAAGCTTTATGCAGATAATATTACATTTACTTTTCCTACGGGCAACAAAGTTTCTCTTAATGATGTTGCAGGTTTAAATGTTTTTCCTAATCCTGTTAAAAGCATAGCAACTGTTGTTTTAAATGAGACGTCTGATTACAGTGTTTCTGTTATGGATATTAATGGAAGAATTTTATTTGTTAATTCTTTTAACGGTAATAAAACAAATGTTGATTTATCTGGATTTGATGGGGGTGTTTATTTTGTAAACGCATTAAATCTTAAAAATGGTAATAAATCTTCTTACAAATTAGTTCATATCCAGTAATTAAAATTTAAATCAGAGTAAGGGAAACAATTTTTAATTGTTTATTTATGAGCAAATCTAATTAAATTTGGTAAATTAATAATTTTACAACATTCTATATTATTGTTTGTTTTCATATTTAAATTATTGTGTTCTCATGATGAAATTTAAAAACTTTTTAATCCTTTTCCTTACTCTGTATTTGTTTTCTGCTTTGTCTTATGCCCAAAGTGCGGCACCTATAGCCGAATCTGATAAAATTTTGGATGTATGGG
>JBIICS010000161.1:0-6055 GCA_044238735.1 Bacteroidia bacterium
TATGGATACACCTGAAAAAAAACAAAATTCATGGACATTATTAGATAATGAAGTTATACAATTGGCTAAATGGGGACTCCTAATTGAAAAATACTATAAAACTGCAATGGATATAGAGTGGGCTAAAGACGGGGTAGATGGGCAAATTTATATTGTACAAGCCAGGCCTGAAACTGTATATAAAAATAAAAGCATAACCAGTTATACCGAGTATACATTAAAGAATGAAGGAAAAATTATGTGTATAGGTAGTGGAATTGGCAATAGAATTGTATCCGGAAAAGCGCGTTTATTGAAATCGCCAAAAGAAATTGATTTGTTGAAAAAAGGAGAAATACTGGTAACCGAAAGAACTGATCCTGATTGGGATCCCATACTTAAAAAAGCGGGTGGTATAATTACCAATCAAGGAGGAAGAACCTCACATGCAGCAATTGTAGCCCGTGAATTAGGTGCAGCCGCTGTAATAGGAACAGGCAATGCAACGGATACAATTGTAAATGGACAGGAAATTACATTATTGGCAACCCATGGCAGTAAAGGAATTGTTTACGATGGTTGTTTAGACTGGAAAGAAGAAACCATATTTCTTACAAAACATGATAAACCTAAAACAAAAGCAATGTTAATTTTAGCCCATCCGGAAGAAGCTTTTAAACATTCCTTACTTCCTAACGACGGTGTTGGACTTCTACGAATGGAATTTATTATTAACAACGCTATTTGTATTCATCCAATGGCTTTAATTAATTGTGATAAAATAAAAAATAAGAGCACACGCGATAAAATAGAAAACCTAACCGCATCCTATACAAACAAGTCGGATTACTTTGTTCAACTTTTATCTGAGTCCCTCGCTAAAATTGCTGCTGCCTTTTACCCAAAAGAAGTTATTGTCCGCTTAAGTGACTTTAAATCGAATGAATACGCCAATTTATTGGGAGGTGACGAATTTGAACCACATGAAGAAAACCCTATGATTGGATTAAGAGGTGCTTCACGCTATTATAGTCCACTTTATAAAGAAGCATTTATATTAGAATGCAAAGCCATTAAGCAGGTAAGAGAGTTAATGCAATTATCGAATGTAAAAATAATGGTTCCTTTTTGCAGAACAATAGGTGAAGCAATTAAAGTGCTTGAGATTATGAAATCCTGTGGTTTGGAAAGAGGAAAGGAAAATCTTAAAGTATACGTAATGATTGAAATTCCTAGTAATGCAATTTTAGCGGATGAATTCTCTAATTATTTTGATGGTTTCTCAATAGGGTCTAACGATTTAACACAATTAACCTTAGGTGCAGACCGTGATTCGGAGTTGCTTATGGACATTTTCTCTCCATTTGATCCTGCAGTTATGAAATTAACGGAAATGACAATAGAGAAAGCTAAATCATCCGGAACACCGGTTGGACTTTGTGGTCAGGCACCAAGCGATTATCCTGAGTATACAGAATTTTTAATAAAAAATGGAATTAACAGCATATCATTTAATCCGGATGCCATTATTAAAGGCATCGAAAATATTTTGAAAGCAGAAAATAAACCACTTTAAAAAACTTAATATGAGCACAAGCATTCAGGAAATATTTAATTTATCAAACAAAGTTGCAATAGTTACTGGTGGCGCTATGGGCATTGGTAAAGGAATTGCATTAAGATTATCGGAGGCAGGAGCATCATTATTAATTGCAGATATATATCCGGCGAAAGAAGCTGAAATAGCTTTAAAAGAAATTAGGAGTAAAGGCGGTAATGCAGAGTATTTGGAAATAGATTTAAGTAAAACTGAAAATCTTCAGTTAGTTGTAAATGAAGCATTAAAACATTTCGGCAATATACATTTCCTGATTAATAATGCGGGAATATTTAATTATATGCCAGTTACAAATTTGAATGAAGAACTATGGGATAAAACCATTAATCTTAACTTAAAATCTGTTGCTTTTCTTTCTAAACTGGTAATGCAACATTTAATAAATACTAAACAAAAAGGAAAAATTATAAATATTTCTTCTGTAGATAGTTTAAAGCCTACGGGTAATTTATCGCATTACGATGCATCTAAAGGGGGTGTTAGAATGCTAACCCGTTCTTTCGCAAAAGAAGCCGGAAAATATGGTATAACGGTTAATGATATTGCCCCTGGCGGGATTAACACTCCCGGCGCACAAAAAATGATGAGCACAAACTTAACAACAGAACAAACTGAGACCCTGAAGAAACAATCGGAGGCGTTTGTTCAAATGATACCTTTGCAACGCATGGGAGAACCTGATGATATAGGAAAAGCAGCTTTGTTTTTATGCAGTGCTGCTGCAGACTATATAACCGGAAGTACATTAATTGTTGATGGCGGCTTATTGTTAATGTAGATTTTTTCCATAAAAAAAACCCGGCCTAAACCGGGATTTATATCAATCATAATTTTCAAATTAATTATTTAGCCTAATTAATTTATCTGCTTAAATAAAGGTTTCTTTCACCGTAAACTTTTTGAAAAAATTCATCTTCTAAATTTTCAATAAAATAAATCGCCTCACCGGTTGATTTCATTTCGGGACCTAATTCCTTGTTTACATCTTTAAATTTTTCAAAACTAAATACTGGAACCTTAATTGCAAATCCATGTTTCTTAGGTTGAAAATTAAAGTCTTTTACTTTTTTATCGCCTAACATTACTTTAGTTGCATAATTAACGTAAGGTTCATCGTATGCTTTTGCAATAAAAGGAACGGTTCTGGAAGCACGTGGATTAGCCTCAATTACATAAACAACCTCATTTTTAATAGCAAACTGGATATTAATAAGCCCTTTCACTTTCATTGCTCGGGCAATTTTATGCGTAATTTCCTCAATTTGTTTGATTACATTTTCACTTAAGTCGAATGGAGGTAAAACCGCATTACTATCACCACTGTGAATACCTGCTGGCTCTATATGCTCCATTATACCAATTATATAGGAGTCTTCACCATCGCAAATAGCGTCTGCTTCGGCTTCTATAGCTTTTTCTAAGAAGTGGTCTAATAAAACCTGATTACCAGGCAAATCTTTTAAAAGGTTAACTACGTGCTGTTCTAGTTCCTGTTCGTTAATGACAATCTTCATACTTTGGCCACCCAATACATAACTCGGTCTAACCAAAAGTGGGAAACCTAACTGGCGTGATAATTCTACAGCCTCATCTGCATCAGTAATAGTACCAAATTTAGGGTATGGTATATTAAGATCTCTTAATAAAGTTGAAAAACGGCCCCGGTCTTCTGCTAAATCTAAACTTTCGAAAGAAGTACCAATTATTTTTATACCATATTTATCTAACTTTTCAGCTAATTTTAAAGCCGTTTGTCCACCTAACTGCACAATAACTCCTTCCGGTTTTTCAAGCTGAATTATATCGTAAATATGTTCCCAAAAAACAGGCTCAAAGTATAATTTATCTGCAATATCAAAATCAGTGCTAACGGTCTCCGGGTTACAGTTAATCATTATAGTTTCGTATCCAGCTTCTTTTGCCGCTAATACACCATGAACACATGAATAATCGAATTCAATTCCTTGTCCAATTCGATTAGGACCGGAGCCAAGCACCACTATTTTCTTTTTTCCGGAAGGAACCGATTCGTTTTCTTGTTCAAATGTAGAGTAGTAATAAGGTGTTTTAGCTTCAAATTCGGCTGCACAAGTATCAACAAGTTTGTAAACTCGATTAATATTTAAATCGGTACGTTTTTTATAAACCTGACTTTCTAAACAACGCAATAGATGAGCAATTTGTCTATCAGCATAACCCTTTTGCTTAGCCTCCAACAATAACTCGGTTGGTATACTCTCCAAACTATAAGTAGAAATTTGATTCTCCAGCAGAACCAACTCTTCTATTTGGTTAAGGAACCACGGATCTATTTTGGTAAGTTTATAAATTGTTTTAGCAGGTATGCCCAGTTTAAATGCATCATAAACGTGGAATAGACGATTCCAGCTTGGATTCTTTAAACTTTCGAGCAATTGTTCCTGATTTTTTAATTCTCTTCCATCTGCACCCAAACCATTACGTTTAATTTCCAGACTCTGACATGCTTTTTGAAGTGCCTCCTGAAAATTTCGTCCAATACCCATGGCCTCTCCTACCGATTTCATTTGTAAACCTAAATGCCGATCGGCACCTTTAAATTTATCGAAGTTCCAGCGAGGTACTTTTACAATAACATAATCTAAAGCCGGCTCAAAATAAGCAGAAGTTGTTTTGGTTATTTGATTTTTTAATTCATCCAGATTATAGCCAATGGCCAATTTAGCTGCAATTTTAGCGATAGGGTATCCGGTTGCCTTGCTGGCCAATGCAGATGAACGGGAAACACGTGGATTAATTTCAATAACAATAATCTCCTCTTCATTATCCGGATTAACCGAAAATTGAATGTTACATCCACCGGCAAAATGACCAATACCATTCATGCATTTTATGGCCAGATCACGCATTCTTTGGTAAGTAGTATCACTTAAAGTCATGGCTGGAGCTACTGTAACCGAATCGCCGGTATGGATTCCCATTGGATCAAAATTCTCAATAGAACATATGATAATAACATTTCCTAAATTATCACGTAACAATTCAAGTTCATATTCTTTCCAACCTAAAATACTTTGCTCTACCAAAACCTCGTGAATGGGCGATGCGTGTAAACCGTATTGCAATGATTTATCAAATTCCTCACTGGTGTATACAAATCCTCCACCAGTTCCGCCCAAAGTAAAAGAAGGACGAATTACCAATGGAAAACCTATTTCCTGAGCAATTTCTTTTCCTTCTAAAAAAGAGGTAGCCGTTCTTCCCTTACAAACCCCTGCCCCTAAATCTAACATGCGTAATCGAAATTTTTCACGATCCTCGGTTGTTGAAATAGCGTCTGTATTAACCCCCACCATTCTAACTCCGTATTTTTTCCAAACACCGTTTTTCTCACAATCCATAGCAAGATTTAAAGCTGTTTGTCCGCCCATAGTAGGCAAAACGGCATCCACCTTATGTTTTTCTAGAATTTCTATTATTGATTTACGGTTAAGGGGCTTTAAATAAATATGATCGGCGGTCATAGGATCCGTCATAATAGTAGCCGGGTTCGAGTTAATTAAAATAACTTCAATTCCCTCTTCTTTTAAACTTCTGGAAGCTTGTGTTCCCGAGTAATCGAATTCGCAAGCTTGTCCGATTATAATTGGCCCACTTCCTATAATTAAAACGGATTTTATTGAATTGTCTTTAGGCATAAAGCGTTTTGGTTGGATAAATTGAGCGAAGTTACGTATTATAAAATCGTTTTTATTAAATCATTTTTTAACAAAAAAGGGGAATATTGAACAAAATATACAGAATTAACATTTCGTAAAATTCTGTTTAAAAAATTAAAATACTCACCTTTTATAAATCAGATGTAAATTATTTAACTGATGAAAGCAAGCTCATTGTTAATTGAAATAAACAGTTAATGACAAATACACCAATAATTGAATAAGACTTTCTAATCGCTCTACTTGTAAAATGGTGTTTGGGAATATACTTAAACAAGCTTTTGTTTCCATTTTTCGGGAAAATAAATACTTTTTCTTTCGACAAAATTCATACAAACCATAGTTGTAGTGGCATTACTAACCTCAATATCATTTTGATATAATTTATAGCCTAACTTAAAACTTTTACTACCAATTTCATCCAGCCATACTTCGCCAGTTATATAGTTATCAAATAAAATAGGCTTCAAATAATTAATGTTTACATTGGCAACAATTATACCTTCTTCCAGCCAATTATGGTCTTTACCAATTAATTGATTAAAAAACGAAATGCGGGCTTGTTCGAGATAGCTTAAATAAACTGCATTATTAACATGACCATAGATATCAACATCATTAAAACGTATTTCAATTTTTGAAATTATTTTTTTCATAAAAAATCAAATTAAAAATTATTAGCTTGAATGCTTTTACTAATGTTAATTTGCAAATTAAAAAGTAAATAAAAGAACACAAAAAACACAATTCCAGCTTGTGT
>JBIICS010000048.1:0-18705 GCA_044238735.1 Bacteroidia bacterium
TCCAAATGTTAGCAAAAATTTAAATAAAGGGTATTACGATGATTTTTCATTTGATTTTGGTTGGCAAAAAAATGCCACGTCACCAACCGGTCATTGGGAAATTGGTTCACCACTCGGTACCGCTATACAAGGTTTTTCTTATGCAAATCCAAATGCTGATGTTAATAATGATTGTTATTCAAAGGCCTACGTAACAGGGAACGTTGGTACAACAGCAGGTGATGATGATATTGATGATGGTTATGTAGAATTATTTTCTCCAGTAATGAATCTTTCTTCATACAATGATCCTTTTATAAATTATTACAGATGGTTTGTTAACGGTGGAGGAAGCAGTGCCGCTAATGATACTCTTACCATCAAGGTTACAGATGGTATTGTATCTAAAGTAGTTGAGAAAATCACCCGTTCATCCTCCGGAGCTGGATCGTGGGTTGCACATTCGTTTAGGGTTAAAGATTATTTTATCAATCTTAGTAATATTAAGTTTTTGATTCATGCCGAGGATTATGCTCCGGGCCATGTATTAGAGTGTGGATTAGATAAATTTGAGGTAAGCGATAATTTTTCTACGGTAACTCTATCAAATATTGAGCAGGAATCACTCAGCATTCTGGTTCAGCCTAATCCAATTAACGATGTTATTAATGTTGCCATTAAAGGTTTTGATGATAAAGCTGAATTACAGGTTTTAGATGTTACCGGAAAAACCATGATAAAATCCAAATTAACAAATGAATTCGTATCTTTAAATTCAGACTTGCCATCAGGCATATACTTTGTTAAAGTTTATGATTCTAAAAATCAACGAATTCAAAAAATTATTAAAAAATAATATGTATTCTTATAAAATGTTATGGATAGCAGCTTTAGGGCTGCTTTCTTTTTTTACTAAAGCTCAAACACCTAATCGAAACATTCAGCTTCGCTCCAATTTAAGTTTAAATTTTGAAGATTATGCCAATATTTGGGGTCATGTTGATGCTGTTGGAAATGAATATGCATTGCTTGGAAATTATCGGGGATTAACTATTGTGGATGTTACTAATCCGGATAGTATTTTTGTTGTAAAGCACATTACCGGTGTATATAATCTATGGCGTGAGGTAAAAACGTGGGGTAATTATGCATACGTAACTACCGAAGGTGGTGGTGGATTACAAATTATTAATATGTCTTCATTGCCCGATACAAACGGTATTGAAGTTAAATATTGGCAACCAAATATAAACGGAGAGTTTTTAAATTCTATACATGCGCTTCATATTGAAGATGGTTTTGTTTATTGTTATGGATCCAATATTGGTAATGGTGGTGCCGTTATAGGTGATTTAACTGATCCCTGGAATCCGGTATTCGCTGGATTAATTAACCTTGCATATATACATGATGGATATGTTCGGAACGATACGGTTTATGCCGGTCATATTTACGATGGAAAATTAAGGGTTTGGGATTGTAGAAATAAGTCAAATCCGGTTTTAATTAATGAAGTCCTTACGCCTCAGGCCTTCACTCATAATTCGTGGTTGTCTGATAATGGCAAAACGGTTTATACTACAGATGAAGTAAACGGGAGCGCGTGTGTTGCCTATGATATTTCCGACTTAAATAATATCACTTTAATAGATCGTGAATTTTCTCAAAATCCTCAGGGTGGAGCCCCTGTTCATAATACACATGTACGAAACGATTTTGTTTACAATTCCTATTATACCGATGGTGTAACTATTGTGGATGGTCATCGCCCAACTAACTTAGTAAATGTAGGTTGGTTTGATACCTCTCCTTTAAGTGGCGGAACTTTTGAGGGTTGCTGGGGGGTGTATCCTTTTTTACCCTCCGGTAATATTTTAGCCAGCGATCGTCAAACAGGATTGTGGGTTCTTAGCCCGAATATTAAACGCGCTTGTTATGTAGAGGGTATTGTTCGCGACTCTTCTTGTAATTCCAGTTTAAGTGATGTTAATATAAAGTTAATAGGGCCCGATACAGTAGTTTTCACAACTTCTTCTAGTGGAATAATTAATACAGGTACTCCCGAAAGTGGAACTTATTCTATAGAGATATCCAAGCCAGGTTATCAAACCCAATTCATTAATGCTATTTTGCAGGCAGGTGTAGTATACAATCTAAACGTTAATTTACGTCCGGTTGTGCCTGTTAATCTTAAAATTAAGGTAACCGATAAGCTTGGAAATCCGTTAACCAACGTTAAGATTTATTTAACCGATTCTAATTATTTTTTTAATGGGGATTACAACGGTGTTGCAGATTTAGAATTTTGTGGTTTAAATGCAGGCTTATTTCATATCTCGGCTTCTAAATGGGGATATACCGGTTATTGTGAAACAGTTTTAATAAACGGCAATAATCAGCTTCTAAATATTCAACTGGACAGAGGATATTACGATGACTTTCAGTTTGATAATAACTGGCAAGTTAACGGAAACGCAACCAGTGGAATATGGCAACGCGGCGAACCTATGATAAATTACGTTAGTGGTACATCTAATTTCAAGCCTCTAAAAGATGTGGAAAATGATTGTGGAAAGAATGCATTTGTTACCGGTCAGGAGTTTCAGGTTGCAGGTACCCAAAACGTAGATAATGGTTACACCGAATTAATTTCGCCATACATGGATTTAAGAGATATGAAAAATCCGATTTTAAAATTTAACCGTTGGCTATTTACTACTAATATCAGTGATACATTATATGTTTGGGCCGAATATGGTCAATCTCGGAAAAAGCTAATGCATTTTCAGAAGAATTCTGATAGTCTTTCGCATTGGGTTTTCGAAAGTTTCAAATTAAAAGATTCAATTCCTTTAACCGACAGTATCCGTATTCATTTTTTTATAGAGGATAAAGCGCCTTCTAATATTCTGGAAGCAGCAATAGACGTTTTTAGTGTAATTGATACAACAGGTGGTGTGGGGTCTGAAAAAGTTTTGCTACCATCGAAGGTGTTATTAATTCCCAACCCTAATAATGGTAAATTTAGTTTGCAAAAAAATCTAAATGATAATAAAAACCAATGGATTATTGTTTACAATGCCCTTGGAATAAAGGTTTATGAAAATTCTTATCTGTTTAATACAGAATTGGATTTATCTTTTTTACCAACAGGTACATACTTTATTAAGCTAAATAGCGAAAATATCTTCCATAAGTTTATTAAGTACTAGGGGTGTGGCTTCTATTTGAAGTAAAAATGTCTTAAAGGATGTAGGCTTCGATAATCTGGTTAGAAAAAAAGGTCGCACTTGTGCGACCTTTTTAAATTTTAGGGTAGAAGATCGGGTTCGAACCGACGACCCCCAGAACCACAATCTGGTGCTCTAACCAACTGAGCTACATCTACCATATGTGGGTGCAAATATAAGTAATTATCAAAAATTTGCAAATGAAATTCTAATAATACAGTAAAGCCCTTTTAATTGACTATTTTTGTGCAAATTTTAGTAAATGAGCAATTTAACAGAATTAGAGCGTCGTAAAACTTTTGGAATTATTGCCCACCCCGATGCCGGTAAAACAACCTTAACCGAAAAGTTGCTCCTTTTTGGGGGCGCAATTCAATCTGCCGGTGCCGTAAAATCTAATAAAATTAAAAAGCATGCAGCTTCCGATTTTATGGAAATTGAAAAACAAAGAGGAATCTCGGTTTCTACATCGGTTATGGCTTTCGATTATAGAAATTATAAAGTAAATATTTTAGATACACCCGGTCACGAAGATTTTGCAGAAGATACATATCGTACATTAACAGCTGTAGATAGTGTAATAATGGTAATTGATTGCGTTAAAGGGGTAGAGCCTCAAACACGCAAATTGTTGGAGGTTTGTCGTATGCGAAATACACCGGTTATTGTGTTTATAAACAAGATGGACCGCGAGGGGCAGGATCCCTTTGATTTATTAGATGAAATTGAAAAAGAACTTAAAATCCGTGTACGCCCCTTAAGCTGGCCTATTGGAATTGGTAAAACATTTAAAGGAGTTTATAGTTTCTATGAAAAGCAGTTGGTGTTGTTTACTGCCGGTCAAAAATTAACGGATGATAATTCAGTTAAAATTAATGATATAAACGATCCTCAATTGGAAAAATACATTGGTGAAAATTATGCAAAGAGGTTGCGCGAAGATGTGGAGATGATAGATGGGGTTTACGATACATTTAGTAAGGAAGAATACCTGAAGGGAAATATTTGTCCGGTATTTTTTGGGAGTGCCGTTAATAATTTTGGTGTAAAAGAGGTTTTGGATTGTTTTGTAGAAATTGCACCTCAACCTTTACCACGCGAGGATGATCAGCAGGTAATGCATAAGCCGAACGATAAAAAATTCAGTGGCTTCGTTTTTAAAATACATGCCAATATTGATCCTAAACACCGCGATAGAATTGCCTTTTTAAGAATTTGTTCTGGTAAGTTCGAACGAAATAAATATTATTACCATGTTCGCCAGTCTAAACAAATGCGTTTCAGTAATCCTACAGCATTTATGGCTGCTGAGAAAAACATTGTGGATGAGGCCTATCCGGGAGATATTGTAGGTTTATACGATTCAGGAAATTTTAAAATAGGAGACACTTTAACAGAAGGGGATAAATTCCAGTTTAAAGGAATACCCAGTTTTTCGCCTGAGTTGTTCCGTTATGTAAATAACGCCGATCCAATGAAATCTAAACAATTACAGAAAGGATTAGAGCAGCTTACCGATGAGGGAGTTGCTCAATTGTTCTCTAAAAATTTAAATAATCGAAAAATTATTGGAACGGTAGGAGCACTTCAGTTCGAAGTAATTCAGTTTCGTTTAAAAGAAGAATATGGTGCCTCGTGTAACTTCGAGCCTTTGAATTTACACAAAGCCTGCTGGATAGCCTGTGATGATAAAAAGAAATTGGAAGCCTTTAAACAGGATAAGTTAAATTACATGGCTACTGATAAAGATGATAAGCCTGTTTTCTTGGCAGAATCCGCATGGGCTTTACAAATGGCTCAGGAAAAATATCCGGAGATTAAGTTTTTCTTTAAGTCAGAATTTTAATTAATTAGCTGATTAGCTAATTAGCAGAATAGCTAGTTAAGATGAACAACCGCGAATTATTCTTTAAAAATCTGGCGCAAACAAGTCCTTTCCCGCTTGCTTTCGAAATTACAAAAGCCGAGGGTTGTTATATGTATGGACCAAATGGCGAAAAATACCTCGATTTAATTTCCGGAATAGCGGTAAGTAACGTAGGTCATCGTCATCCTCATGTAATTTCAAAAATTAAGGAACAATTGGATAAATATATGCATTTAATGGTATATGGAGAGATTGTTCAGGCGCCTCAGGTGCAACTAGCCAAAAAGTTAGGTGAATTGCTTCCCTGGAAGGAAAAAACTCAAACATATTTAGTTAACTCGGGATCTGAAGCTATTGAAGGTGCAATAAAGTTGGCTAAGCGATATACCGGAAAAACAAAGCTGATAAGTTGTAAGAATGCATACCATGGGAGTACACACGGTGCTTTAAGTTTAATGGGAAACGAACTATTTAAAGAATCTTTTCGCCCTTTATTGCCTGGTATTACCCATATTCAATACGGAAATACTGATGATTTAAGTTGGATAGATAAAAATACAGCCGCTATCGTTATAGAGCCTATACAAGGGGAAGCAGGTGTTAAAATAGCTTCTAAAAACTATTTTAACGAACTAATGAATAAATGTAAACAAACCGGGACTTTAATTATTGCTGATGAAATTCAAAGTGGATTTGGAAGAACAGGAAATTGGTTTGCTTTTGAAAAAGTTGGACTTATTCCTGATATTGTTGTAATGGCAAAAGGAATGGGCGGTGGTTTGCCTATTGGAGCCTTTGCCTCTGATGTTGATGTGATGAATTGTTTAACTAACAATCCAATATTGGGTCACATAACAACTTTTGGCGGTCATCCGGTTTGTTCCGTTGCAGCTATAGCAAGCATTGAGGTAATAGCGAATGAAAAATTACTTATAAATGTAATCGAACGATCGGCGCAATTTAAAAAGAATTTAATTCATCCCGCAATAAAAGAAATAAGAGGTGAAGGTTTAATGTTGGCCGTAGAATTGGATTGTTTCGAAAATGTTCAAAAAGTAATAGAGTATTGTTTAGGCAAGGGCCTTTTTACCGATTGGTTTCTATTCTGCGACAACTCTATTCGCGTAGCTCCTCCCTTAATTATTTCGGAAGAGGAAACTGATTTTGCTATTAACACATTATTAGAAGTCCTAAACAAAGTCTATTCACTTTAACTCATAACTCATAATATATAACCCCTAATTCTGAAAAGGAATTAATCGCATTAATTAGTAAATTTGGTGAAAGTAGTTTAGCTCTTAATGGAGACTAATAGCTAGTTACCAATCACTAATTATTTATAAAATGGATTTACAATTACTTTTTAACCGTTTTAATGAGAATCTCAATTTCTTACGTGGTCATAAGAATGTTCGTATTAATTATGTTGAAATTGCTCAGCCTGCCGATCAATGGGTTTTTGATAAATTGGAATCAATGGGAGTATATCTTCCCGATCCTATAATCGAATTTTACTCGGCTTGTAACGGTTTAACCCTTAACTGGGATTACAGCGAAAAAGAGGAAGGCTTTTCTTTTTATGGTTGGATGAATATTGTACCCATTGAGCAAATGTTTGGCGGATTAACAGGTGACTTAGATGATTATGATAACCCCGAAAAAAACTTTGGATTATTATACGATGATTTTACTGATGATGAGCAAGTAGAGCGTCGCAGAAATTTATGTCTATTTGAAAATATTGAGGGTGATAATGCCTTTGTTTGTCTGGATTACTCAATTCCATCTGATCCTTCTATAACCTATGTATCTGATTTTGATAATCATTCAGTATCTATGCCTTTCGAAAAATATTTAGGTTTTTTGATAGATACTATGGGAATGGAGGTATACAGGCAAATGGCAATTTTGGAAGAAAACTTCGATCAAAATTTATTTGACTATGAGGCGGCTAAAAAGTTGCAAGAGATCTTTCCATGGTTTAACTTTGATGAAGTACAGGAAAATTATTTCGATTAATATGTA
The DNA here is from genome assembly GCA_044238735.1 of Bacteroidia bacterium. GTDB lineage: Bacteria > Bacteroidota > Bacteroidia > UBA4408 > UBA4408 > JBIICS01. Next base: position 7,102 of record JBIICS010000048.1, read on the forward strand.
TTCATAATAAATATAAAATGAAAAAATATTTACTTCTTATCTCGGTTTTTATTTATCTTCAAAATTTTGCTCAGGTTAACGTAACTACTGCGGATATGCCTGTGCCGGGTGATACAATTTATTATACCTCTTTTGCAGGTGCCTTGCCCTTGCCGGTTAGTAGTACGGGTCAAAATTATACTTGGGATTATTCATCAATTTCCGGTTCTATCCAACGTTTGGACTCATTTATTGCCGTAACCAGTGCTCCTTTCTTTTATGTAGCTACTTTTAATAATCCTTTAGATCCACTTCATAAAGCAACCGTATCTCTTAAAACATCTCCTCCACAAATAGGTGGTTCATTTTCTCCAATAACATTCCAAGATTTTTATTCTTTTTATAGAAATAAATCTACTGAATATGCGCAGGTAGGTGTAGGAGCTACCATATCAATAAATGGAAGCTCACCCACACCTGTACCCGCTAAATTCTCTGCTTTAGATATTATTTATAAATTTCCATTGATATATGGAAATGAAGACTCCAGCAAATCAAGCTATAAATTCGATTTAGGTGCAACAGGTTTTTTTAGCGAGAGACGTGATAGACATAATACAGTAGATGGTTTTGGTCAGCTTATTACTCCATTTGGAAGCTATCAAACCATGCGGGTTAAATCATTTTCTGTTATAGAGGACACTGTTTTTTTCAATAGCTTTCCATTAAAATTTAAACGTTACGAAACGGTATACAGTTGGTTAGCTCCGGGCTTTAAATCACCTTTATTAAGAATAACACAAACAGCTTTTAGTCAAAATGGAACTCCAACAACACAAATCGAATATTTTGATTTTAAAAAATTAGCCACTTCACTTTTAAAAACGGAAGAAAGTTCATCCCGAATTAACCTAATCGGAACTGAATTAAAATTTACACACGATATGGAAAACGCTACCATTTATCTTTTTTCAATAGAAGGAAAATTATTGAAATCGGGTAAAATATCAAATCAATCTTTTGGACTAAGCGGTTTGCCTGCTGGAATCCTTTTTTATTCAATTCCTGAAAAAAACACATCGGGCAAGTTGTCATTTATTGTAGAGTAATTAGGTTTAAAAAATCATTTTTTTTGGTGATTTATTTCTTTTAATAAGTTAATTTGAGGCTTATATTAGTGGTATAGTAAATTTTAATATTAAATCCATTAAAAAGCCTGTGCAAACTTTTTATAAAATATCCTTTTTATTTTTTCTTTCTTTATTTTACTTTAATTCACTTAAGGCTACGCATATTGTGGGTGGCGCTTTAACCTATGTTCACAATGGTGGTAATAATTATACAATTACTTGTAAGTTATATCGCGATTGCAGGCCCGGTACATTTCCAATGCCCAATAATTTAAATGTTATTGTTAGAGGTTTAAATGGCGCAACTTTTTCTCCTTCTCGCGATATTTCACTCGCTCGAATTCAAATTACACCAGTACCACCGTCATTGGATTCATGCGCAATTCGCCCAAATCCAGAACCCTGCGTTGAAGAGGGTTTGTTTAGAGCTACCCTTGATTTACCTCCCAGCCCTGGTGGTTACCATATGTACATAAGTATGTTGGCTCGTAATCTTACTTTAACAAATATTAATTCTGCTGGCAATAATATTGGTGAAACCTTTTATTGCTTCATACCCCCCCCAACTTTACTTTGGCAGGAAACCTTTACGCTTGCAAACGGAACAACAGTAGATAATGGTGCAACTGCCTGGAGTATAAATAACGGTTCAACTCCTCCATTTAGTGCTGCTGTTAATGGAAATCAGTTTCAGGTTGCAGGTGCCAATAATGGTAATGTTTGGTTTCAAACCCAAAGTATTAATATAGCTGCTTCTAATGCTACAGGTGGGGCCGACTTATCAGTAAATTTAAATGAAAATGGAACCCTAGAGCCTAATGATTCTATTAAAGTTTTTTATCGCGTGGATGCTGGTCCGTTAATTCCCTTCAGCCGAAATGGAGCATTAGCGGATGACTTTACAAGTGCTGTTGCGTTTACCTCAGGTGTAGTGGGAAATAATGTAGTAATTTATGTGAAAGTGGTTTTTGATCCAAATTCACCAAACACCGAAATATATGGTTTAGATGATGTAAGTGTTTATTTTAAACGATATCCCAACAGCGATCCGGTTTTTAAGTTATTTCCCCCATTATATTTATGTGTAGGGCAGCGTTTCGAATTTGATCACTCAGCCACAGATTTGGATGGTGATTCTTTAGTTTATTCTTTTTACAGACCTTATGATGGATTTAATGGTGCTGGAACTGCTGTTGCTCCTGCTTATGTAAACAATTATCCAACGTTTACCCAAATTAATTATTTACCCGGATATTCTTTGTCAGATCCACTCGGCGAAAGTGGTATATCCATTAATACACAAACCGGATTTCTTACCGGACTACCAACGCAGATAGGTCAATATGTGGTAGGGATCAAGGTAACCGAATACCGAAATGGTGTTTTCTTGAGCGAAACCATAAGGGATTTTCAATTTAATGTTATTAGATGCCCACCTCCTAATCAGGCAATCTTAACGCAGTTTACAGCTTGCGTTGGAACAACGGTTAAATTTTCAACAGCAAGTGATACGCTGCAAACAACTACCTGGTGGGATTTTGGTGATCCTGCAACACTTGCAGATACTTCTATAAAGCATGCCCCAAGTTATACTTATCCTGCTATTGGTACTTATTACGTTACCTTAATTACCAATAAAGGTACAGTTTGTGAGGATTCTGCAAGGGCACCTGTATACGTGGGTTGGGCAAGGGCTGCTTTTTCAAAGTCAACACAGAATTGTGTGGGCTATCCGGTTAGTTTTATCGACTCATCAGTTGTTTCGTTTAACACCTCTATTGCTGCTTATACATGGAATTTTGGCGATGGGTCTAGCTCAAACTCTCCAAATCCCAATCATATTTATGCTTCACCCGGAACTTACACGGTTATATTAACCGTTCGTTCCAATGTTGGTTGCATAGATACGGCAATGACTACAGTAACAATTGCATCTGCTCCAAATGTGAATGCTGGCCCCGATCAAACCGTTTGTTCTTCTTCACCTCTTATTTTATTAAACGGAAGTGTTACCAATGCTACAGGTGGAATATGGTCTAGCACAGGATCGGGGGTTTTTAGTTCTACAACAAATTTAACGGGTGTAACGTATTACCCCAGTTCTGCCGATATTTCTGCCGGTGTATTTAATATAATTCTAACTTCTGTTAGTACCAGTGTTTGCGTAATTAAAGATACGGTAAAAGTAAGGGTGGTTTCATCTCCCACTATTTCAAATGCTGGAAATGATCAGATAATTTGTGGGGTTAATTCAACTATATTAACTGCAAATGTACCGAGTGTTGGATCGGGTTTATGGACAACCACTGCAACCGGAGTTACTATATTAAATCCAAGCTCCCCAACTACACAGGTGGCAGGTATGGCAGCGGGAGCTAATTATAATTTCACCTGGACAATTACGAATGGTGCATCGTGTTCTTCTACAGATGTTGTTACTGTTTTAGTTGATAATAATCCAACTACTTCTAATGCAGGTTCCGATCAGGTATTGTGTAATTTATCTTCTACCGCATTGGCCGCTAACACGCCAAGTGTTGGAACGGGATCATGGTCAGTTGTAAGTGGAAATGTTACACTTTCCTCCGCAAGCAGTGCTACCAGTAATTTGAGTAATTTAACGGCGGGGGATACAGTAATTGTTCGGTGGACAATATCGCAAGGTATTTGCTCTAATTTCGATGATGTAAAAATTATAGTTAACAGAATACCGGAAGTAAATGCCGGAACGGACCAAGATTTATGTAATCAAAACCCGGTTGTTCAGTTAAACGGTGCAATAAATAATGCAAGCGGTGGTGTTTGGTCGGGCGGAAGTGGCACATACAATCCTGGAAATCTCACCTTAAACGGTAATTATATTCCTACTGCTTCCGAAATTAGTTTTGGTAGTGTAACGTTAACCCTTACTTCAACCGGAAATGGCGCCTGCAGTGCGGTTAGTGATCAGGTTAAAATTAATTTCTTACCATTTAATGGGACTATAGCTGTTAATTCAAGTCCAACAGCTTGTATCGGTGAAAGTAACGGTTTGCTGGTAGCCTCTGTTAATGGTACATCAAATTACAATTATACCTGGAGCTCAGTACCTATTCAATATAACGATTCTGCTTACAATCTAGCGGCGGGTTCATATGGCGTTACTGTTACAGATGCATTGGGCTGTAAAGCAACTTCCTCGGGTGAAGTAACTTCTCCTGCATTATTAACAGCCACTATAAGCACTACTAATGTTTTATGTAATGGAAATGCTAATGGTTTAGCTACTGTTGTGCCTTCTGGCGGAAATGGATCATACTCTTATAGTTGGGTTCCAAATGTTGGAAATACGTCCACTGTTAATAATTTAACCGCTGGTAATTATGTGGTGTATATAACCGACTCAAAAAATTGTCAGATTAATAAGTCTATAATTATAACACAGCCTCCGGTTTTGCAGGTAAGTTCAAATCAACAGAATGTTTTATGTAACGGGGGTAATAATGGATCAATTAATGTAAATCCTACCGGTGGAACTACACCCTTCAGCTATTCATGGTCTTCTCCACTTGGAAATGGGCCTTCAGCATCAGGTCTTAGTCAAGGTGTATATTCTGTTACAGTAACGGATGCAAATGGGTGTTCTTTTTCTATTTCTGATACCATTATACAACCTTCCGTTTTAACGGTTTCAACAGCAGTTACAAATGTAGATTGCAAGGGTAATACAACAGGAAGTGCTATTGCAAATGCAAGTGGGGGTACTTTACCCTACACATACAGTTGGGGGCCTAATATTTCAGCTACGCTCAATCAGGTTAGCGGTCTAGGTGCGGGTAATTATTTTGTGAAGGTTATTGATGCAAATGCATGTCAGGTTCAGACTACCTTTGCTGTTTCTGAGCCCTCTCTTTTTGCTGCCGATATCGCTTCTTTAAAAAATGTTAGTTGTGCTAATGGTTCGGATGCTTCCATTTTAGTAAGCGCAAATGGTGGGATAGGTCCTTATACATTTAACTGGAGCCCTAACGTTTCATCAACTAATGCTGCAAATAACCTGCCGGCAGGTTTGTATACCATTCAGGTTAGAGATCAAAATAATTGTCAGGTGCAATTAAGCCAGTCTGTTACTCAACCCTCAGCTCTATCTGTTTCCGAAACGCATACTAATCCTACCTGCTTTGGATATAATAACGGTTCTATTAATGTTTCAGCCTCGGGTGGTACCAGTCCTTATAATTATTTTTGGAGTGTTTCGGGTATTGGAAGCGTTTCCTCTTTTAATTCCTTGCCATTTGGTGCCTACACGATAAACGTTAGTGATTCAAATGGCTGTTCAGCACAACTGGCTGTAGCCTTAAGTCAGCCCTCGGATATAGTCTTATCCACTTCAAGCATAAGTTCTACTTGCGGAAATTCAAATGGTTCGGGTACAGTTATAAGTACGGGGGGAGTTGCTCCTTTCACTTATTCTTGGGTTTCTCAATCCGAAACAACAAATACCCTTAGTAATGTATTAGCCGGGAATTACCTGGTTTACGTAATAGACGCAACGCTTTGTTTTGATTCTGCATTTGTATTAATTAACGATATCGCCGGACCCACCATAAGTATTGTATCTATTAATAATGTTTCCTGCTTTGGGGGAAGTGACGGATCTGCAACAATTGCTGTAAATGCTGGTACACCTCCTTTTACTTATAGTTGGTCAACTAATCCCAGCCAAAATACTCCTACAGCTATTGGTTTATCGGCAGGAGAATATGCTGTTGTGGTAACTGATGGTAACGGTTGTAAAACTTCTGCTTTAACTACACCTCCTATATCACAGCCAGATAGTTTAACGTACGACTTTAAGGTAATTGATGCTCTTTGTTTTAATTCTCCTACTGGTTCGGCATATATAAATCCAAATGGTGGTACAACTCCATATTCTGTTAATTGGATTAATCCGGTTTTAACATCAGACTCAATTGTAAATGTTTTAAGTGGAACCTATCAGTTTATTATAGAAGATAACAATGGTTGTCAAAAAAACGGTGAGGTTAACATCTCTCAGCCTTCATTGCTTCAGTCCTCATTAATTAGCTATACCGACATTACCTGTTTGGGTGCTGATGATGGAACGGCTCAAGTAAATGTAACAGGTGGAGTTACTCCTTATAATTTTTCTTGGAGTAATAGTTCAAGTACTTCTTCTTTTTCGGGATCTCTCCCTGCGGGACAACAGCAGGTAATTGTAACAGATGCTAATTTATGCATGGATACGGTTAGTTTTAGTTTAAATGAACCAGCCGACTCCGTTTCAGCCACAATAACCACAAATGCTGTAACTTGTTTTAATGGAAGTAATGGATCTGCTGAAATAATTGCTTCGGGTGGCAATGGTACTTATACATACACCTGGTTGCCTATAGGGTCTAACGGTTCGATACTTTCCGGTTTAGGCGCTGGAGATTATAGTGTAATTGTAAATGATGTTAAGGGTTGTTCGGATATATTTAGTTTTCAGATACTCCAACCCAATCGGTTAACCTCAAATACAAATGTAAATAATTCTACCTGCAGTTTAAGCAATGGTAGTATTTCTTCTTCAGCGAGTGGTGGTAACGGAGGATATAATTATACCTGGAATCCCGGAAATTTGTCGGGCCCGTTTATCAATAATTTGTTAGCGGGTACTTATTATTTAACTGTTTTAGATTCTTTGGGATGTGAGTTTAAGGATACTATTTTAATTACCAACGCCTCCGGGCCACAGATTACTAACTCCGTAATTGTTAATGTGTCGTGTTTCGGATTATCAGACGGAGAAATAGCTTTATCCGTTGGGGGTGGAACAAATCCCTTAACGTTCTCTTGGAATCCTTCGTTTGGAAACGATTCGGTTTTAACCAACCTGGCTCAAGGTAATTATGTGGGGTATGTTAAAGATGTAAACGGTTGTATTGATAGTGTTACCTTAAATGTTACCCAGCCTTTGCCGCTAATTATAGATAGTGTTATTGTGGAGGATATAAGTTGTTTTGGACTAACAAACGGTGAAGCACAGGTAATAGTTTCAGGCGGTACGCCAAGCTATAATTATAGTTGGTGTTTGGGAAATAATACAAATCAGAATATTACCGGACTTCCGAAGGGCTCTTGTTTTGTGTTTGTTACCGACGGCAACAACTGTAAATCCAATATATCTTTTACCATAAACGAGCCCGATAGCCTAAATGTTACCCCAAGTGCTATAATTAATGCTACTTGTAAAGAATCGGCAGATGGTTCGTTAAGCGTATTGGTTTCCGGAGGGACAATACCCTATTCCTATAGCTGGAGTCATAATCCGAGTTTAAACGATGGTTTAGCACAAAATTTAAATGCCGGCACTTACTCGGTAATTGTTACCGATGCCAATGGTTGCATGGATTCTATTTCTGTAGATGTTGCTGAGCCATCTGACGTTTTGGTAGTAGTAGCAAATGATCCTGTAATCTGTCTTGGTCAATCGGCAACACTTTTAGCTATTGCTTCAGGAGGTAATGGTTCTCCTTATCAATACGAATGGCAGCCTGTTCCCGGTAACGGTAACACCTTAACTGTAAATCCACAACAAAACCAAACTTATTATGTAATTGCTTATGACAATAAAGGATGTGTTAGTGCTTTAGATCAGGCCGAAGTTACGGTATATTCTCTTTTTGCTGGAGACATTGATCTCTTTGTAAAAACTCCAATTTGTCAGGGTACCAGTACAACATTACAAGCTATTTCTAACGGAACTAATACAGGCCCATTAACATATACATGGAATCAGGGCTTAGGCAATAATCCTGGACCAATTACGGTAGTGCCTAATGCGCCTACAGTTTATAGTGTTACTGTATCTACATCTTGTGGTACATCAGTAGTTGTAAGAGATACTGTTAATTTTATTGATCCTCCTGTTGTTAATTTTACTGGAGACACTGCTCAGGGGTGTTATCCTTTATTGGTAGTGTTTGCCGATTCATCCTTGCAAAACCCCTCAGATAGTATAGTTTCGTGGATATGGAATTTTGGTGATGGCTCCACAAGTACCCAACAAAATCCAACCTATGTTTATCAGGATGTTGGAAGTTATAATGTTACGTTAAATGTTATTACTAAAGAAGGTTGTAATATTATCACTGCTTCCGGTTCATACCAGGTTAATGTTTTCGACCGTCCAACGGCAGCTTTTAATGCCAGCCCACAACCGGTTTATATTCCTTTGGGTGAAGTTAGTTTTGAAAACACTTCCATTAATGCCAATACCTATACCTGGAATTTTGGTGATGGTATAATTAGTACTGATAAAAATCCAAAATACGAATATGGTAATGTTGGTAATTATGAGGCCATGCTTATTGCTATTGATTCCAAAGGTTGCAGAGACACCGCAATTAAAACTATCCTGGTTTCGGGAGATTTTATAATGCCCAATGCTTTTACACCTAATCCAGCGGGTCCAAGCGGGGGCTTGTTTAATCCGGCCTCCTTAGATAACGATATATTTGCCGCCTATGTTAAAGGTGCAAAAGAATACAAAATGCATATTTTTAATCGTTGGGGTGAATTAATATTTGAATCAACGGATCCTACAATAGGTTGGGATGGTTATTACAGAGAGCAGATTTGCCAGGCTGGGGTTTATATTTGGCAGGTTTATATTTTATTTAATGATGGAAGAGAACTTAAGCGTGTAGGTGATTTAAATCTTATTCGATAAAAAAATTATTTACCTCTTTTAGCTTCTAATAATTTTTCCATTCCTTGCATCTCATCTCTCAATCTGGCTGCTTCTATAAAATCCATTTGCTTAGCCGCTTTTTCCATTTCTTTACGAATTACCTGAATGTTTTTTCTTAACTGATCTTCATTCATGTATGCAACAACGGGGTCTGCCGCTAGGTTTATTAAATCAGGTTCTACATAGGCGTTTTCCTCTTTGTAGGAATCAATTTTGCCTGCAACACTAGTTTGTTTTATAATTTGTTCTCTAGATTGATGAAGAGGCGTGGGGGTAATGTGATGTTCAACGTTATATCTTATTTGTTTATCTCTTCTTCGATTTGTTTCATCAATAGTTTGTTGCATACTTTGAGTGATTTTATCTGCGTACATAACTACCTTGCCTTCAATGTTTCGGGCTGCTCTACCTACCGTTTGGGTTAAGGAGCGAACCGAACGGAGAAAACCCTCTTTATCGGCATCTAAAATGGCGACTAAAGATACCTCAGGAAGATCTAAGCCTTCCCTTAGAAGATTTACGCCAATTAATACATCAAATAATCCTAACCTAAGATTTCTTAATATTTCCACTCTTTCCAATGTGTCTACATCCGAATGTATGTAGGAAGCTCTAATCCCCAATTTAAGCATGTATTTATTTAATTCCTCTGCCATTCGTTTGGTAAGTGTAGTAACCAAAACCCTGTTCCCTTTTTTAACCGTCAGATTAACTTCTTCAAGCAAATCATCAACCTGATTACCTAATGGTCTTACTTCTATAATAGGGTCAACAAGCCCGGTTGGCCTTATCACTTGCTCAACAACTAGACCCTCACATTTTTTTAATTCATAATCACCTGGTGTTGCGCTAACATATATTGTTTGGTTGGTTAAAGATTCAAATTCTTCAAATTTCAGCGGACGGTTATCCAGAGCCGAAGGTAATCGAAATCCATATTCAACTAAATTTGTTTTTCTTGATCTATCGCCCCCATACATAGCGTGAATTTGAGAAACGGTTACATGACTTTCATCAATAAACAATAAATAATCGTCCGGAAAATAATCAAGAAGACAAAAGGGTCTTGATCCTGCTTTTCGGCCATCAAAATACCTCGAATAATTTTCAATTCCACTGCAATAACCCAGCTCCCTTATCATTTCCATATCATAAATTACCCGATCTTCAAGGCGTTTGGCTTCCAAATGTTTTCCAATGCTCTTAAAGAAATCAATTTGTGTTTGCATGTCTTCCTGTATCTGAAGCGTTGCTTCAACAAGTCTGTCTTTACTGGTTACAAATATATTTGCAGGGTTAATAATAACAGCTTCCAGTTTTTCGATAGTTGTTCCGTTAAAGGGGTCGAAACTTTCAATCTCTTCAATTTCATCACCCCAAAAAATAAATCGATATGCATAATCAGCATATGCTAAAAAAACATCCACGGTGTCGCCTTTAACTCTAAATGTTCCTCTTTTAAATTCATCATTAGATCGGGAGTATAGAGAGGTGACTAAATCATGTAAAAATTTATTTCGACTAATTTTCTGGTTTCTACATACTCTAACGATGTTAGAGTAGAAGTCGTCTGGGTTACCCATACCATAAATACATGAAACGGAAGAAACTACAATTACATCTCTTCTTCCGGATAGTAAAGCAGAGGTAGTACTAAGTCTAAGTTTTTCTATTTCATCGTTAATTGATAAATCTTTTTCAATATAGGTATTAGTGGTGGGTATGTATGCTTCGGGTTGATAATAATCGTAATAGGAAACAAAATATTCTACGGCATTATCAGGAAAGAATTGTTTAAACTCTCCATATAGCTGGGCCGCAAGCGTTTTATTATGACTAAGTATTAATGCAGGGCGTTGAACATTGTTTATTACATTGGCCATAGTAAAAGTTTTACCTGAACCGGTAACACCCAATAATGTTTGATAATGATCCCCTTTAGTTATACCCTCTACGAGTTGTTTGATGGCCTCCGGCTGATCACCTGTTGGTTTGTATTTAGATGTAAGCTTAAAGGAGGGCAATTTTTTTTGGGTTTAGAAAGTTTGGAAGGTTTAGAGGGTTTAGAAAGTTGTAATGTTTATATTTAGATTATTGTTTTGCCAGCTTCATTTTGAAGAACTGAAAAATAACGGGCAGTAAAGACACCCCAATTATACCAAAAATTACAATTTCAAAGTTTTTCTTTACAATTTCAAGATTTCCAAAAAAATATCCTGCTAAGGTTAATAAGGTTACCCATATAATACCCCCTGATATACAATAGCCAATATATTTGCGGTAGTTCATGGCACCCACTCCTGCTACAAAAGGAGCAAACGTTCTAACAATAGGCACAAAACGTGCAATAATAATGGTTTTGCCTCCATGCTTTTCGTAAAACTCTTCTGTTTTAGTCAGATAATCGCGTTTAATAAATTTCAGTTTATCAAAAACTTTTAGTCCTATTGTTTTACCTACAAAGTAATTTAAATTATCACCTAAAATAGCAGAACCAAACAAAAGTGGAATTAAAAGCCAAACATTTAAAACATCATTTTTAGCAGCAAGAGCACCGGCTGCAAAAAGGAGCGAGTCGCCAGGGAGAAAAGGCGTGGCCACTAACCCGGTTTCACAAAAAATGATTAAACACAGAATAAGATAGGTTAGTGTTTGATATTGATTAATAATTGCATCTAAATGAGCGTCTAAATGCAAAAAAACATCTAAAAATTGTTTTAGTATTTCCATATTATTTAATAAATCCCATTAAAACAA
>JBIICS010000002.1:0-68533 GCA_044238735.1 Bacteroidia bacterium
CTACTCCCCCAGCTCTCGCAAGTATAGCGCCAGCGTAACTTGTGAGTTTATAACACGTAAGGTTTCTAACCTTGCAATTTGAATATTAATTTTTATAAATCAAATAGCTCCCCTTAGTTCTCCCAGTTGCCGCAAGTGTCTCGCTTGCGGCTTTTTTATTACTAATACAATTTCAACTACGTAATACTTTAGAATCATTAAGCAGATGTTCTGTTTTAGCAGATCCCTTATAGGGCTATAGATTGAAGATGAAAACAAATTTGCTTTGCTTTTCCGGGAATCTGCTTTTTAGGTATGAATTATGAAATCTTGGAATTAGAAATCTTGAAATTAATTAAGCCGTCTTTGCGCGTGAAACGTAGTGAAGCGAATCAATCTATGTAAAAAGATCGCCAGCCAGAATGTAATGAAGAGCCGGGGCCTGCCAATAGATGTGATAATTTAATTAGATTCTTTTATGTTTTTATTTATTCTTTTCTTAAGACTATTGATGATGATTTTCTGAGCATCTACCAATTCCTGTAAAGTTTCGTTTGCTTTTTGATAATAATTTAGTTTCTCTTTTAATTGCTTAATTTCATTTTCTATGTAATAGTTAATTTCTTTTGGTATTAAAATAATTTTATCTGATTCAAGCATTTCAAATTCTTCCATCGTTACATTAAGTACAGATAAAATTTTTTTTAGAGTATAGTGGTTTACTTTTCCGCTTTTTTCAATATTTGATACTAAAGCCCTTGTTTTATTTATTTTTTCTGCAAGTTCAGTCTGTGACAATTTTCTTAATGTTCGTAGGAGTTTTATTTTTTCACCTACGTGCATAATTAAAACTATGCAGTGTTCTAAGTCTAATTTTTTCAAATCGGTTAAATTAACAAATGTCAAATATAATTTAATTATGTATAACCAATTACTAGAACTTATGAAAACCTTTATGGCATATTTTTATTAAAATTATTTGCTTATTACATATTATTCAGGTATGCATAATCAGAATTAATTCAATCAACTAGTTAAATAATATTAACTTTTAATAAATTTAAATACATTTTAATCCAGCATAATATAAGGGTTATAAAGAATATTGTTAATTCTTTTAATCATGATACATGAAGTAAATATTAGTATTTATGAACTTAATAAAAGGTATATTTTTATTAAGATTAAGTATTTTGTAGTTCAATATAACTTTACATTACATTATAATCAAAAAGAAAATAAAATTTGCAAATGTCAAATAAATTGATAATTTTGTTTGAAAGGAGTCTTAAATGAATCGTTTTTTATTTATAACCATTTTTTTACAGTTTGCATCCGTAAATAAAGTGCTATCCCAGGAAATAGCCAGACAAACTATTTCATCTTATGGGGGTGGTGGTATGCTCAATGGCGTTGTTGTAAATTCAACAGCCGGACAGTCATATGGTACTATTACAAAATACGATAATCAAAATCAATATAGGCCGGGTTTTCAACAACCATTATTATATGTGCAAGTTTTAAAGTCTGTTATTGAAACAAGTGTTTATCCAAATCCGGCTTTAAATAGTTTCTATATAATTTCTTCTGATTCATTAGAAAACTGTCTTTTTAAAATAATTGATGTGAGCGGAAAGATTATTTTTTCTAAGCAATATGATGTTTTTAAGGAAGAAAAGATATTCTGTTTAGATTGGCCTTCCGGCAATTATTTTACAACAATTTTAATAAATCAAACAGAAGAAATTTATACTAATAAAATTACAATTATACGCTAGAGATGAGAAAACAACTGTTTATCTTAATTTTATTATTAGCCCCTTTAACTAAGAGTATCTATGCTCAAAGCGCCTTAAGCTTTGATGCGGGGCAGGTATTTTCACGGTTTAAATTTCACAATAGTGATGGGGATCTGGTAAAAAATTTTAATTATCAAATTGCGGGTTCTTATAGTTTAGACTATCATTATGTGTCCAAAGAGGGGTTATTTGTAAGAGGTGGTTTTGGTATGCGGAAAGCTGGTGCTACTATGGTTTACGAGAACATTCCTTTAACATGGAATTTTCATTATGCAGATGTTTTTTTCGGATTCGGATATCAGTTAAATAAATTTCGTTTTAAACCATACATTACGTTTGTTCCATACTATGGTTATCTATTAAAGGCTTGGCAAACTATTGGCCCGGAAGATTATGATTTAAAGAAACAAAAAGAAATTAAAAATTTCGATTACGGTTTATATGTTGTGCCTGGATTTAAGGTAAGTCTCTCTGAATATCTCTCAGTGTATGCTGAATACAAACAAATGATAGGTATTGCAAATATTGAAACTGCTAACAATCAGAGGTTATTTAACAGAGGCTTTATTTTAAATCTTGGAGTATCTGCAACTATTACTAAACATCAAAACACTAATAAAGAGTAACATGAAAAAATTATTATTTTCCTTATTTTTTCTTACAGCATTATTTATTGCGAGTAATGTTAATGCCCAATTAAAGGGTATATATTATCAGGCAGTTGCTATTAGCGAGAAAAATAATCAAATAGCCGGCAGAGACATTAACGGATTGGCTTTGCATAATAAAGCTATTAGAGTTCGATTTAGTGTTTTAAAGGGCGGACCTGAAGGAAATGTTTTGTATCAGGAAACCCATCAGACTCAGACTGATCCTTCTGGCTTGTTTTCGTTAATTATTGGTGATGGGCAGATTACAGGATCTGGCCAGTTTGATAAATTATATAAGATTGATTGGTCTACAATTGATCATTTTTTAAAAGTAGAAATAGATTTAAATAACCAAAATCAATTCAAGTTAATGAGTGTACAGCAGTTTATGGCTGTTCCTTATGCCTTTTATGCTGAAAAGGCTAAATATATAGAGGGTGCAAACGATACAAGTAATACCAATGAGTTGCAAACCTTATCTGTTAAAAACGACACCTTGTTTTTAACCAATGGGGGTTATGTGATATTGCCGAGGGCCAATGTAGGAGTGCAAGGAGCAACTGTTGTAAATGATTCATTAATTCTAACCTTAAGTAATGGACAAACGATAAATGTTGGAAATATTGCCGGACCCCAAGGCCCTGCAGGCCCACAGGGTGCACCGGGGCAAAATGGAAACAATGGCGTAAGTGTAAATAATGCTGTTGTAAATAACGATTCTTTGATAATTACCCTTTCAAATGGCCAACAAATTAATGCAGGTTATGTAAAAGGGGAACAGGGACAAAACGGATTAAATGGAGTAGATGGTATAGGGATTAACAACAGCTATATTCAAAACGATTCCTTGTTTATGGTTTTTAGTAACGGGCAAACGCTAAATGTAGGAAAGGTAAAAGGTGATCAAGGATTAAACGGAGTAAATGGTTTAAATGGTGTTAGTGTGTCTAATGCAAATATTACTAACGATAGTTTATTTATTTCATTATCCAACGGCACAACAATAAATGCGGGTTATGTTAGGGGTAATACTGGTGCAAATGGACAATCTGCTTATGAACTGGCTGTTGCAAATGGATTTGTAGGAAGTGAAACAGATTGGTTAAATAGTGTACAAGGACAAAATGGGACAAATGGTACTGATGGACAATCTGCTTATGAACTGGCAGTTGCGAATGGCTTTGTAGGAAGTGAAACTGATTGGTTAAATAGTATTAAGGGGCAAGATGGAATAAATGGTGTTGATGGACAATCTGCTTATGAACTGGCGGTAGCGAATGGCTTTGTAGGAAGTGAGACAGATTGGTTAAATAGTATTAAGGGGCAAGATGGAATAAATGGTGTTGATGGACAATCTGCTTATGAACTGGCGGTTGCCAATGGCTTTGTTGGTACTGAAACAGATTGGTTAAATAGTTTAAATGGACAAGATGGTACAAACGGCAATAATGGAACCAACGGAGTAGACGGTAAAAATACTTTAATAAAAACCACTGCCGAAGCAGCAGGAACCAACTGTGCTAATGGCGGCACTAAAGTAGAGATGGGTATAGATGCTAACAGTAATGGTATTTTAGATGCTGGGGAAGTTGATGTGACTTTAACACGTTATGTATGTAATGGTAATAACGGAACAAATGGTACTAATGGCACCAACGGTTCAGACGGTAAAAACACTTTAATAAAAACCACTGCCGAATCAGCAGGTGTTAATTGTGCTTCAGGTGGAACTAAAGTAGAAGTAGGTTTAGATGCTGACAATAATGGTGTTTTAGATGCAAGCGAAGTAAATGCTTCATTGACAAGGTATGTTTGTAATGGTTCTTCAAGTGTTTCAAATCATGGTATGAATGTTTTGACAAGTGGTTCAGGTAATTTCAATGTTCCAACTGGCGTCACCAAATTAGTAGTTGAATTATATGGTGCTGGAGGAGCAGGAGGTGTAGGAGCAATAGCTTGTTCTGGAGCTAATCCTGGTAGAGCAACTGGAGGTGGTGGTGGCGGCTCTGGAGGTTATTTGAAAACCTATATTCCAGTGTCATCAGGTCAAAGTATAAGTTATTCGGTTGGTGTAGGTGGTAATAGCAATAGTCAAGCAGGTGGTAATACAACCTTTGGTACATTTACCGCACCAGGTGGGCAAGGAGGAGGAAGTGGGAGTGTAATTGGTGTTTGTAGTAGTTGCTGTGGGAATGGAGGAGCTGCTGGTCTTGGAGGTAACAATGGTTATCCAGGAGGTTGTGATAACTATGGAGCAGGTTCTGGAGGTAATGGCGGTAATGCATTTGCACAATTAAGTTCGGGAGGTACAGGAGGCGGTACTGTGGCGCCATATGTAAATGGTAATAATGGAAGTAATGGGGGCGTTGCTTCTGGTGGCGGTGGTGGGAGTGGTACAATGAAAGGTTGCGTTTCTTCAACAGGAGGTGGTACACCAGGAAATGGAGGTCAAGGGGGTAGTGGACTAATTATAATATCATATTAAAATCATATTATGATAAACTTGTTATTGCTTTTATTAAAAGGAAACGAGAAAATAAAGGTTGAAATAGATCTTGAGTTAAAATATTTAGAGGAGAAAGATTATGACTTAAAGGAACTTGTTTTGTTTTTAGAAAGTGTTAAAAATATTCATGAGCAAATTGTAATAAGTTCCCAGAGCGAATATAAAACATTAGGTAAAAAGTATATTTTACCTTACAACAGAATTAAGGTTTCAAAAATAAATAAGAATAGTCCATTATTTATAAAGCTTTCTTTTGAATTAAGTAGTGATGGAGTTTTTCCATATATAATAATATTAAGATATTTAATAAAATTGTGTAAGAAATATGGTGCAGACGCTAATATGTTAAAATTGACTTTTAACAATATTGAGGAAGCGCTGGTGCATTATATTCAGAATATTTCAAAAGACATATTAAACGAGCAGGAGAAGGATAAACTTATTACAAAAATCCATGAAAATGTTTTCTCAACGAGCATATCTGAAATATTTGAGAATAAAAAATTTATTAGAAATTATAATATTTTTTGCAGAACAAGTCTTGAGATTTCAAAGCTAGTTTTAAGAATTGATAAACTAATCAACTTTATAGATCCAATAATAGAAGAATAGATGTCTTTTTTATTCTAACTGTAAATTATTTTTTCAAAATATTTTGTGTCGTTTCAGTAAATAATAAACAACAGAATTAAATGGTTTATAATGTCAATTTTAAAAAGGTTTTATTGTAATTATTTTACATATTATATTCCTTTATTGCGCAAAAGCTCAACCAGTAATTAAAGTACCCGAAACAGGTGGAGCCGGATTAAAAAAGGGAATTAAAAGTGGACTAATAGTAGATTCAAAATTCAATATCTATGTGTCCTATGCTGATTTGAGTGTTTTTAAAGGGATATCTGTTTATAATTATCAAAATTCTACCTGGAAAGATTTTTATTCTGCTAACTCTATTCTAACAACAAAAAAGATAAATAATATTAGTTTGCAAAACGATACCCTTCTGTGGATTGCTTCTGATTCCGGATTATATTCATTATCTAATCTTACTTCATTAAAATATTATAGCAATAATATTTACAATATTGGCAATGCGGTTAAACGCGTAAATTCTAATACAAATTATGTTTCATTTACGTCTGATTCAGGCGTTTTTATATTTACAAATAATCAATTTGTAAAACTTCCTTTAAATGGGCTCATGCCTGCAAACTTTGAAGTCACAAATAATGGTAATATTGTTTTTAACGATTCAACCAATGTTTATATACTGGGCACTGGCGGTTGCGATACAATAATAACGGATATTACTGGTCAATCATTGCCTTTGTATAAGGTAATTAAGCAAACGGCTGATGGAAGTATTTACTTGTTTTCAGAAAGGAGATTTGATAAGCTTATTGGTGATAAAATTTTGCCAAATTCTTACTGGAATCATAAATATTCGAATTTTTTAAATTCAATAGCCAGCGATCAATATTCGGGAAGATTTAAAAACAATGGATTTGGATCTGTAAATAACTGTTTCGATGGTTTTTATATGGTTGGTAGTTTTGTAACATCAAATGCACCTGCGAATAAATTTTCTTGTTATTATAACAACAAATTAATGGTATATGAGGATATTAATCTCTATAAAAATACGGGTGGAAATTCTGTTTACACATTGGTTAATGACTCGTTTGTTGTAAAAGCGAGAAGCGCACCTTTCACAACTTCTTCCACAAAGGATACGATATTTATTATAAGAATTGACAAGTTTAATAATGTATCCGATCAGATGAATAGTGAGATGCAAAGCCTGAACATTAATAAAGTATCAACTGTTGCCAATATCGGAGATTTATCATGGGACTTAACAGATGGTGTTTATGAAGTGCCTAAGGGAAATAATAAAAATACTGTTTTTGCAAGTGCTTTATGGATAGGTGGATTAGATCGGAATAATGGGATACATGTTGCGGCACAAACCTATAGACAAAGTGGAGTTGATTTCTCTCCGGGACCACTTGATCTATATACAGCAAACATTAATTACAGCGAAATGATGGATTTTAAAAGAATTTGGAAAGTAGAAGCTTGGCAGATTCTTGAGTTTATTGAAAATTTTCAGAATGGAAATGTTCAGAACGGGTCATACATTCCTGCAGAAGTTATTATTAGCTGGCCTGGGAATGGTTTGGGTAATAAGGCTCATAAACTGGCTGATTTTGTTGATGTTAATAATGATGGTCTATATCGCCCTCTTCAGGATGGTGATTATCCAAAAATATACGGAGACCAATGTTTGTTTTGGATTATGAATGATACTTACAGGTATACGGAAACCATGCGTGTTCCTTTGGGGATTGAGTTGCATTGTTATGCTTATGCGTTTTATTGCCCCGATAAAGAAAATGGTTCTGAAAGGGCGTTGAATTATACTACTTTTTATAAGTATAAGCTGTTTAACAGAAGTACTGATTCTTATCACGACATGTATTATGGGGCTTGGGTGGATAATGATTTAGGAAATTATCAGGACGATTATGTGGGCTGTTACCCAAGCTATAATACAGCCTTTACATATAATGGAGATGATTTTGATGAAAATGCTGCTGGTTATGGAAGTGTTATACCAATACAAGGTACTTTATTTCTTAATGGTCCTGTTGCAAAGTTAAATGATGGGAAAGACAATGATAATAATGGAGTTGTTGATGAGGTAAATGAAAAATGCTTATTGAATCATTTTCTATACTATAATAATGATTTTTCAGAAATTGGAAATCCTGATTCTGCTTCTCATTATTATAACTATTTACATAGCTTTTGGAAAGATTCAACACATGTTGTAAACAATGGTGTTGATGGTTGGGTAAATGGAGGAGGTAATGGCCCTAATACTGATTTTATGTTTAATTCTTTGCCTTATCAAAATGGTTGGCATGAAAACAGAACGCCATCTGATAGACGGTATATTGCATCGGCAGGTCCGTTTAATTTGAATGCAGGGCAAATGGTTGAATTCGACTATGCTTATGTTACTAGCTTCGATTCATTAAATACTTTTAATTCACAGCCATATTGGCAAACTTATCTAAATGATTTGGATGTAATAAAGAACCATTTTAATTCGGGAGTCTCATCATCTTGTTATTTTATAACTTCCGCAAAAGACAAAATAAAGGATGAAAACTATTTTGAGGTAATGCCTAATCCGAATAATGGGTTATTCGAGATTAAATCAAAATTTCAGGATTTGATTTCTGTCTATAGTGTTGATGGACGTTTGATGAGTCAAATTCAAATTGGACCGGGTTTAACAAAAGTTAATAATGAGAAATATGCAAAGGGTCTTTACATAATGAAGTCATCTATTTCTTCTTGTGCTAAAAAGATCCTAATCGAGTAGAAGAATAATTTAGGAATAAAATCTCCTAATAGCAATCATGTATCGCGGTTTTATTTTTAATACAATTTCAACTGCTGTATAATAATGTTTTGAGTTTATTGAGCTGATGATTTCTTGTAGATCCCCCACTCGTCCTCGTTTGAGCGATAGCGGTAACGAGGACGAGTATAATATGCGTTTGTAACGCATACTTACCCCAGCTCTCGCAAGTATAGCGCCAGCGCAACTTGTGAGTTTATAACACGTAAGGTTTCTAACCTTGCAATTTGAATATTAATTTTATAAAACAAATAGCTCCCCTTCGTTCTCCCAGTTGCCGCAAGTTTCTCGCTTGCGGCTTTTTTATTACTAATATAATTTCAACTACGTAATACTTTAGAATCATTAAGCAGATGTTCTGTTTTAGCAGATCCCTTATAGGGCTGTAAATTGAAGATGAAAACAAATTTGCTTTGCTTTTCCGGGAATCTGCTTTATAGTTATGAATTATGAAATCTTGAAATTAGAAATCTTGAAATTAACACCCGGCTTCGATACCTCAGCCTGACAAAATTTTCAATAAACAATTGAACTAAATTCTAATTCACTTTGGTATTAGAAATCCTGAAACCTGAAATCTTGGAATTTATATCTCACCCAGCCATCTCTTTAAAACACCGCCCTCACGGTTACATTGCCAATGTGCACTGATTTTAACCCTTCAGGTCTTCGGCCTTCGTAATTGATGCTTAATTGTAATGCAGTAGTAATGTTCTGCTGATAACTTATGCCCCAGGTTAGGTTATTGCCTGGCCTTAACCCTTCCATAATTTCATATGCTACCGGACTGTTCTCTAAACCGGTAAATAAAATGTTATAATAGTTTAATCGGCCCGACCAGCTTCCCTTATTGGCACGGTTATATCTAATTTCGCTGCTTATCCTGTGCTGTATGCCTTGTGTACTGTCGTTTTCAAAGCGATTCTCTTTAATGGAATACTTGTAGGCTAAACTAATTCTGAAATCAGAAGCTTGCTGGTAGGTTAATCGTGGTTCGGCCTCATTTATGATGATTCTATAGTTACGATTTGTTAGTAATTGAGAGGTATTACTTTTCTCAGCAGTAATTAGTTCGGTATTTAAAGTAATCCACTGATTAAAATTTAAACGTGTTCTAACGGTGTGAGAGTTGTTGTTACGGGATTCAAATCCATTAACTAATAAGGTTTTGTTGCTTAAATCTTGAAATGTGTAATCTGAACCAAAAACATATCCGGTTTTATTAAAGAAAAGCGTATTTCTGAACGAGGAGTTTAAACTTTGTAAAAAAACATCGCCGGTGTTTCGGTAAAACGGATTGTATTGATCCTGAAACTCCGTGCTGCTGGTTTTGCGGTCTATTCTATAGGAGAACTGATCGCTCCAGTAATTGATGGCTTTTGCCCACCATTGTTTTGATTTAATTGCCGAGGCCGGATTTATATTTATGATCTGATTAAATTGGTTCCCGTATATCTTTATATACGTGTTGGTAGGTGTAAAAACTTTTATATACTGAGCCTGATCTGTAAATTGTGATATCTCGAATTCATTTAATTCTTTTGTACCGTTTTGGTTGTAGTCTACCCAGGCATATATACCTTGTCCGGGTGCAACTTGTATAAAACTATATTCTTTTCTTAATTCTAATCCCGAGGAGGTTTCATAAAAGGTACTGGTGTATATTGTAGATTTGAACAAGCGAAGGGTATATTCAATTCGGTTAACTAAATTATTGTCGGGCTTTTGAGTTGTTAAGTTAGAATCAATTATTTTTAACTCGCGATATCCAACATAATTTTTAAGTGTAAAATATCGGTTTTCTACAAATTCCAATGTTCCGCCTGCTCCTTGAGCAAATGCGCTTTTGGTTAATTTATTATTTCGCAATAACCAGTCGTTACGTTGTGTATAATTTACACTATACTGGTTACCGGTACTATCAGCTTTTGAAGCAATTAGAAACCACTCATTAAACTGATAAGAACCAGCAATTAAGCTATCGTTATTGCTTCTAGAATTACGAACATTTCGTTCTTGATCTACCTTAACCGATAGTTTAATTTTTGAGATCTTTCTCGATACAATACCTCTTTGTCTTATAAATTGATCATTGCTGATGTTTTGATTAATAAAACTGGCGCTGGCAAAATGATTAGCTTCCCATTGAGGAGTGTTTACATTTGTGTTTAGCCTGCTTTGATATCCCTGAGTTTGATTGGGCTCTATAAAAGCTTGATTTGTAAAGTCGATTCTTCCGCTCCCCATTTTTTCTAATCCAAGTACAAGGCCCCCTATATACTGATTGTCGAATTGTTTTTTTCCGATAATATTCCAGTCTCTTTCAAACTCAACGCTTCTGTAACGTTCAATTATAGCAAAGTTTTTATTTAATTGTTCGTATTGGGCCCCCATTATAAAGCATAGCGGTTTTAACGATTTGTTTAATCGATACTTTTTTTCGATATCTACTTTAAGAGCTAAGTCCTGATTATTTTTATCGTCTTTACTGCTAAAGGTATTAAGATCATTTTCGCTAAAAGCAGTTTCTAATTTTATTTTTAAAGTACTATCGGGATTAAAATTGTAATTTAAATTAAGTACTTGTTTACGTTTTGGTGTAATAAGTAAAACGAGTGGTTCATAGTTTCCTTGTCTTACGCCATTTATAGGAGCTACCCATATAAAAACGCGACCATTAGCGGTACTATTAGTTTGAATATAATTGCCCTTGTTATTTCCTACTTGCGAGAAAGTGAGTTGGTAAAATGCACTATCGGGGTTGTTGGACTGATAGTAAACAGGGGAGTACGTTACCCCTTCAATGGTAGAATCTTTTTTTGCATAAAGAACTAAGTCGGCTCTATATCCAATACTATCAACACCCGGCGCAATTGCATTAAGCAAATTATCTCCGGCATTGGCTAAAATTATTTTATCAGCATCGCTTAGTTGTTGTTGAAGAGGTCTGCTTTTATTATCACTTTCATTGTAATAATTTATAATCAGTTTGTTTTGTTTATCAATATATTCACTTGTATTCACCAGCATTGAGCGCGCATAGTTTTTATCGGCGTATTGAAACTCTGCAATTATTCGTCTGTCTTTCGTAATAAAACGTTTAGCCGTAAAGGTAACCTCTGCCGTGTTGTAGTCAATTACATAGTCATTTTCCTGTCCACGGGTAAGCATTTGCCCGTCTATATATATTCGTTCTGTTCCACTTAAAACGATAATAAACAATTCATTTTCCGAACCTCTTAGGCGATAGGGACCTTGATTGCCTTCAATTCCCTGAATTATATTTCGTGCAAATTTACCCTTACTTACCGCTGCAGCTACCATGGTTTTAAATAGTGAGTTTTTCTTTTCATTAACAGCTACCTCGGTTGAAAAATTTGCACCTTGAGCCCGCTTATAGTAACTCAATAAATACGCATCGGGCTTGTTCAGTATAAAATCACCGGCAATAAGTTTATTTTTCTTATCATTTAACTGAATAAAAACCCTATCAAATTCCTGTAGTTGTTGCGTGTTTCCCTGTGGCTGAAAAGGGATGTTATCATCGGTAATAGCAGCCAAAACGTTAATGTTTTCGCTTAATTTACCACTTAATTGAAGATTTAAGCTGGAGTTTAATACAACATTCTGATTGTTTCCAAAACTTACACCTCTCGAAATACTTCCATTTTTATTAAGTCCATCGCTAAAAAATTCATTAGCTGAGTTTGAATTACTATAAGGGGCACTAAATGGATTGTATTGTCCGTTTCGATCGGGGAGTAAAAGTTTAGGGTCTTTTAAAAAATATCTTCGGTTAAGATTTAAGGGTAGAACATTAAATTCTGCACTACCGCTTTTACCAATTAGTGAAGAATCTTTAATTATTAAAATAGCTTGTATTTCGTTTACCTGATATTTACTACTATCAATTAATTGATTTTCTACTTTTAAACTAAAATTGGACTCAGCAATCACATTACTATCAATTGGATTGTAATATAGAAGAGCCGGAATAAAAACCCTGCGGTGCTGATTTAGTTGTGCAAAAAGTGCAGTGCTTAAAAACAAAAGAATTATGGAAAGTAGTTTACTCAACTATAAATTAATCTAAACTTAAAGATAATACCGAAAGACTTAAAACGAGTAGGCTTAAACATTATTTTGAGTATTTTAAATTAATTAATCATATTGTTTAATTTTGTTGAAATTACAGAATAATGAAGCGTGTAGTAATTACGGGAATGGGAGCTCTAACTCCTATAGGTAATAATTTGAAAGATTATTGGCAGGCATCGATAAACGGTGTAAGTGGTGCTGCTGCTATAACTAAGTTTGATACTGCTAAACATAAAACTCAATTTGCCTGCGAATTAAAAAATATAGTACCCGCCGATTTTTTTGAGAAAGGAGAGGCCCGCCGTTACGATCTGTTTACACAATATGCATTAATTGCGGTACAAGAGGCAGTTAACGATAGTGGTATACTGTTAAGGGAAGTAAATAAAGATAAGATTGGGGTTATATGGGCTTCGGGAAATGGTGGAATATCTACTTTTGACGAGCAAATGGGTGAATATTTTAAAGGGGATGAAACTCCGCGGTTTAATCCCTTTTTTATGCCAAAAATATTGGTGGATATGGCAAGTGGAATAATTGCGATGAAGCATGCTTTAAGAGGAATTAATTATACGGCAGTTTCGGCTTGTGCTTCATCAAACTCAGCCATGATGGATGCTTTTAATTATATCCGTTGGGGTAAAGCAAATGCAATAATTACCGGTGGCTCTGAGGCGCCTATTACCCCTTCGGCAATTGGGGGATTTAATGCGTGTAAGGCCCTTAGTTTGCGAAATAACAGTCCGGGTGATGCTTCCCGTCCGTTTGATAAATCGCGCGATGGATTTGTAATGGGTGAAGGATCGGGGGCGTTTATTTTTGAGGAATATGAGCACGCTAAAAAACGTGGTGCTAAGATTTATGCGGAGGTAGTGGGTGCTGGTATGAGTGCTGATGCTTATCACCTTACTGCAACACATCCCGAAGGACTCGGCGCTATTTTAGGTATGACCGGTGCATTGGAGGACGCGCAATTAAATACAGATCAAATTGATTATGTAAATATGCATGCCACCAGTACTCCCGTTGGAGATATCAGTGAAATTAAAGCATTACACTCGCTGTTTAAAGAACATTTGTTTAAAATGAATCTGAGTGCAACCA
This sequence comes from Bacteroidia bacterium, assembly GCA_044238735.1. Taxonomy (GTDB): domain Bacteria; phylum Bacteroidota; class Bacteroidia; order UBA4408; family UBA4408; genus JBIICS01. The sequence goes on from JBIICS010000002.1 coordinate 13,570, forward strand.
AGTCGTTAACCGGTCATTTGTTGGGCGCGGCGGGCGCTATAGAAGGTATTGTTGCAGTTCTGTCTTTAAAAAACCAGGTGGTAACCCCAACTATAAATACACAAGAAATTGATGAGGCCATTCCGGCAGGAATTAATTTAACATTGCATCAGCCTCAGGAACGAAAGATTGATTATGTGTTGAGTAATACTTTTGGATTTGGCGGTCATAACGCTTCTGTAATCTTCAAGCGCTTTCAATAGCTGGTTAGATAGAAGATTAAAGTGACTAGTAACTAGTAATCAGTAATTAGAAATTATAGATTGAGCCTTTTACTTCACTCTCAACTCTCAACTCTCAACTTTCAACTTTCAACTTTCAACCCTCAACTTATAGTCTATTGCCTGCTCACAATCTGCGATAATATAACCGAAGCTGCAATAGCAACATTTAACGATTCGGGTGCCGGGTTATTGCCTTGAAACGAAGGAATGGTAATGGGCTTAGAGAGGTTTAAGAGTTCTTTTGATACGCCGTGCGATTCGCTGCCCATGATAAGTACGAAGGGAGAAGAGATTTCATTTTTAAAAATATTATCTCCTTCCATATTGGCACAATAAACGGGAAGTTTAAGCCTGGATATAAGTTCCGGTAAATCTTCGTAAAAAACTTCTACGTATGCAAATGAACCCATAGTAGATTGTATTACTTTAGGATTATATACATCAACAGTGTTTTTACTGCATATAATTTTTTTAATACCAAACCAATGACAAAGTCTGATGATCGTGCCTAAATTTCCGGGGTCGTTAATGCCGTCCAGTATTAAGATACTTTCTTTGATGTATTCTGGCTCAATTTTTTCACTTTTCTGTATGTCTACTAAAGCCAGAACTTTATTGGGTTTGCTTAAATGGGAAATTCGCTCCAGTAAATCCTCGTTTATAATCGTAATATTTTTCTTCAGTTTTTCCGGAGCCTCTTCTGCCCATTCTTTAAGAGCAAATATTGCCCTTATGTTATATCGAGAATGCAATAACTCACCTACGCATTTAGGTCCTTCTACTATAAACAATTGATTTTCCCGACGTACTTTTTTATCGGAGAGAGAACGTATGAGCTTAATTTGCGCCTGCGTTAGCATATTTACAAATGTAGGGAATTACTGGCTTATTTTTTGAGAAAGAAAGCGCGAATACATTTTTCATAAGCCCTATAATTGTTAACTTTACCTTTGGTCGGTTGAAAAAAATAAAATTACATATTCTTCTACTTTTTCTGGTCAACTTCTGGTATGGATGTTCGATTACCCATCGATTGCCCGAAAATGAATTTCTATTGAGTAATAACCGTTTGATAGTTGATAATTTAAAGTTAAATAAAGAAGAGATTTTAACTATTATTAAACAAAGGCCTAACAGACGTATTCTTAAGACAATTCGATTTCACCTTAGGGCTTATAATGCGGCAACAGTTTTTCGCGATTCGGGTAAAATCAGAAACTGGCTTCAGAATTCGGTTGGAGAAGAGCCGGTTATTCTCGATACAAATTTAACATCCAGAAGTTCAGAACAGATTAGTTTGTATTTAAGAAATAAAGGATATTATAACAGTCAGGTAACCGATACAACTGTTTATTTGGGAAGACAAGCTCGTGTTATTTATAAAGTTAAAAGTGGCACTCCCTATACAATTGGTACGTTTAATTATAGCATTCACGATTCTTTAATAAGGTCCTATGTATTGGCGAATGCCAAAAATACGCTCATAAAATTTGGTGATAATTTTGATGTGGATGTTTTGGAAGCAGAGAGGATTCGTATCACAGAAATATTAAAAAATAATGGATTTTATTTTTTTAATAAAGAGTTCCTGGAATATGAGGCAGATAGTATTAAAAGAAAAGTAAACATCATTTTGCGATTAAGATCCAGAGACGAAATTAAACTAAATATACCTAATCCTAATATTGATATTTTTAGTCCGTATACCATTACTAACGTAATTATTGATACTGATTTTGATACTCGTAACCCTAATTATATCCATACCGATTCGCTGAGTAGAATTGGATATGTTTTAAATTACAATGGGCGCCTTGAATATAATCCCGAAATTATTTTACGTTCTATTTTCTTTCAGCAGGGAGATGTATACAGCGATAAAGCAGTTTCGGATACCTATCAATCTTTTTCAGAGCTTAAGGCCTTTCGTTATGTAAACATAACATTTCAGCCCGATAATTGGGATATTGGAAATAAGAATCTAAAGTGTAACATTCAGCTAACACCTGTTATTCCTAAATCTTATTCAATATCAACCGAAGGTACTAACTCGTCAGGTAATTTGGGGGTTAACGGTAATTTAGTCTTTCAAAATAAAAACAGTTTTAAAGGCGCACAAATTCTTGAGTTTAAAATGTATGGTGGATTAGAGGTTCAGCGGCTATTGGTTTCTCAAAGCGCGTTAGATAGTTCTGCTGCTAATAATCAAATTACAGAAGTGTTGGATAAAACGCCAATAAAAAACACGTTTAACACTTTCGAGATTTCTCCATCTTTGTCTTACGAAGTACCGCAGTTCTGGCCTTTTAAAGCCGGATTACTTCCCAAGAAAGCACAACCGCACACCATCTTTTCTTCATCTTATAACTATCAGGTACGACCAGACTTTTCAAGAACAGTATTTAATACCTCTTTAGCTTGGCGTTTTAAACCTTTTCAAAAATCAAAATTCTTTAATCAATCAAAACTTTTTATCTATCCTTTCGATTTAAATATAATTTCAATTGTAAAAAGTGAAGCTTTTCTGAAGAAAATTGTAGAAACAAACAATACGGGTATAAAACTTTCTTTTACTGATGTTTTTATACCGGCAAACAAGATTTCATTTACCATAAATACCCAGGATGTTAATACTTCATACAAAAACAATCATTTCTTTAAACTCGATCTGGAGCAGGCGGGTGTCATTCTACAAACATTAAACAAGAATGGAATTATTAATTCTAAACAAACATCACGCGGCACTTATTACTTATTTGAAGATATTCAAGGCGTTCCGAAGCCTTATGCACAATACGTTAAAGTAGATGTAGATTATCGCTTTTTTCAGAAATTTGTTAATAGTAGCTCTTTTGTATACAGGATTTTTGCTGGAGTAAGTAAACCATACGGAAATAGCGGAACGTCTTTACCCTTCCAGAAAAGTTATTTTAGCGGTGGAACCAATGATGTTAGGGCTTTCAGAGCTCGAACAATCGGACCCGGCGAGTATAATGCTGGTTCTGCAAACTCCTTTAATAAAATTGGGGATATAAAATTATTAGGCAATCTGGAATATCGATTTACAATATACAAGGCATGGAAAGGCGCTGTTTTTACTGATGGTGGTAATATATGGATTTATCACGCCGATTCATTGAGACCGGGAGCTGAATTTAAATTTGAAAATTTTTACAAGCAAATTGCGATTGGCTCCGGTATCGGATTGCGTTATGATTTCGATTTTTTTATTGTTCGTTTAGATATGGCCACACCACTCTACGATCCTATACTTCCCGAAGGCAGCAGAAGGGTTTACTCGCATATATTGGATAGATCATGGAGGGAACAGTATGGAATAGTGTACGGAACAAAATTTAATCCCATTACATTTAATTTAGGTATAGGATACCCTTTCTAGTTATGGAAAATATATATGGTTTACTGGGCAAAAAATTGTCTCATTCGTTTTCAAAGAAATATTTTACTGATAAATTTCAGGAACTATCAATAAATAATTCACAGTATCTAAATTTTGAAATTGAAGAAATTAACTTGTTAAAAAAAATTATTGTAGATTACCCTAATATAAAGGGTTTAAATGTAACAATTCCTTATAAGGAGTCCGTTATTAATCTGTTAGACGAGTTAAGTGAGGAAGTTAAAATAATTGGAGCAGTAAATACTATTAAAATTAGCTGGTTAAATAACAAAGCTTTTCTAAAAGGATATAATACCGATGCATATGGCTTTGCTCAATCTATCAAGCCTTTTCTGGATTATAATCATCAACGTGCTTTAATTCTGGGTAATGGCGGTGCCGCAAAGGCGGTAAAGTATGTTTTAAATAATTTGGGAATCGATTATATAGTCATATCCCGAAATCCGGATAGAACAAAAAACGAGTTAGCATATTCCGATTTAAATGAATATGCGATTAATCAAAATAAGTTTATTATTAATACTACCCCTTTGGGAATGTATCCCAATGAAAACGATTATCCTGATATACCTTATGCCGGTATTTCGAACTTGCATTTATGCGTTGATCTGATATACAATCCCGAGAAAACTATTTTCCTCCAAAAAAGTGAAAACCAGGGATCAAAAATTTTGAACGGATTAACTATGCTTAAAATGCAGGCCGAAAAGGCCTGGGAAATCTGGAATTCTAACTTATAACTTTCTAAATATCAAAGTCTTAAACTTATAGGTAGAGAATACTAAAAAAACATGTATATTTGCCCTACAAACAAATTTACATCAGCCTATAGATAAAGCTCTACCCATTATTTTAATTAATATCCAGGTTTAAGAGCGTATGTATTTTGGCAAATCATTAGGAATTATTTTTGCAAGTTTTATCTTGTTATTTTTAACAGGATGCGACCTCTTTAATCCTAAAGCAGAAATTCCTTCATACATTGAAATTGATAAATTTATTATAAATACCGATTCCTTAACTCAGGGTTCCAGCGCTCAAAAAATAACAGATGCCTGGATTTATTTGAATGATAACCTGCAAGGAGTTTATGAATTGCCTGCAAAATTTCCTGTAATTGCGGATGGAACGTATAATCTTAAGGTGTATCCGGGAATTAAGGTAAATGGTATTTCCGGATCCAGAGCGGCTTATACATTTCTTAATTACTACGAGGATAAAAATTTCTCTTTATCTAAGGAAAAAACAAATAAAATTACCGGAACTTCCACTTATAAGTCATACTTAACGTTTACCTGGCTCGAAAACTTTGAGTCGCAGGGAATAACTTTAATTAGGGGAATAACTTCAGATACCGGTTTTCAGGTGGTAACCGGAGGCCCTCAATCATTCAATAATACTAGGTTTGGGGCTGTTTATTTGGATGGTAATAAAACTAAATTTATGGCCACCTCCTACCAGGGGTTTAAATTACCAAGCGATGGTACGCGGGCAAGTTTTCTTGAATTGCATTATGCTACTACAGGCCCAATGATTGTGGGTATAATTGCCAACCAAACAGGTGCTACCGCCACAGTGCCTTTGATCACGTTAAACTCAACCGGCGGAGCATGGAATAAGACCTACCTTAATTTCTCCGATTTAATTAATAGTAACAGAACCGCAAAGGATTATTCCGTCTATTTTGCAGGTACTCGTAAGGCAGAAGATAGTCCAACACAATATTTTTTCGAGAACATAAAGTTGATTCATGAATAGGCAAACACAAACATTAAAGTATATTCTTTCTGATGTTGTGTCGGCAATATTAGCCTGGACTACTTTTTTTGCATATCGTAAAATATATATCGAACCCAAAAAATTAGGATATTCTATTCCTTTAATTTTTGATGATAATTTTTATAAGGCTTTAATTTTTCTGCCGGTTTTTTGGGTTTTATTATTCGCTTTAGGCGGAACATACCTGGATGTTTTAAGACGATCACGTTTAAAGGAGTTGGGTCAAACATTCTTAATTACAGTATTAGGAGGCTTTATACTCTTTTTTATTTTGTTATTAGACGATTTTATAAGTGATTATCGTTTTTATTATTATAATCTTTTTACACTACTTCTCACGCATTTAATTGCTTTCCTGATACCCCGCTTAACACTCACTACCTTAACTGTTTTAAAAGTACATAAGCGAAAAATTGGATTTAATACTTTAATTATTGGCAGTAACGCTAAAGCCTTATCGTTGTTTCACGAAATGCAGGGACAAAAAAATTCATCTGGAAATATCTTTATTGGATATGCACATTTAGATAATTTTAACGGTTCCGACTTGTCTGCTTTTATACCACGTTTGGGTAATGTCGAAAATATTGAAGATTTGATTAAACAATATAAAGTTGAAGAAGTGATTATTGCAATTGAATCTTCTGAACATAATAAGCTAAACGAGATTTTAAATAAAGTAGAAGGATTAAATGTGATTGTAAAGATTATACCAGACATGTACGATATTTTAAGTGGTTTGGTAAAGATGACATCTATTTTTGGGGCTCCTTTAATTCAAATATCAAGAGAATTGATGTCTCCATGGCAAAAGGCTGTGAAACGCCTTATGGATATTGTAATTTCTTTTATCGCCTTGGTATTACTTTCCCCCTTGTATATCATCATCGCTTTGTTTGTTAAGTTTTCCTCAAACGGCCCCATTCTTTTTAAACAACTCAGAATTGGTATCCATGGCAAACCCTTTTATATTTTAAAATTTCGTTCCATGTATATAGATGCAGAAAAGAATGGGCCTGCTTTATCTAGCGATAATGATAAACGCATAACTCCGGTTGGTAAATTCCTTCGTAAAACACGCCTGGATGAATTACCTCAATTTTATAATGTTTTAATTGGTGAAATGAGTCTGGTAGGTCCTCGCCCCGAACGACAATTTTTTATTGATCAAATTGTTTTAAAAGCTCCTCATTATAAATATCTTCATAAAGTTAGACCCGGCATTACTTCGTGGGGGCAAGTTAAATATGGTTATGCAGAAAATGTAGATCAAATGGTGGCACGATTAAAATTTGATATCCTATACATCGAAAACATGTCGCTGGCACTCGATTTTAAAATCATGATTTATACGGCTCTAATTATGATTCAGGGCAGAGGAAAATAACTGGGCTCAACGGCATTTAGTGTTCACGCTTTACGAAGATTAACTTTTAAAAAAATAAGGAGTTGATATCCACTATTACATCATATCTTTTTGCCCTATAGACATCTTCAATTAGCCAATAATTAGTAGCTTTAGATTCTCAAAAATTATTATCAGTATGTCAGTTCAGAAACAATATTTAGAACAAAACAAAGACAGATTCATTAATGAATTATTAGACTTATTAAGAATCCCCTCTATAAGTGCCGACCCTAAATATAAAGCCGATGTTATTAAAACAGCAGAGGCAGTTAAAAAAAGTTTAATTGACGTAGGGGCCGAAAACTGCGAATTGGTTGAAACTCCCGGTTATCCGGTAGTTTATGCCGAAAAGATCATTAATCCTTCCTTGCCAACGGTTTTAGTGTATGGTCACTACGATGTACAACCTGCTGATCCATTAGATTTATGGCATTCTGGTCCTTTTGAACCTATAATAAAGAAAACAGATCTTCATCCCGAAGGTGCCATTTTTGCTCGCGGTGCATGCGATGATAAAGGACAAATGTTTATGCATGTAAAAGCCTTCGAGATCATGATTAAAACTAATACGCTTCCTTGCAATGTAAAGTTTATGATTGAAGGTGAGGAAGAAGTAGGCTCGTCTAATCTTGGCCATTTCTTAAAAGCGAATAAAGAAAAATTAAAAGGTGATGTTATCCTGATTTCGGATACTTCTATTATTGCAAATGATATTCCGAGTATAACTACCGGATTGCGTGGTTTAAGTTATCTGGAGGTTGAAGTAACTGGCCCTAATCGCGATCTGCACAGCGGAATATACGGAGGAGCTGTTGCCAATCCCATAAATATTCTTTGCGAAATGATTGCGTCTTTAAAAGATCAAAACAATCATATTTCAATTCCCGGATTTTATGATGATGTCGAAATCTTATCCGAATTAGAGCGAGCCGATATGGCAAAGGCTCCTTTTAGCATAGATGAGTATAAAAAACATTTAAACATCGAAGAGGTGAGGGGAGAGGAAGGTTTTACAACAAATGAACGCATTTCAATTCGTCCATCACTTGATGTTAACGGTATCTGGGGTGGATATATAGGGGAAGGAGCTAAAACAGTTCTGCCTTCTAAAGCTTATGCAAAAATATCTATGCGTTTGGTTCCTAATCAAAATAGCGATAAAATATCTAATCTTTTTCAGAAACATTTCGAAAGTATTGCTCCTAAAAGTATTAAGGTAAAGGTAACTCCTCATCATGGAGGAAACCCGGTAGTTACCCCAACCGATACTCCTGCCTATAAGGCAGCTCATCAGGCCATGCTCGAAACGTATGGTAAAGCGCCTATTCCAAAAAGAGAAGGAGGAAGTATACCAATTGTGGCGTTATTTGAAGAAGTATTAGGATTGAAATCAGTATTAATGGGATTTGGTTTAAATTCTGATTCCATTCACTCACCTAATGAACATTATGGATTGTTTAATTATTTTAAAGGCATTGAGACTATTCCATTATTTTTTAAACATTATACGGAGTTAAAAAAATAATTTAAAACCGGGAGACCCCGGTTTTTTTATTTCCTAATGGATGCTCTTCTTAAACGATCGTTAATGGCTATCCCTAAACCGTTATCAGGTAAAAGCTCTGCTATTATCTCAGGCGAAGTGCTTTCATCAGCTTCTCTTAATGCCGAAAAAAGATTCTGAGCAGCTTCATCAATATTTTCATTATTGGTTAGCATTAAAACCTTATTTTCTTTAATGGTCTGATATTCTTTTGTAAATGCAATAAACAAAGCGTTAGTTGGATTTTGTATTCTTTTTAGAAATTCTTGTTTGGATAATAAATATAAATGCTTACCAGGTGCATAATGGGTGTCCATCTGTCCGGGTGCTTTCGGATTGCTGTTTTCGTTAAGGGCAAGTTCAATATTACCTGTAACGGCTTCAATTTTTTCTAAACTTAAACCGCCCAATCGGTATAAATAGGGAGTATTGCCAATAAAACCTATTATGGTCGATTCTATGCCAACATTACAACTTCCGCCGTCTAAAATATAATTAATTTTAGCGCCTAATTGATCGTTTACATGTTTGGCTCGGGTAGGACTTATATATCCAAAAGGATTAGCGCTTGGAGCAGCCAATGGGAAGTTGATCTTTTTTAATAGATTTAAGGTTAAAGGATGATTGGGTATTCTAATACCAACTGTATCTAAGCCCGATGTAACAATATCAGGAATTATTGATTTTTTCTTTAGAACAATTGTAAGGGGTCCGGGAGAAAAGTGTTTATAAAGAAGGCGAGCTTTTTCGGGCAGCTCCTCTGCATACTTTTCAATTTCTTCAATTCCTGAAACATGAACAATTAAGGGATCAAAACTGGGCCTTTCTTTTATCTTAAAAATGTTTAGACAGGCATCAGCATTAAGGGCATTAGCGGCCAGGCCATAAACTGTTTCCGTTGGTATTCCAACACACTCGCCGTTTTTAAGGAGTTCAGCTGCCTTATTTATGTCTGTACCTATTAGAGCCACGCTGGTTTAAATAAAAAATGCAACCCTGGGGTTGCATATGGTGCGGAAGAAGGGACTCGAACCCCCACGCCTCGCGGCGCCAGATCCTAAGTCTGGTGCGGCTACCAATTACGCCACTTCCGCATCTTAGGAATGCAAATATACTAAAATTTCGTTTTTTTATGCAAATATTTATTCTGCTTTATCATTTTGCAGATTCAACTGCAACAATTCCTTAAATTTTACAGCAGAGGCAATTACTACCCCAATTGTAATGCATCCGCCAAAAATTACAGAAGGTTTAATTCCCATAATTTTGGCAGCCAAACCCGATTCAAATGCCCCTAACTCGTTTGATGATCCAATAAAAATAGTATTAACAGACGATACCCTGCCTCTCATGCTTTCCGGAGTATACAATTGTAAGATGGTCCCTCTTATCACCACACTTATCGCATCAAAGGCACCTGTAAAAAACAAAAAGAAACAAGCCATAAATAAATTACTGGTAAATGCAAAGAGTAAGGTAAATACTCCAAACATAAAAACAGAAATAAATAAGATTTTTCCGGTGTTTTTAATAGGTGGATTTCCGGCTAAAAAAAGCATAGTAATTATAGATCCCAAAGCCGGAGATGACCTTAAATAGCCTAATACATCTGGCCCTGCCTTAAAAATTTCCTGTGTGTAGGCGGGCAATATTGCGGTTACTCCGCCAAAAAGAACTGCAAACATATCCAGCGATAGTGCACCAAGTAAAATGGGATGTTTAAACACATAGGTTATCCCGGCCTTTAGGCTTACTCCAATGCTTTCGGTTTGGGGTTTAAACGTTTGTTTAAATCGGGCCTTTACATTCCAATAAAGCACTACGGATAGGAGTGATAATATACTGATAATGATTTGAACACTAATATTACCCGAAATACCTAAGAAAACTGCCGCCAACATAGGGCCCAATACCATTGAAAATTGCCACGAAAAGCTGTTCCAAGTTGCAGCATTAGGTAAATGTTCTTTCTCAACTAACTGGGATATAAATGCAAAGTTAGATGGACCCATAATTCCTCTTGAAAGACCGGTAAAAAAAATAATACCAAACAGAGTTGGTAATAAATAAATAGATGTAGATGCTAAATAGAGTGAAGCCAGCAGTGCGATTAGATTCAAAATACTGATGATAATCATCCCACCTAAGATAATTTTTTTTCGGCTACTGATATCTGCCCAGTGTCCGGCAAATAAACTTATGGATAAAGCTGGTATAGCTTCTGTTAATCCGATTAAACCTAAATACAATGCATTCTTAGTTATTTCATAAATCCACCACGATATCGCTACGGCTTGCATTTGGTAGGCTATTGTAATAATAAACCTAGAACTTAAGTGGATTAAAAATGGTTTTATGGTTAATGACTTAACGGATTCTTTTAAAGGTTTCATTGCTGAGAATCGTTAATATTTCTGGATTTGCCTTTGTAGGAATTGGAAAAGTAAAGCGAAATACCTACACCATAGGTTGGATAGGAAAGATCGTAGTTTATGAAAACTTTTGGTCCAATACCTATATCGTAATAGGGTTTGTACACATACTCAAATTCAGCAAAAACACCGGGATTTCTATTGTAAAGCAAGGTGTCTTTTTTACCGTCAACGGGAAGCCAACCAAATGAATAGCTAATACCTAACGAATAGCTTAAATTGGAATATCTTTTAGGTTTTCTTTTCCCGTAACCGGCATGTAAACTGTAGGTTCTAAAATAGCGGTTTGTTCCCCACGAGTATAAACCAAAATTATAGAAATCATATTTATCATCTTCCTTGTCTCTTGGTCTTCTGTAATCTATACCATAGTTTAATAATGGAAAGTCAATGGGCTTAGACAAGAAACTGGAGGGGCCTATAGTGGCTGAAATATACCCGGTATTTATCTTAAAGCGAAGCTTTCCGTATACTACCTCATCAGGAATATCTCCCATCGGGGTTTGCGCTTTAATATATACAAAGCATATTAATAAAACAAAGGTGAAAATTCTAGATTTCATCTTTGCAAAGCTAATCAATTAACTTCTAAAAAAAGCTGATTTACTATTAGTAAAAAGACCGCTGTGGGCGGTCTTTTTGATATTATCTTACAAGTGTTACCGAGCCACTCATAAATCTTTTTGGGATTTCACTTCCGTCTTTTAATTCTCCTTTTATCATATAATAATAGGTGCCTTCGGGAGCAAGCTGACCCGATGTTGTTCTGCCGTCCCAACCGGTGTTAACCCCTTCCCATTCGTAAATTAATTGACCCCAGCGGTTAAAGATCACAACGTTTAATTCTTTTATTAAAAAAGATTTAACAAAGAATACATCGTTTTTCTGATCATCATTTGGGGAGAATACGTTTGGAATAAAAATGGAGTCTAGCGGTTCTTTTAAATCAACATATTTATATGCTGTGTCGGTACAACCATTACTATCGGTTATTATTAAACGGATAGTATCTTGTGAATCTCCAAAATAATAGGTAAAGATTGGACTTTCTACACTGGTAGTAGTTGAACTTGGATCGCCAAAGTGCCAGCTATAATTAGTTATAGTAACCCCAGTTGGAGTTGTAGAAGTATTGGTAAATTGAACTTGTAAAGGCACAACACCAGTGCTGTCTGTCATGGTAAAGGATGCAATGGCTTTTGGTATCTCGCCAATTATTGTATTTGAAGTAGCTGTAGTTACACAACCATCTAATGAAACTGCTACCAAAGTGTATGTACCGGCCGCTAAATCGGTAGGATTTAAAACGGTAGAAACTGTGTTACCATTAGAATCTAACCAATAAATAAATTGTCCGTTTTGTACGTTCGCATTTGTTATAGATCCGTTTGCAAGATTACATTTGGCTTCATTTCCTTGTCCTGTACTGGTTATAACAGCAACTGGCAATACGTTTACAATGGCTGTATCGGTAGAGGTACAACTTCCATTAGAAGCAGTTACTGTGTACACCACTGAATTTAATGGATTAACAGAAATGCTGGTGCCAATAGTGCCCGTGTCCCACGTGTAAGAGCTTGCATTACCACTCACCGAAACTATGGCAGTCTCCCCTTTACAAATAGTAGACCCCTGCGCATTTATTGTTGGATTTTGAAGTAATGTTACCGTTGCAATTGCCGTATTTTTACAACCGTTAGCGTCTGACCCTTCAACGGTATAGGTGCTGGTAATTAAAGGGCTTACAATTAAGGTGTCATTAATAGTGCCCTCGCTCCATTGGTAGTTAACTCCTCCATTAGCCGTAAGGGTTGCGGCAGAGCCCGGACAAATACTCGGATTGTTTACAGTTATATTGGGCGGTATAATGGTGTTAATAAAGGCTAAGGCTGTATCCTTACATCCGGTTATGGCATCGGTAACGGTTAGCGTGTAAATGCTATTGGTACTTACAGTTGGATATATAGTGGTATTTGTACTTCCATTAGACCAGCTGGTAAAGAAAGCACCAGCCCCGGTTAAGGTAACTGTTCCGTTTTCGCAAACATTTGACGTAAAAGTGGTTTGATTGTTTATGGTAGCTGTTGGAGTGTTGTTTACAGTAACACTCGCAAATGCAGTATCAGTACAGTTATTTTGGTTGGTACCGATTACTGTATAGGCTGTAGTTGATGTAGGGCTAACATTTATGCTAGGAGTCAGCGCATTGGTATTCCAAGAATACTGAACAGCCCCGCTAGCAGTTAATGTAGCCGAATTACCCGAGCAGATGGTAGTATCATTTATATTTAAAGATGGTTTTGGGTTAACGGTTATTACCCCCTGACCGTTAGCCACACAATTATTTCCATCCGTGCCCGTTACTGTATAGGTATAAGTGCCGGGAGAAAAAATCACTAAACTAAGTGTGTCGTTAGTGGAAGAATTACTCCAGGTATAAGTAGAAGCGCCGCTTGCAACAATAGTTGCGGTATTGCCCGAACATATTGTAGCATTGCTTACATTTAATTGTATTGGTGGATTAACCGAAACATTAACAATTGCTGTATCCATACAGCCAGAACTGTTTCCAATAACAGTGTAACTTGTGTTTGATGTTGGATTGATGGATATACCATTGGTTAAATTTCCATTACTCCACGAATAGGTTGTGCCCCCGGAAGCATTTACCGTAATATTAGCACCAAAACAAATCGTAGTATCTCTTATTGGATCACCATCAACTAAAACGTTTGGATTTGGAATAATATTAACGTTAACCCTTGCAGTATCTGTACAATTTCCTAATTGACCTACAATTGTAAACGTAGAATCGTTGGTGAGCGTTACATTTATTTGCCCTAATGAACTTCCGTTCGGAATCCAACTATACGAAGTAGCGTTTCCAGATGCCGTTATGGAGGTGCTGTTGCCTGCACATATTTGAGATGGAGCTGCACTTAATGTTGTCCCCGGTAAATTGTTTACAGTAACAATGGAAGAGTCAGTAAGAATACATCCCTGGGCAGATTCGCCGGTAACATAATAGGTAATTGTATTATTTGGACTTACAGAAATACTGTTTCCAATCTGTCCATTGCTCCAACTGTAGCTTGCCGCATTACCTGTAACCGTTAAATTGCCAAATGAGCCTCTGCAAATAGCTATATCATTTGTACTTAAGGTAGGCAAAGCATTAACAATGATGTTTACTGTATCCGTATTCGAGCAGTTATTTCCATCTGTACCTGTTACAATATAGCTGTTACTGGAAGATGGATTAAAAGCAACTCCATTTGTTACTCCATTATTCCAGGTATAAGATTGTGTACCAAATCCATTTAATGTAATGGATTCTCCAATACAAATAGTATCATCGCTAGCTACCCCTAAAACGTTAGGTTTGTCAAATACATTAATAATTTGTGAGCTGGAATCCGTGCAACCATTTAAACTTATAGTATGAGTAATAGTATTTAAACCAATATTTGAATTCGACGGACTAAAAATGGCACCACTAACACCATTTCCGGAGAAAGTTCCGCCGCTTAAATTGGGTACAATCGAAACGTTAGAGGCATTATTGCAATATTGTGCAGCTAAACCGGTAAAACCCGCGTCAGGCTTAGCTTTTATCTGTATGGTTGCTATAGCTGAGTCAGCAGCACACCCCCCTGAAGCAGGAATCGTATTTTGAATAGTATATGTTCCGGGAGTTGAAGCGCCAACATATATAACCCCACTTGCATCTATAACCAAACCGTTTCCACCACTAATAATTGTGAAGCTTCCAGCAGTACCACCATTTATATATACAGGTGCTTGATTAGGGTCGTTATTACATACAACCGACGCAATGGTAAAATCGGCACTTATCGAGCTACTGCTCACAGTTAAGTTATAATTTCTTGTAGAGGGACAAGTTCCGTTTGTAGTGTATGTTATAACATAGGTAGTACCTGCGGTTGTTGTACTCAAATCAATTTCTCCTGTACTGCTATTTATGGTAGCTCCTCCCGATATACTAAAGGTACCACCGGGTTGTGCAATGGAACTTGGAATTGGATTGCTGCCTGTGATACAGGCTGTTAAGGTGGGATAAGTTACGCTGGCATTATCCTGACTGTAAACAGAGACAACTATAGTATCTGGTCTTCCTTTGCAGCCGGCCAAAGTGGGCGTTGCAATTATATTGGATACGATACTGCTCCCCGAATTATTGTTAGGTGCTGTCCAACTGGTAATATTACCATTGCCTAATAGAGGCTGATTTATTGATGAATTAGAGTTTGTCCAATCAACGGTTGCTCCTCCCGGATTTGAAGTAAAGTTAAGTGGACCCAGCGTTCCGCCAGGGCACGAACTAATATCGGGTAATGAAGTTAGGGCAGGTGTAGGGCTAATAGTGATTGTAAATGTTCCGGTATCGCTATTGCATCCGTTTACTTCTCCAGTAACTTTAATTGTGGAGGTATTATTAGTTCCCGAGTTATTGGCAGCTGTTATAAACGAGGGGATATTACCCGCTCCGCTAGCTCCTAAACCTATAGTTGTGTTGTCGTTTAACCAATTAAATGTACCGCCCGATGGGGTTGTGGAGAATGTGGGTATATTAGCATTAGTATTTGGACAATAAGTTTCATTGTTTAAAGCGGTTAAAGTCGGTTTAGGTTTTATAATAATGTTAAATGCCATCGGAGAAGATTGGCAACCGTTATTCTGAGCCGATACATTGATACTTCCTACAATATTATTATTGGTATTATTATTTCCAGAGATGAAACTACCAATATTGCCATTTCCGCTTGCCCCTAGGCCAATAGCTGTATTGGTGTTGGTCCAGCTAAATGATGAGCCAAAAGGATTAGTGTTAAAGGCAGGAACTATTGTAGTTTGGCCTGGACAAACAGCAATATCCGGCTGCTTATCGATAATTGGTGTTGGGTAAATATAGATTTGGAAGCTTCCCGAAGAACCGGTACATCCATTAGCAGTGGCGGTTACACTTATACTTGCACTGTTGTTTATGCCGGATGAGTTAGCACCAGCAGTAAATGAAGGTATAGACCCGCTACCACTTACCCCTAAGCCAATACTTGTATTATTATTGGTCCATGCATATGTACCGGCAGGATTACTATTAAACGCTGGAACATTAACCGAACTTCCCGGGCAAGCATATACATCCGATAATGAATTTAAAACCGGAATAGGTTTAATGGTGATAGTATATGTTAAATTACTTCCTGTACAACCATTTAAACTTGGTGTTGCCGAAATGGTTCCAGAATAGTTGGAGCCACTGGCATTTGATGGGGCTGTCCATCCATTAATATTTCCTGAACCTGAGGCAGGAATACCTATTGAAGTATTGCTATTAGTCCAGTTAATTGTTGCTCCTGATGGAGTTGTAGTAAAGGTTTGATTGGATATACTGTTTCCAGGGCAATAAGATTGATTGCTGATAGTGGATATAGCTGGAGTAGGTTTAATAGTAACATTAACGGTTTTTGGGTTACTTACACAACCGTTTAAAGTAGTTGTGTAACTGATGGTTCCCGAAATTGATGATCCGGTGCTATTTGAAGGGGCATTCCAGTTTGGAATGGAACCGGTTCCACTCGCACTTATTCCAATTGCAGTGTTATTGTTATTCCAGTTAAAGGATCCGCCAGCCGGAGAGCTGGAAAAAGTTCCAATGGATATAATTTCGGAAGGACAAACTGTAACATCACTCAAAGAATTAACCACCGGCGTAGGTTTAATTATGATATTAAAATTGACTGAAGCTCCAGAACACCCTGCAGCTGTAGCAATTACTGTTATCTGCGAGGTGAAATTTGAACCGGTATTGTTTACTGGTGCTGTCCAACTGGGAATACTTCCAACTCCTGAAGAGGCGGATAAACCTACAGTTGAAAAGCTTCCGCTGGCGGTCCAGCTAAATGTAGATCCACCAACAGAACTATTAAATGAAATAGCCGATATAGTGGCACCCGGACAAGCGCTAACGTCAGAAACGGCTGCAACCGTTGGATTAGGATTTACAGTTACAGTTACTGAAGAGGTAACAGATGTTCCGCATGTATTGGTTACTTTTCTTCTGTATAACGTTGTGGTTGTTAGCACCGGAGGATCGTAGGTTACGCCGGTAGCTCCAGGTATGTCAGACCAGGAAGTCCCACCATTAGTTGACATTTCCCATTGGTACGTATAACCTGCAGAGCTATTACCCCCCGAAGCAGGTGTTAATTCGCTTAAAATAACGGGGTCTTGACCGCTACAAATGGTTTGATTGCTTCCAACACCACCTGCCGAAACGTTACTATATACAGATATAGTAAAGGCTGTGGCAGCACTCTGGCAACCTCCTGTTGAAGCAGTAACATAGTAAGTAGCACTACTTCCTGCTGCAGGAGCAACTGGTGTGTAACTTGTTGTGTTGTTAGTGCCGGGAGCAGCAATAGTTAAACCAGAATTACTCCACCAATTATAACTATAACCCGCATTAGATACTGTAAAGGTAGGCATAGCAGATCCGTTACAAACACTACTACTAACCGAGCTTGTGGCTGTAGGTGCTGAAGGAGCTGAGCCGTTAGTGATGGATACTTGACCCCAACTGTAGGTACAACTGTTACCATCCCTAACTATAACCGTGTAAGTTCCTTGTGTTAAATTGGTAAATGAATTAGACACTTGATAAGTGGTACCGCCATTTATAGAATAATTAAGGGTAGGGGAGCCACTGGCGTTAATAGTTATAGTACCGTTATTACCCCCGCAAATCGTAACATCTGTTTTAGGTACAGATGAAACCGATGGTAATGGATTTACTGTTATAATAATTGAATTGGAATTGACGCTTCCACAAGTGTTGCTGGCCACTCTTCTATAATAAGTAGTTGTGCTCAAAGAGGCAGGAGAGTATGTGGCTCCTGTAGCTCCCGGAATATTTGTCCAGTTTACTCCATCAGGCGAAGATTGCCATTGATAGGTGGTAGCTCCGGTTCCGCCGGATGCCGCCGCTGAAGAGGTTATAGTGGCAGGTGTGGAGCCACTGCAAATGGTTTGAGCTGTAGCGATGGTTCCTCCACTTAAGGCAGCATAAACATTTAAAGTAATAACATTTGCAAAAGTAACTGTTCCGCAGGCATCCGTAACTCTTACTCTTATATACTTGATGCTGGTTAAACCATTTGGATGATCATACGAATTAGTATTTGCTCCTGCAATATCCGTCCAGGTTGCATTGTCTGGGCTTGATTGCCATTGATAACTATAAGGTCCATTTCCGCCGGATGCATTGGTGCTAAAGGTAATATTGGCCGGATCGCCCCCATTACAAACAGTCTGATTCGACCCTATGGTTCCGGCATTGAGGACCGGATATACTGTTAAAGTTACAGTATTAGAATTTGCGCTACCGCATGTGTTTGAATATACTCGTCTGTATAGAGTGGTGGTGGTTATTACACCCGGGTCGAAAGTGGCTGCTGTTGCTCCGGTAATATTGGTCCAGGTAACTCCTCCATCGGTGCTTTGTTGCCATTGATAACCAGATGTACCAGTTCCGCCTGAGCCAGAAGTGCTACTGGTAAGAGCCACCGGATCGGAGCCGGTACAATAGGAAGTACTTGTTGCAATGGTGCCTCCCACTACTGCGCTCGAAACATTAACTGTGGCATTGGCTGTTTTAGTACAACCCAATAAGTCGGTAATAGTTAAGGTATATGTTGTACTCGAAGCAGGAGAAGCTGTAGGATTTGCTACTGTTGAAGAACTTAATCCACTTGTTGGCGACCAAACAAAAGAGTTTACACTGTTATCCAATAAAAAGGTAATACTCCAGTTTACCAGAGTTCCTATATCTCCTGCGCCGTCATCCGCTACTTTAAGTGTCCAGTTACCATTTAAATTTTGCCCGTTAAATGAAGTAAAAGTTCCTTCAGGTCTAAAAGTGCCCGTAAATGGAGGAGATCCTGCCGTAATAGCCGTACCAGCATTAGGATTAAATATCGTATTTACATAATTATCACCTGTACCACCGTTATCAGTACTAAGTTCTATAGTTGTTCCGCCAGGGCTTATAAGAAAAATATCTAAGTCGCCATCATAAGGATGATTGATGTTAACAGTAACACTAACTAAAGTACCACTGGATAATAAAGTAGGTAAATAGCCACTTAAATTTATTGAGTTAGATATTCCGGTTGCGTTATTGTCAGGGATGGCAGTGTTAAGATTACCAGAATTAAATGTTCTGGTTACCTGAGTAGAGGAGGTTGAGCTGGTGCTGGTAAGGTTTACAGAGCCACCAGGACAAATTGAAGAACTGGAGGGTGATACACTTACTGAGGGGCTGTAAACATTTACAGTGTAATAAGCTGTTTTTGAAGAGCCACAAGCTCCGTTAACAGTACACGTATAAGTGGTAGTAGTAGAGGGGCTAACCGTTACACTAGAGCTGGAACCAATAGAAGTTGCGCCGTTAGTCCAATTATAGGTAAAAGGGCCAGGGCCAATGGTGGCAATAGAAAGTGTTGTGCTGGAACCAGAACATATGGATGAACCACCCGTTGAAGAAATACTAACGGTTTGTATCCCCGAATTTGCAGATACCACATAGTCGCAAACATCTCCCGCATATCCATCAATCATCAAATAGTAAGTGTTTCCCGGGGTTAAACCTGAAGCATTCACAGTATTGGTTCCGGGCGACATACTACCATCACAGCCAAAGCTTGTAACAGTTCCTGAACAGGTTCCGGTAGAAGAGAAAATTAAAAACTGAATACCATCATTATAAGTACAGTTTGAAACAACTACGTTTAATGATATCGAAGAGGCGGAGGCAACAAAGGTAAGGAATGAGTTGTTTTCAATTGAGCCGCAAAAAGTTGAACTTAAACTTGACCAGGAAACGTTGTCATAAAAAGGGCTTGTAATACCACAATAACCGTTTAAGTCGCAAATGGGAACTGCATTTGAGCAAAAGTCTGCAGCCATTGGATTATTTCCGCATCCTGCGGGAGGGGCAGGTGCTGAATTTCCAAAACTTAAACTAATAGAATTTACCGTACCTATATCACCTGATGTCCAATCTATTATACATAAATACCAAGTGCCATTAGCAGAGCTTCCGTTATTAAAATAGCCTAAATTTCCCTCAGGTCGGTAATCACCCGTAAATGGAGCAACACCAGAAGAGATAAGGGTAGGTGCATTCATTTTAAAGCAGGTATTGGTGTAGTTGTCATTACTACTACCGTTTTCACTGGATAGTTCAACTTTGCTACCATCAGGCGATTGAAGATAAAATGTTAGTTCAGAAACATAGGTATGACTAATATTTAAACACACACTGGTTAATCCATTGGAAGAGGAAAGACTACCAATACCTGTTACAGATATCGGAAAACAAGTATAGGAGGTGCCATTATCTGGTATAGAACCACCTCCAGCAGTAAACGTTTGAGCTTTTATGTTTAAAAAAAAGACTCCAATGAATAAAATAGAAAGTAAAAATGTTTTCATTCTATATAATATAAATTATTGTTTAAATTTTTCTTTAGGCGTATAGCCACTGATTTTTCTGGATTCGACTAATGCTCGCTCTGTTTCGCGATTGTCAAGGAAGGTTTTATTGAGGATGTAAAAACCCTCAGATTTTAGAACGCTGTTAACCATTTCTGGGGTTGTGGAATTTTTTATAATTAAATGGGTGTGCTTTTGCGGAGAACCTTCAACTTGAATAAATTTTACCCAACTTTGACTTCGGAGTAATTGATGAACTTTTTCTACATCGGCTTTAGAACTTAAACCGTGAACATATACCGGTAACGAAATTTCGTCTTTTTCGGGTTTGGGTTTCTCTTGGCTAAACGATTTATAAGATGAAAAATTAAAAAGAAGAAACAATAAAACAGGTATTGTTAAGAAATTATTAAATTGTAATTTGCTCATGGGTAATTAGATTTAACAAGTGAAACTACAATTTTTTTTTCAAAGTTTTACTAAAAAAAACGGGAGAACATAGTGTATATCAGATTAGATTTATTGAATAATTTAATCTTTTGAATAATAGATAGTTAAATTTATAATTAGTAATGAAAAGTCCAATTAATCCCAATTCTGATGGCTCTGTCGTGCATGGGTAAATTGGTTAATGTAAAATAATTATTACCAATTAAACCGGCGTTTAAATGCTCCACCTTAAAAAACAGTTTAAAAGTGGAAACTTTAAAATTTAAGAAAAAGTCTAAATATGGGTAATTGTTTATAACGCCATTCGATAAAAAATAATTTGCCAGAACCGGGTTATAAGCCAATCCTTCAGTGCCGGATAAATACCTTAAATCAAACCCAATTTGTCCTAATGTTGATTTTTTAAAAACCCTATTCTCCAAATAAAGGCTGTTAAACGTAATTATACGGGGTATTCTTAGCGCATCAAAGGAGGTGGCATTATAAATAAAATTGACATTTAAATGAAATTTGTTAATTGAAAAATGTTTAATAACATGAATCGATAGTAAGTCTTGTGTTTTTGATAATTGTTTGGGTTTTGAGGCAAAATCAAAATAAATGAAATTATCAAATAAACGATAGGCTATCTTAGCTTCTAATCTTAATTGACGGTTTCGATAACCGGTTTCTATATTTGTTAGATTAATGTTTACAAAACTATCCGAACTAAATATAAGTGCATTGGCAAAATAGTTAGTTTGAAAGTAATCGGGCCTTCGAGAAGATAAGTTGGCGTTTAAAAAAACCGAACCAGAAGTGCCAACATTGCTTAATACATTATCCAAATTAACTATTCGATCGCCCTGATTATAACCTGAAATAATGTATTGAGCATTTAACAGTGTTTTAACTCTGCCCGAGTCTGGTGAATAACAAAGGTTTAGATCGATTAATGAGTTATAGTCGCTTTTTCCTCCGGTATACTTCGATTTCAGTTTGCCAGTTCCGTTAATTTCAGAGCGACTGTAGTTTAAGGCATCAAACCATTCTAAACCGCTCTTTACAGACCATCGTAGCTTTCGCTTAGCACCATTTGTGTTAAATTCATTTGTTTCGAAGCCAACATAGGTATTCAATATATTAGATACGGTTGAATCATTAGTGTATAAACTATCATAGTTTAGAGTGTTATAAAATGTTTTATCATTCAGGGGGTCAAAATATTTTTTGGCAGAGCGCGTAATTTTACCTTCCATAAATATTCGTGCTGTATAGGTTTCTGTTTTATTAATGGTATCGCTTCGAGTTGTTTTCCAAAGATTAAAGTAGGGTTTAAAGTAAGCCCCATAAAGCCATCTGTTGTTTTGGGCTCCGGTATTATTTACGTTAAGCAACGATTTATTTCCAAACCCAATGGTTTCAAACGATGAGTCGGGAACAATTCCCCAATTTTCATAGGCTACAAGTTTGTTATAAGTAACATTACTTAAGTATGCAAATCTATTGCTCTTACTTTGTCCGCTCGAAAAAAAAACTACATTATTGTAAGAACTATTTTGCCTGGCAAAGAAACCATCACTTTTAACTCTGTTGTAAACAAAACCTATGTTAACAAGCGGATTCAAGTTTTGTGTATGGGTTATCTTTATTACTTGCTCTTTCTTAGATCCCTGAACATAATCAACAGAAGTAAAAGGTTTACGTGTGTTATAATACGTAACTTCATCCGGGTTTATAAAATAAATTCCAAATACAGATTTCTCTGTTCTAAATCCCAGTTTATATTCACTTGAAGGTAAAATGCTACGAACAGCTAAGCCTATATTTCCAGCAAATGTGTTTGTTATGGAGTTTTTAAAAGCGGGTTGATAAATTTGAATGTTGTTTATTCCGGTATCCCGAGCATTCCATTTATTAATACTAAAACTAAAAAAAGGTTTATCTAATGAAGAATAGGTAAAAACGGTATCTCCTCCCTCAAGCCCCCATAGATTAGAGCTGCTAAGCACACATACTAAAAAAAACAGGAATGTAATATTTTTCATAAGGGCCCTCAAAGATACCATAAATCTTAACTTCTTGAACGATAATAAGCAACTCTAAATTGCAGTTGAGTTCCAACAATGAAGTGTTCATAATTGTGGAGTTTGGCCTACCCCTCGTCCTGATGCGCTGTTTAAATTTGCTATGTATGTTGCGTCGTATACTCTTTACATTTTTAGTAGTTATTTTTATCTCAGCAGGAATTTTTGGCTATCTCTATTATCAGAAGTTAAAAGTTCCTACTGCAGCTGCAATTAATGCAATTCCTACAAATGCATCATTGCTCATTCAAATTAAAAAAGCAAACAGGGTTTGGCAGTCGCTTAAAGACAATAATTTAATTTGGAAAGATTTGATCGCAACACCATACTTTACCCAAATAAACGACTATTCAACATGGCTGGATAGTTTAATAAACGAGCACAGTGGGCTAGAGGATGCATTGGAAAATAGTTCACTTTTCATTTCTTATCACGAGGCCGATAGTTTAAACTCGGGCTTTCTATTTAGCGTGAGCACTCCTCCTGATGTAGAAGAGAAATATCTCGATGAGATTGTTAAAACTAGTGTAGGTCCATCCAATTATTTTTCTCAGCGAGTAAGTGGGGGCACCATAATTTATGAAACTAAGAATAAAATCAACAATAAAGTATTTTCTTATGCAATAAAAAAAGGGGTTTTTGTAGCCAGCTTTAATCCTAAGATTATCGAATTAGCGATTGAACAATTAAATGCAACCACTTCTTTATTAAATAATGTAGACTTTGATCGGGTATACAAAACCATTAATACCGAATCAGAAATAAA
Source organism: Bacteroidia bacterium (assembly GCA_044238735.1). GTDB lineage: Bacteria > Bacteroidota > Bacteroidia > UBA4408 > UBA4408 > JBIICS01. The sequence continues at coordinate 37,214 of JBIICS010000002.1, forward strand.
CCTCATTTATAATTATAAACTAACATTTAAATCTATAACTCCATTTTTAAATGACTCTGCTTCTGTGCGGTTCAGTCACCTCAACAATTTTGCAGAATGGTCTGCCCTTGATTTAAAATCAAAAGCAAACAGTATCAACTTAAATGGTCTTTCAGTATGTAATGAAAAAAGTAATAATTTCCTTCAGTTATTTAGCGACCAATTGCCCAAGAAATTTGGTGCCCATCATGTAATGCCGGTAAATACTGCATCCTTTCTTTTATATAATTTCAGCAATTTTAGAACATATATAAATGGTTATAACGATTACCTAAAGAAGAATCAGATTGCGCAGAAAAACGCTTCAGGATTTGATGCAAATCCATATCTGCAACAGGTTTTGGGTAATGAATTGGCAGCTTTTGTTACCGAAAAAAATAGTGATGCCATTGATGATAATGAAAATGCTTTTTTAATTATTAAACCTTTTGCTCTAAATTCAGCTATTGCGGTTCTGGATAAAATTTCTGAAAAGGCAAATTTTAAGGTTAATAAAAGCGCCGAGGAAACAAGTGTAAAGTCAGATAATAACGAAGTAGAAACGCTTGTTAATACAGAGGAATCATCAAATGATGAGAATATACGGGAAAACGATTCTTTAAAATTAGCCGAAGTGAAAGAAAAGAGTATTGAAGTAAGAAAGATTAACTTAAAAGGTAATTGGGAGGCTTTGTTGGGAGAAGATTTTGGACTGGTTACCGAAAACTATTTTGCTGTTATTGGCGAATATGTGTTGTTTGGTAACTCTGCTAATTCGATAAATGAAGTTATAAAATCGTATCAAAATAAAAACACTTTAGCCAATAGCGAAAATTACAAGGTTTTTACAGAAAGCTTAAGCGACAATGCATCTATTTTTATCTATTCAAATGTCCCTCGATCCGAGTTTCTTTATAATTCCAGGTTAGGTGTTCATACGCTTAAATTACTGGAGCCTTATCGAGACTTATTGCAAAAATTTGAGGGAGTTGGCATCCAGTTTTCTGCTAATAAAGGATTATTTTATACCAATATATTTATTAAACACAATCCGGTTTATAAAAAAGAAACCAATTCCCTTTGGGAGGTTAGTTTGGATGCTCCTGTTGCTATTAAACCAAAAGTTGTAAATAATCATATTAATCAATCTAAAGAAATTATAGTGCAAGATACAGATGGAACTTTATATTTAATAGATAATAAAGGTCAGATCTTATGGAAGAATAAATTAGAGGAAATTATTTTATCAGAAATAATTCAGATAGATAAATTTAAGAACAATAAGTTGCAGTATGTTTTTAATACTCGAAACTATATTTATTTGATAGATCGTAACGGCGATTTCTGTGAGGGCTTTCCCGTTAAACTTAAATACCCGGCCACCAATGCAATTTCAGTATTCGATTATGAAAAAACACGCGATTACCGTTTTATGATTGCCTGTGATAATAGAAGGGTTTATAATTACGATGCAAATGGCGAAAACGTTATGGGATGGGAATTTACATTAATGAAAAACCAGGTAATTCATCCTGTTCAACACTTTATAATCGACGGAAAAGACTATATAATTGCAATAGATAAATCGGGTGAAATACGTTTGGTAGATCGAAAGGGTAAATCAATAATAGAATTCAATCAAAAAGTTCCGGTTGCTCAAAACGCTGAAATATTTATTGATAAAGGTAAAGAGCTTAGTTCGTCATATTTAATTGCATCCGATTCTCTGGGTCGTGTTCTAAAATTCAGATTTAACGATCGCTTGGATATCATCGAAATAAAAGGTGCCGGTAAAAATCATTTCTTCGATTATAAGGATATTAATGATGATGATAAGCGAGATTACATTTTTGCAGATGGTAATGAGCTATATGTTTATGATCAGGATCAGAACGAGATGTTAAATTTTAAAGCTAAATCTTCTATAACCGCTAAGCCACAGTTCTATCTGTTTCCTAACGGAGAAAGTAAAATTGGAATAGTCTCTAGCAAAGCAAACCAAATTTATCTGGTTAACAATAAAGGACAGTTGGAAAGAGGTTTCCCAAAATACGGTAGCACATCCTTTTCTATTAGTGATATTAATAACGATCGTGTATTTAATATTGTGGTAGGAAGCGCCGATAAAAGCGTATATACTTATTCAATTGACGAATAGAAGCTCCCACCAATCAATTCGAAAATTCAAAAAATAAGTTAAAATTTAATATTACTTTTGCGTTTTAATTTTTAAACAAAAATCAGATGAGGGTTAATTCTTATTTTAAAACAGTTACCGCTATAATATTAATGGGAGTTCTTTTTATCCAAGCCTGTGTTAAGGAGGAGTATGATTTCTCAAAGGTTTCGGTGCGTGATTGGGATCCAAAGCTTGCAATTCCTCTGGTTAATTCTAATCTTACTATAAACGATATATTACTGAATGCAGACAAGCAGGGAGCTATATCGGTAGGTTCAGATGGTTTTTGTACCCTAATTTATCGGGGTAATTTATTTTCCGATGAGGCCGGAAGATTTTTAAATATTCCCAATCAAAATTTATCGCCTTTAAGTTATAATTTTACAAATACTTTGCCGGTAGGTACCTTTAATGCAGGTTCTAACGGTAGCAATTATGGTCCTTACACTCAAAATGGAAGTTATACGTTAACTTCTTCCTATGCCATAGATTCATTGTATTTAAAACCGGGTACAAAATTCAGATTGGCATACAACAATACGTTGCCCGCAGATTTAAATATTACATTAACCGTTAACTCACTTAAAGATCAAAATACAACCTCAACCTTTTCTAAAGCTATATCTATTCCTGCCAATACCAACTCTTTTGTTGAATATGATTTAGGGGGGTATATACTTAACCTAAATGACGGATTTGGTAATAGAAATATCTTAAATCTTAATTATTCACTTACTATGACCAAAAAGGGAAATGCGAGCGGCAGTGAAAGTATTTCCTTAACGCCTTCCATTAATAATATTAAGTTTTCGACCTTTATTGGTTCAATCGGAAATCTGGCAAATGCCATTTCGCCCTATCAGGATACAATTTCCATTTCTATATTTAGAGATGCATCAACGCTCGGTGGAGGTACTTTTACAATAGTAGATCCCTCGGTTGAGGCTAAAATTACCAGCTACCTCGGTTGTAATGTTAAACTTTCTTTTGATAGATTAGATGCCTTTACTCCTGATGCTAATAACAATAATACCAATAGTAATGTGCTTACTGGAACGTCTTCTACTCAAAATATAAATATAAATGGGGCCACTAGCTTCACTGTGCCTGGATTCTCCGATTTAATAATAAATAAAAATAATACGCCAAACGTAGTTCCTTTTATTAACTCTCAACCTAAAAATGTTATTTATAAAGTGAATGCAATAACAAACCCTGGCGTAACCGGCTATGTTCGTAATTTCTTTACCGATACCAGTAAGTTTAAAGTAGATTTTGACATTATAATGCCCATGTGGGGAACCGCTTCTAACTTTGCTTTGCTGGACACAACTCCTGTTGATCTGGGTGATTTAAGTCAAATTAATAGCATAACCCTTAGAACCTATTTTAATAATGAGTTCCCTGTTGATATGGCAGTAGAAATGGTTTTTGTAGATTCCTTGTTCAAACCTGTTTTTACTTTTATTCCTGCCGGTACAACTGTTATAAAGGGTTCTAGCGTAGATGCTGTAAGCGGAAAGTTGATTTCGAGTACAGAACTTCGTAATGATTATATAATCGATCGTACCGGAATTCAGAATCTGAAAAATGTAAAAAAACTGATTATAAAAGCTAAAGTAAGTACAAGTAAAGATGCCGGTGGAAATCAGCCAAACGTTAAGTTTTATAATTTTTATAAACTTAATGCGCGCGTTGGTTTGCAAGTTCAACCTATTCTTAATTTCAGTACCGGTCAATAATTTTCTACAGAGTTTTATTATGAAAAAAATAGTAAGTATTTTATTTCTTCTTGTTGCCTTTAATGCCCTTGCACAAGACAATTATACCTTGTATAATATGCGAATGGTTCCGCAAAGCCATTACCTAAACCCCTCTTTTATGCCTCAACAAAAGGTATATGTTGGGATTAGTCCAATTAACATACCCATTATTCCAATTTTACCAATACCCGTTGCTTCCTCTATATACTTTTCTAAAGGAAATTCAGGGCCACGATTAATCGATTTCCTTTTAAAAGATGGTGATACTACTGTAATTAATTTAGATAATGCAATTAAACGCGCTGCAAAAACAAATTATTTAAATCTTAATACTTCTATCGATATCCTCTCTTTTGGATTTAAAGTAAAAAAGAATTATTTCACATTTAACGCTACTAACAAAATATTTACCTCATTCAGATACCCTAAAGATATTTTAACATTACTAAATGAAGGTAATGGTGGCGCTAACATAGGTAAAGAACTTAATTTTAATTTTGGCCTGAATGCTAACATTTACAATGAAATTGCTCTCGGGTATATGCGGGAATTATTGGAAGAGAAATTGTGGGTAGGAGGTAAAATTAAGCTTTATCAGGGTATTGCTAATGTTCAAACAAAAAGAAGTGATTTTAAACTTTTAACCGGTGACACCGCATATGAATGGAATGTAGATGCGGATGCTCAAATAAATTTAGCAGGTGCTCCAGCCAGTATTGCGGATTCTAATATTACCGATGACTTTGTGTCTCAAGCAAGTTCTTTTGGAAATATGGGGTTGGGTATCGACTTAGGGGCTACCTACAAAGTAAATGATAAAATTACAGCAAGTGCATCAATCATCGATTTGGGTTTCATAAACTATAAAAATTATGTAGCAAACTATAATTTTAAAGGCTCTTTTAGATTTAGTGGAGTTGATGTAATGAAATTTATTGGAAAAGATTCAACAGATACTACTCAAATAGGAGAGGCTATCATAGACTCCATACAAAATTCATTTAATGGTACTACTACATCAAACTCATATAAACAATGGATGCCTGCCCAAATATACATCCAGGGTACCTATAAAATAAACGACTACTTTACTGCTGGTGGTTTGTTGCATACTCAGTTTTATAATAACAGACCTCATTTGGGGGGGTCATTATCCATGACTACACAAATAAAAAAATGGTTAAATGCAAGTGTGGCCTATAACATGTATAATCGTTCTTTTGGTAACTTGGGTTTAGGTCTTGGTTTTAACGTTTGGTTTATGCAAACGTATATTATGGCCGATAACGTTTTGGCATTTATGTCTTACAGTAGATTTGGGACAAGCGATGGGGGGGCTTATAGCGGATATAGCGTTCCTACCGGATTCAGGAATATTAATTTTAGAGTGGGTTGCAATTGGACATTTGGACGTAAACCCAGAGATAAAGATAAAGACGGAATTTTGGATAAGGCTGATAAATGCCCTGATGTTAAAGGTTTGGTAGAATTAAATGGTTGTCCGGATAAAGACGGAGATAAAGTTGCCGATGCCGAGGATAGATGTCCGGATGTAGCTGGTAAAACTGAATTGAGTGGCTGCCCAGATCAGGATAACGATGGTGTAACCGATTTAGAAGACGCATGCCCTTCAGAGGCAGGACTTAAAGAAACAAAGGGTTGTCCGGATAAAGACGGTGATGGAATCAAAGACGCTGAAGATGAATGCCCAGGAGAGGCCGGTATGGCCGAACTTAAGGGTTGTCCGGATAAAGATGAAGATGGAATAGCGGATAAAAATGATCAGTGCCCTGATATAAAGGGTACCGAAGCGTTTTCAGGATGTCCGGATACTGATAATGACGGCATTTCAGACGATAAAGACTTATGCCCCGAAATAGCAGGTCCAAAAGATAATAAGGGTTGTCCTTACAAGGATACTGATAAGGATGGAGTATTAGATAAAGACGATAAGTGTATGGATCAGCCTGGTCCTGCCGAAAATAAAGGCTGTCCGTTAGGCGATGCAGATGGAGATGGCGTTACAGATAATAAAGATCAATGCCCAAATACAGCAGGCCCGGCTGATAATAATGGTTGTCCGCGAATTGAAAAAGTAGAGCAAGAAAAGTTGAACACAATATTTGCTAACATTGAGTTTGAAACAGCAATGGACGTTCTAAAAGAATCTTGTTTTGATGAACTTAATGAACTCGCCACTTTATTAAATAAAAAACCGGAATGGAGATTGGTAATTGAGGGGCATACAGATAATGTGGGTAATCCTAAATCCAATCTTACTTTATCGCAAAAGCGCTCCGAATCAATAGTTAAGTATCTGGTTAATAAAGGTATAGATATTAAGCGGTTAATTCCAAAAGGTTATGGCGATAAAAAACCGATAGCTACAAATAAAACCGAAGAGGGCAGAACCCGAAACCGAAGGGTAGAAATGAAAGTAATGTTTGAATAGACTTACTAATTTTAATAAACAAAAACGTCCAATTTAACGATTGGGCGTTTTTGTTTGTATATTTTATGTTAAATTTGCGATAACTATAAAACTATAAAGATGAATAAAAACTTACTTACAATTGCTCTTTTATTGGGGTTTAGTTTAAACAGTTTGTTCGCTCAGAAAGGTGCCGAAACTAGAACTATTTTAAAACTAAATAACCGTCCAATAAAATCTGCCCTTTTATCGGCAAAAAGACCAACAACGGGTAGTAACGCTGCGCGTTCAACAACATGTGGACAAGACACTATTAAATATCCTTTATTTAAGGAATTATTGGTAGGTCCAGGTAACACAGATAGCTTAACAATTGATTATTTAGCGAGTAGTGCGAATAGAACTACTTCAACAGCCTACTACAATTCGGGTACATTAAATGTTAAAGGTATTTCTTTTTGGGGCTTAGGTTTACACAACTTAAATAGAACAATTTCTGCAAAGGTTGTTTTATATTCAGTAGACGCTACAAATAAGCCTACAACTGAGTTAGCAAGCGCCAATTTATCAGTAGGCAATTTAAATGCTTCTGCTGCGGTAGGTTATGAATATACTGCCCTATTTGCAAACCCAGTAAATGTTACTGGAAATTATGCTGTAGCAGTTAAATATAACGTTGTAACTTCCGGCGACTCCTTATGTATTTTTGTTAATGATGCTGGTGATCTTAGTGGTGCCGGTGGTACATCCGGTTATCCAGTTAATTATGGTGAAGGACTTTCCTACAGAAGATTTGGTAGTGGAGCTTGGAATCCAATGGTTGCATTTTATGGACAGGATGCAGAATATCTAATCCACCCAATTATAGATTATTCAATCGATGCAGTTTTAAATTTACCCGCAAGTGTTTGTTCTAATCCGGGAACATTTGATGCAAATTACAATGGAACCGAAAGTGCAATTTTAAATTCTAGATTTTACAATCTTAATAATTTCTTTAATTATTGGGTTGGATTAGAGGATTCAACTTACGTAATAGATATTGATGGCGCTATAACTGCTAATGATACTGCTACTGGGTCATTAACAACCGGAGGTTCGTATGATGTTTCTTTAACAACCTCACTTTTAAATTATGGATTTAATACATGTTCTGAAACCCAAACCAAATCCATTACCGTTAATCAAGCTTCTTCTTGGTATGCTGATACTGATAATGATGGTTTCGGTGATGCTTCGGTTTCTCAGGACGCTTGTTCAAAACCTGCAGGGTATGTTGCAAATGCATTAGATTGTGATGATACGGATCCAAACATTAAAGCGCCAAATCGTTATTATGCTGATAATGATATAGATGGTTATGGTGATTTAAATAATTATACCGATGATTGTGGATCTTCTGCACCTTCAGGTTATGTTTCAGATAGTACAGATTGTGACGATGCTGATCCGGCCAATGTTCCAACTTTAGTTTGGTTCATAGATAGAGACGGTGATGGTTTCGGTAATGTAGATACTTTTTTACTTGGTTGCGTACCTCCAACTGGTTACGTTGCGGATAGTACAGATTGTGATGATTTTAATGCAAATGTGAACCCAACTCTTGTATGGTACAGAGATCAAGATGGTGATGGTTTTGGTAACCCTAATAACTCAATTACCTCTTGTACCCAACCTACTGGCTATGTTTCTAACAATTCAGATTGTAATGACAATAATAGTAGTACTACTGTAAATAATTTTTATGTAGACTCTGATGGTGACGGATTTGGTGATGCGAGCGCTGCCGCACTTCAAGGTTGTAATGCTCCAAATGGATTTGTAGCCAATAATTTAGATTGCGACGATTCCAACGACGAAATAAATCCAAACACAATTTGGTATGCTGATGCTGATAATGATGGATATGGAGATGCAGCGGCTTCTGATACCGGTTGTACAACTTCTCTAACTAACGCAACATTAGACAATACTGATTGTGATGATGATAATGCTAATGTATGGCAGACCGGTAACTTATATATCGATGCTGACGGTGATAACTATGGTAGCTTAAATACAGCATCAGTATGTTATGGTTTAACTGCTCCTGCAGGTTATTCATTTGATTCAACTGATTGTGATGACGCCGATATTACAGTTTATAGTTCTAAAATCTTATACGTAGATTCCGATAATGATGGATTTGGATCTTCAACCACAGATACTGTTTGTACAGGTCTGGCAATACCTCAAGGTTATTCAATAAATAGCGGCGATTGTGATGACAATAATCCTAATTTAACAGGAACTATTTGGTATGCCGATAATGATGAAGATGGTTATGGCGACAATACAGATACCCTTATAGCTTGTCTTCCTCCGGTTGGTTACATCGCATCAGTTGCTTCTCTTGGAAATGATTGTGATGATAGTGATAGTACTACTTTCCAATCTTCATTATTATTTGTTGATGCAGATGGCGACGGATATACTGTTGGAAACGCTTCTCTAATTTGTTATGGCGATTCAATTCCTGCTGGATATGTTTCTGCTTCAAGTGGAACGGATTGCGACGATTCTAATGCTAATAATTATCAATCGTCTTCATTATTTGTTGATGCTGATGGCGATGGCTATACAGTTGGAGCAGCTTCTCCAGTATGCTATGGTGCAACTATACCTTCTGGCTACACTTTAACTTCAAGTGGTGCAGATTGTGATGATAGTGACACTACATTGTATCAATCATCTTCATTATTTGTTGATGCCGACGGTGATGGTTACACAGTTGGTTCAGCTTCAACAATATGTTACGGTGATAACATACCTTCTGGCTACTCTTTAACTTCAAGTGGTGCAGATTGTGATGATAGTGACACTACATTGTATCAATCATCTTCATTATTTGTTGATGCCGACGGTGATGGTTACACAGTTGGTTCAGCTTCAACAATATGTTACGGTGATAACATACCTTCTGGGTACGTTTCTTCTTCAAGTGGTTCGGATTGCGATGATAATAATGCTGCTGTAAATGCTGCAGAGGTAGATGCAACTTTCGGAATTAACAATTCTCAGGACCCAACAGTTGTATTTACAGCAACATCTACCAGTCAAACTTCATATTCTTGGTATGTTAATGATGTACTTTCAGGTAATGATACTACCTTAACCAAAACATTTACTCAAGATGGTTCTTATACAATTAAATTGGTTGTGGAAGGAACTTGCGGAGCAATAGACACTACTACTCAAACAGTTAATATTATTAACACCTCTTTGGTTAATGCTTCAAACGTAATTGCAGTAAGTGTTTCACCTAATCCTGCTAATTCAGTTGTTAACGTAACCGCTGCAGGTATTAAATCTGCTCAGATTTTAATAACAAACCTAAACGGACAAATCGTTAGCGAGTCTGTAGTTGATTTCTCTATTGAAAGAGTTGCTTCGGTTAATACTGCTGAGATTGCAAAAGGTGTTTATTTTGTTAAAGTTGTTTCAAATAAAGCAACTTCTGTTACCCGCTTAGTAATTAATCGCTAATAGGGGAATACTAAAAGTTAAAAAAAGGGTGGCCTATTGGCCACCCTTTTTTGTTTTAATAAAAAGCTTATTTTTACCAGCTTTTAATTTATAGATAAAATGAGGTTTGTATTAATTTTAGTTGTGCTTATAGTTTATTCTCTTAACCTTTTTGCCCAAGGAACAGGTGATGTAAGGGGATTTGTTTATGAGGAGAAATCTGGCGAACCTTCCATTTTTACCCCAGTTTATTTAAAAGGAACAAGCTTTGGTGCGCAAACCGATGTAAACGGATACTTTGCAATTACTAAAGTCCCTGCCGGAAAATACACCTTAATATGCTCCACCCTAGGATTTGATACCATTAAGGTAGAGTTGGATTTAAAGGCAGGCCAATTAATTGACCAGAAATTACAACTGAAACAATCTTCCGTAGAGTTAAAAGCCGTAGACATTAGTGCCGAAAAGCAGGATAAACAAAGTAAGATCGGAATGTCGGTAACTAAAATTACCCCAAAAGAAATGCGTCAGGTCCCAAGTGTTGGCGGTGAGCCCGATTTAGCTCAATATTTACAGGTTTTGCCAGGGGTTGTTTTTACCGGCGATCAGGGCGGGCAGTTATACATACGCGGCGGTACTCCTATTCAAAACAAAGTTTTGCTGGATGGGATGATAGTTTATAATCCCTTTCATTCAATTGGTTTTTATTCGGTATTTGATGCTGATTTAATTCGCAACGCCGATATCTATACGGGTGGATTTAATGCGCAATATGGGGGAAGAATTTCCTCTATTATGGATATTACCACACGAGATGGAAATAAAAAGAGAACAAAAGGTAAAATAGGAGCAAATACTTTTGGAGCTAAATTAAACTTAGAAGGCCCCCTTAAAAAAGCTAAAGACGAAAATGGCTCAACCATCAGCTATGTTGTCTCCGGAAAAAAATCCTATATGGATTTAACCTCAAAGAGCTTGTATCCTTTTCTAGATCAATTAGACTCTTCTTTTGCCGATTCTATTGGTTTGCCTTTTAAATTTACCGACATATTCGCAAAAGTTTCCTTTAATGCGGCTAATGGAAGTAAGTTTAATGTTTTTGGTTTTAATTTTAACGACGCGGTTAAGTATCAAGGAATCTCTGATATTAATTGGAATAGCAGTGGTGGTGGTACCAGTTTCTTGTTTTTGCCGGGTGGCTCGCCTATCCTCATTAAAGGGAATTTGGCCTATACAAAATATAAAATTAATTTTCTTGAAAAAGGCGTTCCACCTCGCAGCAGTTTAATTGATGGTTTTAATATGGGTGTTGACTTCTCTTATTTTATAAAAAAGAATGAACTTCAATACGGTATGGAGATTTTAGGCTTTAAAACCAATTATGAGTTTACAAATGCTGTTAATTTAAATATTGTTCAGGAAGAAAATACTTCTGAATTTGCAGGGTACATGCGTTATAAAATTACCGCCGGTAAACTATTGCTAGAGCCTGGTTTCAGAGCGCATTACTATGCTTCTTTGGGCGCATTTTCACCCGAACCTCGCCTGGGATTAAAATACAATATCACCGATAAAATAAGATTAAAAGCTTCGGGCGGAATGTATGCTCAAAATTTAATTAGTGGTGGTAGTGATCGCGATGTGGTGAATTTATTTTATGGTTTCTTGTCAGGGCCCGAATTAAGCCGATTGCCTGAACATAAATACGGAATTAATAAAGATTCTATTAATTATGTTAACTTTGGAAACAGAGATTCAATAAAAATGACAAGTGCACTTCAAAAGGCCGTGCACTATATTGTAGGGTTTGAGTTTGATCTTACAAAACATCTGGATTTAAATGTTGAGGGGTATCTTAAAAATTTTACCCAACTGGCTAATGTTAATCGTAATAAATTATTTAACGATGTAGCCGAAAACGAAGATAAACCTGATTATCAGAAAAAGGATTATATTGTTGAAACCGGATATGCTCAAGGTATTGACATCTTATTTAAGTATGAGTATAAGCGTCTTTATGTATGGACGGGTTACTCGTTAAGTATTACACAACGTTTTGATGGTTTCCAATTGTACTACCCAATATGGGATAGAAGGCATAATGTAAACTTTGTAACTTCATATAAATTTGGTAAAAATAACGATTGGGAAATTGATATTCGCTGGAATATGGGTAGTGGATTTCCATTTACAAAAACACAAGGGTTCTACGAAAACTTATCTTTTGATAACGCTCTGCAAACAAATTATCTTACCCAAAACGGTACTTTAGGAGTTCAGTACGACCAGCTTGGTACGGGTCGTTTACCCTATTATCATCGAATGGATTTTACATTAAAAAAGGAGTTTGTGATTTCCGAAAATTCAATACTTGATATTAATTTAAGTGTTACTAATGCATATAATCGACCTAATATATTTTACTTTGATAGGGTTAGATTTAAGCGTGTAAACCAATTGCCATTTTTACCAACATTAGGGATAAACTGGACTTTCTAAAAATTTTCCGGTAAATTATGCTTAAGATTATTAAGCCTGAGGAATATTTAACCACCCAATGGTCCGGTGGAACTACTACTCAATTTTATATTTATCCTGAAAACTCAACCTATACCTCGCGTAATTTCGATTTAAGAATAAGTAGCGCTGTTATTAATCAGTCTCCCTCCAATTTCACTTCATTAAAAGGCTTTTCCCGTGTTTTAATTTCGTTAAACCATGAGATCTCAATCTCTCATGAAGGACAAAACTCAGTAACATTAAAACCTTTACAAATCTATACTTTCTCAGGGGATAGTGAAACACAGAGCAAAGGTTTAGCAACAGACTTTAATATAATATACTCATCTAAAGTTAAAGTTGAAACTACTGTAATAATGGAACAGGTATCGGAGTTAATATTGAGACCGGGTACTAATGAAATTTATTTTGTGTATTTGATAGACGGTAACTTGATGAATAATAAGTTTAAAGCGGGTTATTTATTGTATACCAACGAGGCATTAGGCTTGCTTATAAACGCAGAAAATAAATTAATAATTGTGAAAGCTAAATTTGCTTAAAGAAAGAATAGAGCATAATTAACGCCCTTACGTCTGCAAGCGAGTATTCCTTTAAATCTTCCATTATACGGGCTCTTTCAAACAAATCCGACTCATAAGGAAGTTTTTCATATGCATGCATAGCAATTATTCCGTTTTTAATATTCAAATTTGAAAACAGATCCGAATTAAGCACATGTTTACATACCGATTTAAGGGAGTAGCCACCTTTAAATTCCGGATGATAATACCACTTTTCTGAAAATGGTTTTGCAATATCTTTCATTCTAAGCATAATACCATCTAGTTCTTCTTTGTATTTTGGAAAATCGCTAATCAGTTTCTTGATTATATTTTTTTCCGAAACAATATCATAAACCAATAGATCCCCTTCTTTTGGAATCGCTTTAAGAAATGCCAGAATAAAATTTTCTCTCGGATCATCATTCGTTTCATGGATCCATACATACTCATTTGTTAATTTAGTATCATATAAAGTAATGCTGGAGAAGATTCCGGGTAATAAATGAAAGGGGTGAGTGCCCTTGTATTTGGGAACCGCAGGCATAGCAGATTCTATATCAAAAAATGTAAGCGGAAACCGCAAATCGTTTATAAATTGCTTAATTTTTTCAATTTCAATAAACGCTTTATTTGTTTGTCTGGATTCAATCTGAATTTTTAGATGATCCTTTAAAGTTGAAACATCTTCTATTTCACTAATCCGATTAATTCCATTTAATTGCATGGTGTGGAGGAAATCAGAATCAATTCCGTTTAAATAGAGTATAGAGTCTTCGGGTACCGTTTTCCAGCAAGTTCCTTTAAAATCGCATGAATATGGACTATTGCAATGAGGTCCAATTTCAATTTTAGGTATTTGGGTTTGTTGCAACAGTTTAATTAATTCCCCTATTTTTTCTTTAATACCCTCTTCTTGATCTTTGCAATAATCGGTACAATCAGTTATTGTAAATAGTTTAGTGAGGTTTAGTGTGTCCTCCAGAATATAATTGGCATTAATATTAATTAAATAGGCTTTATTGATGTATAGGCCAGAGGCTTTAGCTACCGAAAATTGAATAGCAATATCCTGATAATATGTTTTACTTAATTTTAAGGAACTTTTTACTTCGTATAAATCATATCCATTTCCATTCTTTACCAATATATCGCAATAAACCAAAGTATTTAAGCCCACTAATCCTGCCTCATAAATAATTGCTTGTCCACTCCCAATTAATGCAGTTGTTTTTTGTAAAGCCTGTTTATAAAACTTAGGGCTTGCCGGAGTAACATCAATTCCCCCCGGAAATAATTGCTGGGCGAGCTTGCCAATTTCATGACCGCGGTTAAAAATGGCTTGTTGTTCGGGGCTTACGGGGTCCTTTAAAGTATAGTAATGCTTATATAAGTACAATGCTTTAGGGCATTGCAGACCTTTTAGATAGCTTGATTTGGATAAGATATAACTCAATTAATGTTTATTAAGTATGCTTAAAGATAGTTAAACCGAATTTAAATTTTAATTTTACCAAACAATATTTATTATGATTATAGTAACCGGTGCGGCAGGATTTATTGCCAGTTATTTTGTTGGAAAGTTAAACCAGGAGGGGTTTAATGATTTAGTGCTAGTAGATGATTTTTCAAGTAAAGAAAAAGAGAAAAATTACATCAATAAAAATTTTTCGAAACTTGTAAACCGAGATCATCTCTCTTCTTTCATTAAGGAAAATCATGAACTTATCCAGTTTGTTTTTCATTTAGGTGCTCGTACCGATACAACTGAATTTAATAGAGAAATACTCTGGAAACTAAATACCGATTACTCTAAAGAAATTTGGAAAGTTTGTGTTGAGTTTGGTTTACCTTTGGTTTATGCCTCTTCGGCAGCTACATATGGATTAGGAGAGCAAGGTTATGTAGATGATCATCTAACTCCATTTAGTTTAAAGCCATTAAATCCCTATGGCGAGTCTAAAAATGATTTTGACAAGTGGGCTCTTGAACAAGAAAAAAAGCCCTATTTCTGGGCGGGTCTAAAATTCTTTAATGTATATGGGCCAAACGAATATCATAAAGGGAGGATGGCCAGTGTTATTATGCATGCATATAATCAAATTATGCAAAACGGACAAGTTAAATTATTCAGGTCTCATAACCCTGAATATTCAGACGGTGGCCAGTTACGCGATTTTATTTATGTTAAGGATGTTGCAGAAATAATGTTCTTTTTAATGCATCATAGAAAGGACAGCGGTTTGTACAACGTAGGTACAGGAAAGGCAGAAACATTCTTAACGCTTGCTAACTCAACCTTTAAGGCTTTAAACCTCCAACCTAAAATAGAATTTATAGATACTCCGATAGACATTAGAGATAAATATCAGTATTTCACTGAGGCAAACATGAGTAAATTATCATCTATAGGCTTTAAGCACAAATTTTATAATTTAAGTAGTGGTGTTGATGATTACGTTAAGAATTATTTGATCGATGGAAATTATCACTAGAATTATCCCTCTATTGCCAATCCCCCTTCAAAGGCTTGTAAAATCTAAAGCTTTCGGATATCTAATTGCCGCCGGAACCGCAACGGTTGTAGATGTTTTAGTCTACTATATTGTTCTGAATAAGGTACTTCATAAACATGATTTGGTCATCAAATCAGTTGTTTTGGGAGCTCCGGGAGTTTCATTGGCAAGCAGTTATGCATGTGGCTTATTTACAAATTTTACCATTACTAAATTATTTGTTTTTACCGACTCAGATTTGAGAACACGATATCAGTTTATTAGATTTGCCACCGTTGCAATTGCGGTATTATTTGCTAATTACGGATTTATGAAATTTTTAATTGATGCCATAGGGATTTATCCAACAGTATCTAGAGCAATTTCCGCCCTTTCAATAGGAGTGTTAAGTTTTATGATACACCGGGTATTTTCTTTTCAAATTCGAGACGATGAATAAAATATATAAATCTTTATTAATCCTTTTCGTTTTTTTATCCAGTCTCAAAGTTTCAGCCAGCCATGAACTACTAAGTGCTAAGTCTGATTCTGTTAAAAGTTACCCCAGGCACATCCTATCATTAAATGTTTTGCACCTGGCCTTTCAAAATTTCGACTGGGAATATCATTATCTTTCTTCAAAAACAGGATTAGGTTTTTATTTTAAAAATTCAGTAGCATTTAATGATAATAAGCCCGAGGCATTTACACGCCAACGTTTTCGATTGGCACTGGGAATACCTTATACTTTTTCTCGAAGAGAAAAATACAGGTTATATTTAAACCCTTGTATAGAGATGGTTAACTTCTTTTATAATTCCCAAAAATTAGATTCCGTTCCTTATATGGCTAATTATACGGGTATTGGGCCTGTTTTTCAATATTCTGTAATAAAAAAGGACATCACTAAAACCGGGTATGGAGCCTGCTTTAATTTTAACATGGGCGGAAATTATTTTTTAAACAATAAATTAGTTTTAG
The DNA here is from genome assembly GCA_044238735.1 of Bacteroidia bacterium. GTDB lineage: Bacteria > Bacteroidota > Bacteroidia > UBA4408 > UBA4408 > JBIICS01. Next base: position 53,647 of record JBIICS010000002.1, read on the forward strand.
GGTCCTATTTTGGAATGGGCCTTCGTCTTAATTTTACCCCTGATATAGTGCCGGCATTAAGCCTGGATCCCCTTACTGTAAGCAATGAGGTTTTATCCTATTTTTATTTACGTATAGGTTTCCAAGTTGGTTTTGGCTTATAATACAGCCGTGATTATTTTCCCCCAATTTGGGGGTATTTGTTTGTTTACTATTAATAGTATCTTTATTAAAAAACAATTGGTGTATGAAGTATTTAAGCATTAGTGCTTTGTTGTTCCTTTCTTTATCTGGTTTTGCTCAAAAGAAACCTGCTGCTAACTGGCAGATAATGGATCCAAAATCTGATAAAATATACGGTGCTGCAACCGAAAAAGCCTTGGAAGTATTAAAAGGACGAACCCCTAAAGAAGTAATAGTAGGTGTAATTGATTCGGGGGTAGAGGTTGATCATGAAGACTTGAAAGATGTTATTTGGGTTAACAAGGGTGAGATTCCAAATAACGGAATAGATGATGACAAGAATGGTTATATAGATGATATTAACGGTTGGAGTTTTTTGGGTGGTAAAACGCAAGATTTAAATTATGAGTCGCTGGAGTTGGCTCGTTTAAATCTTCGGTACAGTAGAAAATTCTCTAAGATGGATACAACCAATTTAAAAGGTGAAGACGCTAAATTGTTTGATGAGTACAAACGTATTCGTTCCGATTTTAATAAAGAACAATCTCGACAAGAACAACAGGCCGCCGGAATCGGAATAATGGATGCCTTTATTAAGCGTGTAAAAAAGGAGAGCAGCGGAGATTTTAGTAAAGCCTCTGTAAAATCATATGCACCCAGAGACAAACAAGATTCTGCTGTTAAGAAGCAAATGAAATTGATACTTAGTTTTGTAAATGCAAAAGAATTAGATGAACAAATTTCGGGTGCAGCCGCTTCAATTGTAAATGTGGCTAAATTAAATCGATTAAATACAGATTCAATCAGAGCGCTCGTTGTCGGCGATAATCCGGCCGATCCCAACGAACGTTTTTATGGTTGTAATAGGGTAGAAGGTCCGGATGCTTTGCATGGCACCCATGTTTCGGGAATAATTGCTGCTATGCGTAATAATAACAAGGGCATTATAGGAGAGGCGCCAAACGTTAAAATTATGGCCATACGAGCAGTGCCTAATGGAGATGAACGCGATAAAGATGTTGCAAATGGCATAAGATACGCGGTTGATAATGGTGCCAGTATCATTAATATGAGTTTTGGTAAGTATTATTACTCGGATAAACCACTAGTAGATGAAGCTATAAAATATGCCATGAGTAAAGATGTTTTGCTGGTGCATGCTGCAGGAAACGACTCTAAAAACAAGGATATTGAAGATAGTTATCCAACCCGTAAACTAAGTGACGGAACTATTGCAAATAATTGGCTGGATGTAGGTGCCAGTGCGTCTAAAAAAGGAAAAAAACTTTTGGGCAATTTTTCTAATTACGGTAAAACAACGGTAGATTTATTTGCCCCTGGAGTTGATATATATTCTACAGTTCCGGATAATAAATACTTACACGAATCCGGAACCAGTATGGCGTCTCCGGTTGTAGCGGGAGTAGCCGCCATAATTCGAGGCTATTTTCCTGAATTAACAGCTAAAGAAGTAAGAGAAGTATTAATGAAGACTTCCGTTCAATACAAAAAGAAAGTGAGGATCCCCGGCTCTAAAAAGCAAAAAGCTAAGTTGAGTGACTTGTGTATATCGGGTGGATTAATTAATGCTGAAAATGCGGTTAAGTATTTATTGGACGAAAAAAAATAAAAACGTTTAGTTTTAGGCCACCTGATTAAGGTGGTCTTCTTTTTTTTAAATGGAAAAAGCCGTATTTCTAATTGATGGCTCAACTTGTTGAAACCCTCAATTTTAAAGCATTTTTTTGAGAATTTTTTTAAAATGTCAAATTTCACAGGTTTTTAATCAAAATTCATTGAAAACAAGGGTTAACTGCTCAATTTACCTTAGATTTGCAAAAAAATTAATAAAACCAGAAAATGAAAAACTATAAAGTATCCGTAATTGGAGCAGGAAATGTTGGTGCAACATGCGCCGAAGCTATTGCTAACAGAAGAATTGCCAGCGAAATTGTTTTACTGGACATTAAACAGGGTTTTGCTGAAGGTAAAGCATTAGACATGATGCAAACCGCCACCTTAAATAATTTTAATACCCGAATTTCGGGTGTTACAGCCGATTACAGCGCAACAGCCAATAGTGATGTAGTGGTGATTACCTCTGGAATCCCTCGTAAACCTGGTATGACACGCGAAGAACTAATCGGTATTAATGCCGGTATTGTAAAAGATGTAACTTCTAATATTTTAAAGTACTCTCCTGAGGCCATTATCGTGGTAGTTAGTAACCCTATGGATACTATGACATACCTGGCGCTTAAGTCTACAGGCCTGCCTAAAAACAGAATTATCGGAATGGGCGGTATATTAGACAGCGCTCGTTTTAAATGTTATTTGTCTGCCGCCTTAAATGTTCCTGCTAACGATGTTCAAGGATACGTAGTAGGTGGGCATGGAGATACTACCATGATACCGTTAACACGTTTAGCTACTTATAATGGAGTACCTGCCAGTGAGTATCTAAATGCTGAAACGCTTGCAAAAGTTGCTGCGGATACGATGGTAGGCGGTGCTACTTTAACCGGATTATTAGGAACCTCGGCTTGGTATGCTCCAGGAGCAGCAGTAGCCAGCTTAGTAGATAGTATATTAAATGATCAAAAGCGTTTGTATACTTGTTGTGTATCTTTAGACGGAGAATATGGTCAGAAAGATATTTGCATTGGCGTGCCTGTAATTATTGGCAAAAACGGCTGGGAAAAAATAGTAGATTTTAAACTTAATGCTGATGAGCAGGCTTTGTTTAATAAGAGTGCAGATGCAGTAAGAAATATGAACGCTGCTTTAAACACAGTTTTAGCTTAATAAAAAACACTTACTTATAGCCCCGGTAAAACGGGGCTTTTTTATGCTTTGAAAATAAAATTTAAAAAAATAAAAATTGACACCGGCTATCATCTATTAATAAAATTAAAGATAAATGATCAAGAGGCTGTTTTTGTAATTGACTCCGGCGCCAGCAATACAGTAATGGATTTAGAGGCATCCAAACGATTTATATCAAAGGAAAAAATTAAACAGGAAGGTAAACTTTCGAGCGGACTGGGCACCAATAAAATGTCGAGTGCTCTTTCAAAAAAACAATTCTTAGAAATTGGAAAACTTAAATTTAAACATCCTTTGGTTATATTAGATTTACATCATATTAATAGCTCATACCAGTCTTTGGGATATAATTCAATTGATGGTGTTTTAGGTTGCGATATTTTGGTAAAGTTTAATGCCGTAATTAACATTAAAACCAAAGAATTAATCTTACGTAAATAAATTGAAGACCATCATAAAAAATATACCTAATACAATTACAGCAGGAAATTTATTTTGTGGGTGTATGGCCATTATAAGCATTTCTAAGGGAAATCTGGTAAGCGCTTCGTGGTTTGTAATTGCAGCTGCTGTATTGGACTTTTTAGATGGTTTTATAGCAAGGTTATTAAAGGTGCATTCTGAAATTGGTAAGCAATTAGATTCACTGGCAGATATTGTAACGTTTGGTGTAGTTCCGGGTTATATCCTGTATACGTTGTTGTCTCAAACCCAATTTTGTGAAAGCGGAACTTGCTGGAAAGCCATTATTTTACCTTATTATGGCTTTTTGATTACAGTTTTTTCGGCGGTAAGGCTCGCAAAATTTAATATAGATACCCGACAATCCAATTCATTTATTGGGGTTCCAACACCGGCTAATGCTTTGATGATCGCCAGCTTTTGTCTTACGCCCATTACCTCATTTATGTATCCTTTAATTCATCATTATGTTTTTTTAGCAAGCGTTTGTTTAATAATGAGTTATTTACTGGTGGCCGAAATCCCTTTGTTTGCCCTTAAGTTTAAATCTTTTGGATGGAACGGTAATGAGCCAAGATTTATTTTTTTGTTTTGTAGTGTTCTTCTGTTAGTGATTATGGGGCCTTCGGCAGCTATATTTATATTATTATTGTATGTTCTGATGTCCCTCATTTTTGAGAGACTTAAAATTCATAAAACAGTTTAAACTGAAGTTTTGTATATATAAAATTTAGAACTAATCGGTTAAAAACGTAAATACCTTAAAAAGAGTATTTTCAATTGTAGGGTGTATATTTTAATTTTTTGTATTAAAACGCTTAATAACTTTGTAAAAGGAATTTTTAAAATGAAAGTAAATTTTGCCAATACCAAAAACACCGATTTTCTTATCACATTAAGAACGCGTGTAGATAATTACTTTAAAACTAATAACTTGTCTAAAAACGCAAATGAGAAGATGGTATTTAAAACCACTTTTGTTTTGGGTGTTTTTTTTCTTTGTTACCTCGTTCTAATATTAAATGCCTTTGAAAATGCCTGGATTAATTTGGCTATTTGTGCTACTTTGGGTTTGTTTACCGCATTTATCGGTTTTAACGTGGGGCATGATGCTGTTCATGGATCATACTCTAAAAATCCAAAGGTAAACAAGTTTTTAGGTTATACTTTTGATATGCTTGGCGCTAGTTCTTTTATGTGGAATATTGCTCACAACGTGGTTCATCACACCTATACAAATGTCCCTGACCATGATGATGATATTGAGCCCGTTTTTCTGATCCGTTTAAATCCGCATAAGAAGAGACTTTGGATACATCGTTTTCAGCATATTTATGCAACTTTCTTTTATGGATTAACTTCTTTATCATGGGTATTAATGAAAGATTTTAAACAGCTTTCCGCACAACACATAGGGGGAAGTTATACAAAACATAAGTATCCTGCAAAAGACCTCATAATATTGTTTTCTGCTAAAGCTATCTATTTATTCATATTTGTAGTGTTGCCTATTATTGTGTTACCTTTTACGTGGTGGCAGGTTTTATTGGGCTTTGTCACCTTACACTTTGTAGAGGGTATTACACTTGCAATCGTTTTTCAATTGGCACATGTTGTGGAGGGGCCTGCGTTCCCGTCTCCGGATGAGTTAGGGCATTTAGAAAATAATTGGGCTATACATCAGTTATACACTACTGCTAATTTTGCAAAAAACAATAAGTTAGCAACCTTCTTTTTTGGAGGTTTAAATTTTCAGATAGAACATCATCTATTTCCAAAAGTTTGTCATATTCACTATCCAAATTTATCCGAAATTGTAAAACAAACGGCGTTAGAGTTTGGTATACCCTATTACGAAAACAAAACTATGTGGCAAGCAATTAAATCTCATTATCATTTATTAAAGCGTTTTGGTACCCAAGATGATTTTCAGTTCTCGTATTAATTATAAATTCTCATAAAATAAAAAGGGGCTTAGATTTTCTATGCCCCTTTTTAATTAAATAAACCCAGATTTTTCAATTAGTGTATGCTTATTAACCGATGGATTTAAAATTAGGGTTAACGATTATACCAAATTGTTTTTTACTAAAAGTTCCGCAATCTGAACTGCATTAGTAGCCGCGCCTTTGCGAAGATTATCGGCCACAATCCACATGTTTAGAGTATTGGGTTGAGATTCATCTTTTCTAATTCTTCCTACAAAAACTTCATCGCGCTTGTGAGCATTTAAAGGCATTGGATAAACCAGATTCTTTACATCATCCTGTACAATAATCCCACTAGATTTGCTTAAAATAGCCCGAACATCATCTAAATTAAATTCATTTTCAAACTCTATATTAACGGATTCCGAGTGTCCGCCAATAACTGGTATACGAACGGTAGTAGCTGTAACACGAATAGTGTTATCACCCATAATTTTATTCGTTTCTTTTATCATCTTCATCTCTTCCTTAGTGTAACCATTCTCCTGAAAAACATCAATGTGAGGAATTACATTTAAATCTATTTTATATGGATAAGCCATTTCTGTTTCTTTTCCGGCGCGTTCATTCATTAATTGAGTTACAGCCTTAACGCCAGTTCCGGTAACAGATTGATAAGTAGATACTACAACTCGTTTAATTTTATATCGATCATGCAAAGGTTTAAGTACTACAACCATCTGAATAGTTGAACAATTGGGATTTGCAATAATCTTGTCTTCTTTTGTTAAAACAGATCCGTTAACTTCAGGCACCACTAATTTTTTAGTTGGATCCATTCGCCAAGCAGATGAATTATCGATAACTGTAATGCCTGCTGCGGCAAAAAGGGGAGCTAATTCAGTTGAAGTAGTTCCACCCGCAGAAAAGATGGCGATTTGTGGTTTAAGTGAAATAGCAGTTTGAGCTGAAACAACTTTAAACTTTTTTCCATTAAATTCAACCTCTTTTCCTATGCTCTTTTCAGATGCAACCGGAATTAATTCATCAATCGGAAATTTGCGCTCTTTTAAAACTTCAAGCATCTCGGAACCCACTAGTCCGGTGGCCCCAACTACGGCAATTTTCATAAGTAATTTATTTAAATAATATAGTCCAAAAATACTATATTTATAAGTAACAGCGTAATTGATGCAACTTAAAAAATGAGATATTTTTTATTTATTATCCTATCAGCTTTTTACCTTTTAAGTTATGCTCAGCTGAACGAGAATTTTAGCGATGGAGATTTTAAAAACAACCCCAGCTGGTTTGGAGATACGGGTGTATTTATAATAAATGCTTCAAATCAATTGCAATTGAATAATGCCGGTGTAGCATCAACTAGTATATTATATACCCCTTTGGTGCTCGGGAATCTGGATAGTTTAGAGTGGAATGTATTTGTCAAACAGTCATTTGCAGGATCATCCAGTAATTATTCCCGTATATATCTAGTTTCGGATCAGCCCGATTTAAAATCCTCTCTAAACGGGTATTTTTTACAATTTGGAGAGGCAAATGCCAACGATGCAATAGAACTCTTTAAACAAACTGGAACTAGTGTTAGTTCTATTTGCAGAGGTACTAATGCCTCCATTGCCAGTTCTGTTAATGCTCATGTAAAAGTTGAACGCAGACAAGGAGGGTTATGGAAACTTTATGTTGATTACACGGGAGGAAATAATTATACATTAGATGCTCAGGGTACAGACAATAGTTTTAATTCTTCCGGTTTTTTTGGTTTTTTATGTAACTATACCTCTTCTAATGCAACCAAATTTTTTTATGATAATATCCGTGTAAATAATCTGATAGCGGATACAGTGAAACCGGTTCTACTGGCTGCTGAGGCTTTAAATAATCAACATCTTATTCTTACTTTTTCAGAAACCATAGATACGAACGGGGTTTCCAATAACAATAATTATTTTTTAAATGGCGGAATTGGTAACCCTTTACAGGCTTATCCAGATACTAATGATAAAAAGAGTATTCATTTAATTACTGCTAATTTGTTTATGAGCGGCCAAACATATGCGGTAACTGTTAATAACATTAAAGATCTGAATAGTAATTTTATTTTAGCAAACAGCAGTTTATCTTTTATATATATTGGCTTTGAAAGCCCTGTTTCTAAGGATGTGGTTGTTAATGAGATTTATGCAGATAATACTTCCACAATTAATTTTACTCAAATTAACAGCCGAGGAGAATACATTGAGCTTTATAACAGAAGTAATAAATATTTTAATTTACAAAATTGGACTATAACTGCCGGAAGTAGCACCCGAGTATTACCTACTTGTATTTTAAATCCGGGAACTTATGTAACGTTATGCGCAGTTGCTGATACCGCGTTTTATAAATCATATGGCCCTGTAGTTAGTCTTAGTTCTGCATTACCCTTAACTAACGCCGGTTCAACCTTAATTTTAAAAGATAATACCGGAAGAACTATTGATAAAATAAGTTATTCGGATAGCTGGTATAATGATAACGATAAAAAGGATGGAGGTTATGCGCTCGAAAAAATAAACCCAAATGATTCTTGTTTTAACCAAAAACCAAACTGGAGTGGGTCTAATAGCGTTTCTGTTGGGGGTAGTCCGGGAATAGTAAATACCGTTTATTCATTAAATAGTGATAATACTCCTCCATCTGTATCGGAAGTTACGGTTGTAGATTCTAACCGTATACAGGTTTGTTTTAACGAAGGTATGGACAGTGCATCAGTTTTTCAATCGAATCATTATTTTGTAAATAACGGCTTGATTGTTACCGCTGTAGCTTCTATTAGCCCTTCCTATGATTGTATAGTATTGGTTACCAATTTAACTATAGATAGCAACATTACTTATCTGTTGTCGGCAGTTAATGTTGCAGATTGCAGAGGTAATACAATTGCGGGTAACAACAGTGGGGAATTTAGTGTTAGTATCCCTGCATCTCGCTTTGATATTATAATAAATGAGATTATGGCTGATCCAACTCCCGAAGTTTTACTGCCTAATGCAGAATTTGTTGAAGTTTATAATCGTTCCACAAAAAGAATACGAATGGATAAATGGAAACTTTCGGTTGGTAACTCTTTAAAGACAATCTCTAACAGAACCATAGGTCCTGGCGAATACTTGATTCTTGCCGCTAATTCCGATACCACTTTATTTAGTTCTTATGGAAAAGTGAGTGGTATAAGTAGTACGTTAAGTTTAACAAACGGTGGTGCTACACTTACACTGCTAGACAGTAATGCTGCTATTATTGATAAAGTTAGTTATAGCTCTTTATGGTATACTGATAACAATAAAGACGATGGAGGTTGGACACTGGAAAGAATTAATTCTAACGATTTCTGTTCATTAACTGGAAACTGGAAGGCATCTGATAATTTGAGTGGGGGAACACCTGGGAAAATAAATAGTATTCAAAATAATGCTCCTGATTTAAGTGGTCCACAGCTGGTTGATGTCATGGTAAACTCTGCAAACACACTGGTTGCTTTCTTTAATGAAACACTAGATTCTGTTTTTAATGAAAACGTATTGTTATTTGCAATTAGCGGTCAAGCCCCTCCAAATATTAACTCCGTTAAGGTTATTGCTCCGTTTTATAATCAGGTTCTTATTACATTAAGTTCTGCTATTACTATCGGACAGGCCTATACACTCTCAGTTAATGGACTTAAAGATTGTAAGGGCAATGTAAATACTTTAGTTCAATCATCAGTATTCGGAAGGTACAGGCAGGCCTTGCCTTATGAGATTGTAATTAATGAACTAATGGCAGATCCCGATCCTTCTGTAAATTTGCCCAATTATGAATACATAGAAATCTATAACCGAACTAATCAATCGCTTAACCTCGAAAAAATGATTATTAGTTCCGGTAGTAGTAAGATTATTTTGCCTTTTAAAATAATTGGCCCCGGACAATATTTTTTATTGTTAGATGAAGATGGTGCTCCTTTTTATACCAGTTTGCCTAACAAAATTGAATTTCCTGGTTTTGTTACACTCCCCAATGAAGGTGGAACTTTAACGTTAACGGATAGTTCAGGAAACATCACCCACAGTATTTCTTACACGAGTGGTTGGTATAAAAACACGCAGAAAGACGAGGGGGGATGGTCGCTTGAACAAGTTGATTATAATAATCCATGTGGAGAGGAAATCAACTGGAAAGCGTCAGAAAATAGTAACGGCGGAACTCCGGGATACGTTAATTCTGTTAAAAATTCTAATCCAGATCAAACAGCACCTAAGCTGGTAAGGGTAAGTGTTATTAATCCTTTAACTATAGAAGCTTTTTTTAATGAATCAATTGATTCGCTTAGTTTTCAAAGTCCATCCCTATATCAAATAAACAACAATGTGGGTTCTCCCATAAATGTTAAATTGGTTAAACCCGGATATAAATCGGTAATACTTAATTTGCCTCTAAATATAGATTCCAGCTTGGGTTATCAATTAACAGTGAGTACTCAAATTAAAGACTGTGTTGGAAATACTTTAAATACAGATTACACTAGCGCCCGTTTTGGTATTCCACGTTTTCCTAAGGTTGGCGATGTTTTGATAAATGAATTTTTATTCGATCCAAACGATGGCGGTTCAGAATTTATCGAACTGTATAATAAATCTGATAAAATAATTGATTTAAAGTATTTATCCTTTTTCACCTATAACTCTTCGGGTGCACCATCATCAATTTATCCAATAAGTTCAGCTGGATATTTATTTTTTCCGGGAGATTACATGGTTCTTACCGACAAAGCACCAGGGGTATCAGAATTTTATAATGTAAATAACGAATTGAGAATTTTAGAATGTAATATACCCGCTTTGTCAAATACAGAAGGTTCGGTGGTTTTAGGAGATATCAATAATAAAGAATTAGACCGATTAGATTATAATTCAGATTTTCATTTCCCATTATTAAGAATTACAAAGGGCGTAAGTTTAGAGCGAATAAGTTTAAGCAAAGAAACTAATCTTAAATCCAATTGGCATTCTGCATCAGAAAGCGTCGGATTTGCAAGCCCTACAACTCAAAATTCGCAATGGATAGATGGCGGATTAAGCAATAATTTTACATTAAATACGGATATATTTTCTCCAGATAACGATGGGTATAATGATGTTTTAAGTTTGAATTACAATTTAGACAAGGAAGGCTTAATTGCCAATGTTGCGGTATACGATGGAGCAGGTAGAATGGTAAAATTGCTCGTTAAAAATGAGCTTTTAGGCACAAGCGGTCAGTTTTTATGGGACGGTGTAAATGAAAATAATCAAAAGGCCGCAATAGGGCCGTATGTGATTGTGGTTGAAATAACAGATATAGAGGGGATTGTAAGACGGATCAGAAAAACCTGTGTTTTAGCTGTAAAACTTTAAATTGTACCATTTAAACACCTGCTAATATTTTTAAACACAAGTTTTAAAAAAAACTTAATTTTGCACAAATAATATATTATGACAAAGTACGATGTTACTATAATTGGTTCGGGTCCGGGTGGATATGTAGCCGCAATTCGTTGCGCACAACTTGGATTAAAAACAGCCTTAATTGAGAAATACAACTCATTAGGAGGTACCTGTTTAAACGTGGGTTGTATCCCATCTAAAGCTTTGTTGGACAGTTCGGAGCATTTTCATAATGCCAACCATACCTTTGCTGAGCATGGAATTGAGGTAAAAGAAGTGAAAGCCAATCTGGAACAGATGATTAAACGCAAAGAAAAGGTTATCGAAACAACGGTTGGGGGCATTCAATTTTTAATGAAAAAAAACAAAATTGATGTATTGCACGGAGTAGGAAGTTTTAAAACCAAAAACACTATTACCATTACAAAAGCCGACGGTAAAACAGAAGAAATAGAAACAAACAAAACGATTATTGCAACTGGATCTAAACCAAGCTCGTTGCCGTTTATTAAAATAGATAAAGAAAAAATTATTACTTCTACTGAAGCATTAAATTTAAAAGAGATTCCAAAACATCTGATTGTAATTGGCGGAGGAGTTATTGGACTGGAACTTGGTTCAGTTTATGCGCGTTTAGGATCTAAAGTTAGTGTTGTTGAATATGCGGAAAATATTATTCCAACAATGGACAGCAGCATGGGTAAAGAACTTATTAAATCTTTAAAGAAGCTTGGCTTTGAATTTTATTTAAGTCACAAAGTTACCGGCGCTACTGCAAAAGGTAAAAATGTAACAGTAACAGCTGATTCCCCTAAAGGCGAAAAAATAGAGTTGAGCGGTGATTATTGCTTAGTTAGTGTTGGAAGAAGAGCCTACACCGAAGGGTTAGGATTAGAGAATGCTGGAATTAAAACAGATGAAAGAGGAAAAATACCTGTTAACGACCATCTGCAAACCGTTGTGCCGGGTATTTATGCAATTGGCGATGTAATTAACGGAGCTATGCTTGCTCACAAAGCGGAAGAAGAAGGAACTTTGGTTGCTGAGCTAATTGCTGGACAAAAACCACATATTAACTACAATTTAATTCCCGGCGTTGTTTATACATGGCCAGAAGTTGCAAGTGTTGGCCAAACCGAAGAGCAATTAAAGCAAGCCGGTAAGAAATATAAAGTGGGATCATTTCCCTATCGTGCTTTAGGAAGAGCAAGAGCAAGTATGGATACAGAAGGATTAGTAAAGATTTTGGCAGATGCTGAAACTGACGAGATTTTAGGAGCCCATATTATTGGTGCTCGCGCAGCAGATATGATTATGGAGGCGGTAGTTGCCATGGAATATAGAGCAAGTGCTGAAGATATTGTAAGAATGAGTCACCCGCATCCAACTTATACAGAAGCCTTCAGAGAAGCCTGTATGGATGCTACAGCCAAGCGAGCAGTCCATATGTAATAAACAGCTATTTACCCGGGGTGTCGATTTATCGACACCCTTTTTTCATCTTTTTTCAATCGTATATTTTTTTCATTTCTGCAAATTATATCGAGATAAAATACTTAGGAAATTAAAATTATTTATTGATATAGGCTAGTTTTAAATGTAACCCAGATTAAAATTTACCGTAAAAAAAGTAGTTAAAAATTACTTTAACGTAATCTGTAAAAAAGAAGGAGGCATTATGAAAAAGATGAAATATTTATTAAAGGCCATTGTCAGAGTTTTAGCAAACCCATTAGAATACAGAAAAACAAAACGATGGTATGCTGATAAGTTGCGTTATCCAAATTTTTAAAAAACACTTTTCAATTTATTTGATTTATTAATTATTTTTAGATAATAAGTGTTTGATTTTTATAAGTACACTATATGGGCCTATTCCTCTTAATTTTTCTTTTAGTACTAATATTGGTAATAGTTACAGTTAAATATAAAAAGCAAATCAAATTATCTCCTAAACGTATTGTAAAGCAACACGAAATTAATGGTTCACAAATTAAGACCATTATTGAGCCGATTTCTAAATCTAATACTTCAATGATAAAGAAACCCGAGATGTCTGCTCAAAACAAATGGTTAAATCCCCAGGACGATTTAGGTGAGTTGGAAAGGGGTATCAATTAGCGTATGATTTTGTTAGGTAAAGAGATATAAAAATCACTTTTATGGGTGGTTTTATTTTTTTGGCGCGCCCGCCTCATGAGGTGTCTTGTTATAAATTATTTTCAAAATATTTGGCGGTCGGGCTTTACGCTACAAGTCCTCGGCGTTTATACAAACGCCTGTGGGCTTTACGCTTCAATCCCTCGCGCTATCGTTAGCTCAAATACTTATTATGCGATCTTAATAATTAAACTGTTTATCCTCTATAAAGGCCTATTAACAATATGCAAGCGCTAAGCTGAAGCCCAAGCCCTATGCGGTGGGGCTTAGGGCGATTGTATAATTTAAATTAATACTCATACTTTTCTTATTTACTAACACTGCTCAATCTCCATGCGTTTGGATAGTAAACAAAGCCTGATGCTGCAGTACTGGGGTTATGCAAAGTTTAAAACTTTGCATATTATGAATGTACAAGTTACGCTATCGCTAAACTTGCGAGAGCGAGGGGGTATAGGCCTTTTCCCACTTCTCTCCAATTACCACCTCGTCATTCCGGCGTAGGCCGGAATCTAAATAAATGCCTTTGCAGTTGGATTGTATCTTGCTGGTCTCAATGATATTAAAAACTATTAGTTACGTCCTAAGCCCTGCCCACTTGCCAACGCTTTAGCTTAGCAAGTACTGGGGGAGCGAGGGGGTATAGGCCTTTTCCCACTTCTCTCCAATTACCACCTCGTCATTCCGGCGTAGGCCGGAATCTAAATAAATGCTTTTGCAGATGGGCTATGACATTAAAGGTTCAATAACATTAAAAACGATTAGCTACACCCTAAGCCCCGCCCACAGGCAACGCTTCAGCTTAGTGCGTACAGTGGGAATATAATTTCCAAATATGGAATTTAATTATTATATTTGGGTATGGTTATAATATCAAAAACTATTTTGTCTGATTTTGGTACAAATCATGAAGATTCGCTAGAAGCATTAAATAAATGGTATAAACTAAGTAAAGAAGCTAATTGGAATAGTTTAAATGATATAAAGAAAACATTTAATAATGTTGATTTTGTAGGGAATGACAGATATGTGTTTAATATTAAAGGGAACAAGTATAGATTGGTAGCCATGATATTTTTTAGTATTAGAACAATGTATATCCGATTTATCGGTACACATGCCGAATACGACAAAGTTGATTGTTCAACAATTTAAGTTTAAGTAAAACATTGGATACAGTAAAAAAAGTGTAAGATGAAAACGGTTAAGATTAAAGACAGAAAAGAATACGATGAAACCCTCAAGCGTATCGAAAAGCTACTTCAAAAGAGCACTAAGAAAGGTGGTTTTCATAAGTTATCGGCTGGTGAAGTAGAAACACTAAAGAAGCTTTCTGTAATGGCAGAACGCTATGAAGATAGTATTCCATTAATGCCAATCAAAACACCAAGCACATTGAATGAAATGATTCGATATAAAATGTTTGAATTGAATCTTAAGCAAAAACAGTTAGCCAAAGTATTAGAAATAAGTGAAGCTAGAATTTCAGAGCTATTAGCAGGTAAACGAAAAATCACTTTTGAGTTAGCCAAGAAACTACATACTAGGTTGAATATTGATGCACATTTTATTTTAGCTGCTGCATAATATAGCTTTATCCCCCAGTAAGCCCCCAGTAAGCCCCCAGTAAGCCCCCCAGTAAGCGCTAAGCTGAAGCCTAAGCCCTGTGCGGTGGGGCTTAGGGCGATTATATAATTTAAATTAATACTCATACTTTTCTTATTTACTAACACTGCTCAATCTCCATGCGTTTGGATAGTAAACAAAGCCTGATGCTGCAGCAACCTTTCTCCCCCCAGTAAGCGCTAAGCTGAAGCCCAAGCCCTATGCGGTGGGGCTTAGGGCGATTGTATAATTTAAATTAATACTCATACTTTTCTT
>JBIICS010000162.1:0-5948 GCA_044238735.1 Bacteroidia bacterium
AAGAGAAGGTAATTATTGAAAGTAGAGATAAAACCAAGAGCCCACAAATTAATATTATTTCTGGTAACGAAACTATACGTTCATACAACATTCCTGTTGGTGCTCATATTGTAGTAAATGATAAGGATAAAATTGAGGCTGGTCAGATACTTGTTAAGATTCCGAGAGCTACTGGAAAATCGGGTGATATTACGGGAGGTTTACCACGTGTAACTGAATTATTTGAAGCGCGTAACCCTTCTAATCCGGCAGTTGTTTCCGAAATAGATGGTATTGTATCTTTTGGTAAAATTAAACGTGGTAATCGCGAAATTAAAGTTGAAGCAAAGACGGGTGAAACAAGAGTATATCTGGTTCCATTGTCTAAACATATTTTAGTTCAGGAAAACGATTTTACTAAAGCTGGTGCTCCGCTTTCTGAGGGTGCTATTACTCCTGATGATATCTTATCAATTAAAGGTCCAACGGCCGTTCAGGAATATTTAGTAAATGAAATTCAAGAGGTTTACCGTTTGCAAGGTGTTAAAATTAACGATAAACATTTTGAAGTAATTGTTCGCCAAATGATGCGTAAAGTAGAGATTTTAGATGCTGGTGATACTAAATTCCTGGAGAGACAAATTGTTAATAAGGCAGAATTTATGGAAGAGAACGATTCATTATTTGGTAAAGTAGTGGTTGTTGATCCTGCTGATTCGGACAATCTAAAAGCGGGTCAAATTATTACTGCTCGTAAATTACGTGATGAAAACTCTATGCTTAAGCGTAAGGACAGAAAACAAGTAATTGCTCGTGATGCTGTTCCTGCTACCGCAGTTCAAATTTTACAAGGAATTACTAAAGCCTCGTTACAAACCGATAGTTGGATTTCTGCGGCATCGTTCCAGGAAACGACTAAAGTTTTAAATGAAGCAGCAGTTAACGGTAAAATTGATGATCTTAAAGGATTAAAGGAAAACGTAATTGTAGGGCATTTAATTCCTGCTGGTACAGGTATTAGAGACTACGATAAGTTAGTAGTTGGTTCGAAAGAAGAATACGAACTCCTAATGTCTACTAAGTCAGAAGCGGAAGTAGAATAATAATCAAATTATAAATCCCCCTGTAAAGGGGGATTTTTTTTAAGTAAGCAATATGGAAAATAATCAGAACGAAAATCAGTTAAATATAGAATTATCAGAGGAGATAGCCGAAGGCACGTACAGTAACCTCGCAATTATCACCCATTCTAGTAGCGAATTTGTTGTAGATTTTATAAAAGTTATGCCCGGTGTACCGAAGGCTAAAGTAAAATCTCGCATAGTATTAACCCCTCAACACGCCAAACGCTTAATGATGGCACTTCGTGATAATATTTCAAAATTTGAGCAGGTAAACGGAACTATAAAAGATAATGGTGAAATGCCAGGTGGTGGTGCTACCGCTTTCCCACTAACCTTTGGTGGACCTGCAGGACAAGCCTAATAGTTAACCCCGCAATCTGCGGGGTTTTTTATTGTGAGTAAGTGTGTTAATCTTTTTGCGACACCTTATTAATAAAGTGATTTTAATTATTTATAATTTCATGATGTAGACAAAAAAAATGAGTAAAAGACCCTTGATATTAGTAACTAATGATGATGGTTACACAGCAAGCGGCATCAGAAATTTAATAGATGCTGCAAAAAAATACGGCGATGTAATTGTAGTAGCACCCGATAAACCTCAAAGTGGCATGGGGCATGCAATTACTATTAACAATACATTGCGTTTACAGGAGATTGAAGTTAATGACGTTTACCGCGAATATGCCTGTTCGGGAACTCCTGTAGATTGTGTAAAATTGGCCATTGCAAATATTTTAAAACGTAAACCAGACTTAATACTATCCGGTATTAATCATGGTTCTAATTCCTCTATTAGTGTTATTTACTCCGGCACCATGAGTGCAGCTGTTGAGGGTGCTATTGAAGGAATACCCTCGGTTGGTTTCTCTTTATGCGATTACTCTATTAATGCTAATTTTAGTGCCTGTTTGCCTCATGTGGAAAAAGTGATTAAACATGTTTTAGAAAACGGTTTAGAAAATGGTACTTGTTTAAATGTAAATTTTCCAAAATATAAAGGGGAACCTTATAAGGGAATTAAAATATGCCGACAGGCAAAAGCAGTTTGGATTGAAAAATTTGATGAAAGACACGACCCCAATGGCAGACCCTATTACTGGCTAACGGGTTATTTGCAAAATCCGGATAAAGAAAATGATACTGATGAATTTGCTTTAAGCGATTATTACGTATCGGTTGTTCCTACTCAGTATGATTTAACCGCTTATCAGGCAATTCAAAAATTAAAACCACTCGAATAATGCTAAATAAAAATAATAAATGGTGGGTAGGTTTAATGGCAGGCTTTATTTCTCCTGTTATAGCCTTTTTAGTTTATTATAGTTTAAACTATAGTCATATGGGCATGTATAAGTTTTTTCGTTATTTAATTAATGGAAATATTTATACCCAGCTAATGAGCTTGTGCGTAATAGCTAATTTACCTATGTTTTTTATATTTATTCAGTTTCATATGTATAATTCAGCCAGAGGCGTGGTATTAATGACTATCGTTTATACAGTTGCAAATTTTATTTTAAAGATTGTTTAATGAAACTTTATGTAATTAGCGGAGAAGCTTCGGGTGATTTACATGGTTCTAATTTATTAAAGGAACTATATAAAAAACAACCCGGGCTTAATATTAGAGCATGGGGTGGTAATTTAATGAAAGAACAAGGTGCTGTTCTGGTTAAACACTATAAAGACTTAGCTTTTATGGGGTTTATCGAAGTTGTAAGCAATCTTAAAACAATTTTAAATAATATCGATTTTTGTAAAAAAGACATTTTAGCGTTTAATCCGGATTTAATAATTCTAATTGATTATCCTGGTTTTAATTTAAGGATTGCTGAGTTTGCAAAAAACAAAGGTTTTAAGGTGGTATATTATATTAGCCCTCAGGTTTGGGCATGGAAACAAAACAGAGTCTATAAAATTAAAAAGGTGGTAGACAAAATGTTATGTATTCTTCCTTTCGAAAAAGAATTTTATGCCAAATTTAATTTTAATGTTGCCTATGTTGGTCATCCGCTTTTAGATGCTATCTATAATTTTAAAATGCATAATGCAATTAGTCAAGAAGATTTTTTAAATAAACATAATTTAAATAATAAGCCTATTATAGCATTGCTTCCCGGTAGCAGATATCAGGAAATTAATGTTAAGTTAAAGTATATGTGTTCGGTTGTAAAGCATTTTAGTAATTTTCAGTTTGTAATTGCAGGTGCACCTTCAATTAGTGAAAAAGCTTACGAACATTATCTTAATAACAATGTTAAAATAATCTATAACGACACCTACAATTTGCTCAATAACGCTAGAGCTGCACTAGTAACTAGCGGAACCGCTACATTGGAAACAGCCTTGTTTAAGGTTCCGGAAGTTGTCTGTTATAAGGGATCTAAAATTTCATATCAAATAGCCAAACGGCTGATAAAAGTCAAATTTATTTCGTTGGTAAATTTAATAATGAATAAAGAGATTGTTAAAGAATTAATTCAAAACGAGCTTACCGAAAAAAATCTTGTATTACAGCTATCAAGTATTATTGAAGAGGGGGGGGATAGACAAAAAATGTTATCTGCTTATAATGAAGTGGAAAAAGCATTGGGCGGTGTTGGTGCTTCCGAAAGAGCAGCTTACGAAATTCTTTCGCTGAAATAACAGAATGAAAAAGTTATTTGGGATCATATTTTTTTTAATTTCTTTTAGCTTTTATACTAAAGCTAATCTTCGTGATACCGTTAAAGTATCTTTGTTGCTGGACTTAAAAATTTCCAAACTTTTAATATCGCATGAAATTGGTGCGTATCAAATATGGATTGATAATAGACTAATTGCCGATTCTTGTAAAGACTTTATTTATCAAATTTCTATGGAAAACGATAGTATATTCATGGTAAATGAACATAAAGAGGTTTGCAAGGGTAAATCTCTTTTTTTTAAATCTCTTGAACACAAAGGTAATATTAAGTTAAAACCGGTATCGCCAAATAAATCTATCAGAAGTTATGGTGATGATATATTAATTAAACCGGGATATAAAGGTTTTAAAATAATCAATTTAGTATCTATTGAAGATTATGTTGCAGGTGTTGTAGAAAGTGAAGTTGGCACTAAGGCTCCTTTTGAATATTATAAGGTACAAAGTATATTATGCAGAACTTATGCCTTAAGTCATATTCGCAGGCACGATTCTGAAGGATATAACTTATGTGATAATGTTCATTGTCAGGTTTATTTCGGTAAACAGCACCGCAATGTTTTAATTGAGAAGGCCACCCTTGAAACTAAAAACCAGGTACTTGTAGATTATCAGAATCAATTAATAATTGCTGCTTTTCATAGTAACAGCGGTGGTCAAACGGTTAACTGCGAAGATGTTTGGAATCACCCTAAATCTTATTTAAAATCGGTGCCCGACAGCTTTAGTTTAAAGGGTAGAAATGCTACATGGCAAAAAACTTTTACTAAACAGCAGTGGTTTGATTATTTTCATAAAAAATATAAATTAACAGATACCTCTTGTTGCCCCGAAATATTTAATTTTACATGTAATCAGCGGGAGATATACTTTAATAAATCACATAATGTTTTATTAAAAGATATGCGTACCGATTTGGGTTTAAAATCTACTTTTTTTAATGTTCGTTTAACCGGAGACTCGGTAATTCTTAATGGCTTTGGATATGGCCATGGAGTGGGTCTTAGCCAGGAAGGAGCAATATATATGTCTAAACTTGGTTACGACTACAAAGAAATTATCCATTATTATTATAAAAATGTTAATCTCCTCGATTTACACATGCTAGATTTTTTTAAAGAGTGATTTGGTGTTTAAAATAGGTTTATAAAAACTATTTTACTTACGATTGTTGAATCCACAAAAGGGTATAAACAACCAAAAATTTCAGAATAAGTAATCCGTCTAAACCCATTAAATATAATTTGTCGCCTTGATCTGGTCTTGTTATATTAATTAATAATGAACCAATTATAAATAAAATAAAATCTCCAATTAAGTAATAACCATGGGTATTAAACATCCAGCTAATAATAAAATACAGATTTAGCAATGTAATGGACAATACCCGGGTATCGTTCTCGTTTAAAATTTGAGGAATAGTTTTAAGCCAATTGGGGTCGCGGTTTAAATCTCTTAAATCAAAAGGGATAGTGATTGCTAAAACAAAAAGGAAATTTCGGATGAAAATAAAAATTATTGGAAAATGCGGATACATTACATGAAAAGGAAAAGAAAGCGAATAAGCCCAAACAAATGCAATTAAAAAAGTCTTTATGTAAGGAATGTGTCTTAGCCCTATAAACAACCCCAATTTTAAGTTATACAAAGCCGAAATAATGATTACAGGAACTAAATAAAGAATTACAGTAAATCCACATTTAAAGGCAAAAAAAAGGGATAAAACCCCAGATATTGCAACAATAAATGGCAGTTGGGGTTTATAAATTTTATAAAATAAGTGCCTAGGCGAGTAGAATGGTTTTATACTGGCGTTGTATCCAAAAAATCCTTGAAAATGATAGGCTAAATGTGTAGAAAAAAATAAGAGTAAAGCATAATTGATATCAAATAGTGAAATTGTTTTATTTGCTAAAAGAGTACTTTCGAGTGCCATACAAAAAGCACCAAGGGCAATAAAAAAATTGCCATAAATTAAATGGTCTTTTAGATTAAATGTTTTAATTGCCGGCAGTTATGTATGATAATACAATACCTGAGACCAGTCCAGTAATAGAACCCCACAGGGCTTTTTGAATTTTTTTTCCTCTGGCCTCTCGGTCAAATCCCTCTAAATAAGTGTCTTCGCTTAGGTACAAGCTATTGGAAA
The DNA here is from genome assembly GCA_044238735.1 of Bacteroidia bacterium. GTDB lineage: Bacteria > Bacteroidota > Bacteroidia > UBA4408 > UBA4408 > JBIICS01. Next base: position 5,942 of record JBIICS010000162.1, read on the forward strand.
CATCTTT
>JBIICS010000043.1:0-19654 GCA_044238735.1 Bacteroidia bacterium
TTGCTCAATTTGGATACAACACCCATTTAATAGACATTTCTCAGCCTGCTTTAGAAAAAGCATTGGCAACAATTGCTAAAAACTTAGACCGCCAGGTAAGCAAAGGCAGCTTAACCGAAGAACAAAAAGCACAAACCCTTGCCAATATTACCACTTTCACCGATTTAAAAGAAGCGGTTAAAAATGCCGATTTAGTAGTGGAAGCAGCTACCGAAAACGTTGAAATAAAACTAAACTTATTTAAAAACCTGGATGAGTATACTCCTGCTCATACTATTTTGGCTTCCAATACTTCCTCTATCTCTATTACCAAAATTGGATCTGTAACTAAAAGACCCGAAAAAGTGATCGGAATGCATTTTATGAACCCGGTACCGGTTATGAAACTGGTTGAGGTAATACGTGGTTATTCTACAAGCGATGAAGTAACTGATTGCATTATGGACTTATCGCGAAAACTTTCTAAAGTACCTGTTGAAGTTAATGATTATCCTGGGTTTGTAGCTAACCGTATTTTAATGCCGATGATTAATGAGGCTATTTATACTTTGTACGAAAGCGTTGCGGGCGTTGAAGAAATTGATACGGTTATGAAATTAGGCATGGCCCATCCGATGGGGCCTTTACAACTAGCCGATTTTATTGGGCTGGATGTATGTTTATCTATATTAAGGGTATTACATGATGGTTTTGGAAATCCCAAATACGCTCCTTGCCCTTTATTAGTAAATATGGTAACCGCTAAAAAGTTAGGCGTTAAGTCAGGTGAAGGTTTTTACAACTATACTCACGGCACTAAAGAGCTGGTTGTTGCCCCTCAGTTTAAGAAAAAGCAACTGGTTTAAGCTCCAAAGAAAATCTTCTGTTAAAACAGAAGATTTTTTTTTATGTACAATTCTTAAGTTGATTTTAATCGTTTGATAGTTCCATTAAAAACGCACAACTTACAAAGCTTCTAACATAAACTATTTATTCACTCCAAACTTATAAACAGAATAATAACCATTCCCGTTTTTATATTTTAGAAGGTATAAACCCGGACTTCTATCCTGTGTATTAAATTCTATACACGGGGTTGATTTAAAAACACTGATTAATTGTCCGAATTCATTAAATACATATGCTTCGGAAAAAAATTCATCCCCATCCATACAAAACAAATACTTAGTGTCTAATTTTTTAATACGAATATTGGCTTTAGCTTCATGGTCTTTAATTTTACTGGGCTCCGAACACAAGCCATTTAAAACAATTCCTTTTAAATCCGAACCAACTGCAACCAACTGATTATCATTAAAATTGAAACCATTTATATACAGATTTAGATATGTTTTTTCAATAAAATCCAACTTACCATTTAATTTCCTTTTTACACGGTATATATAACCCGCTGCACCATCAACAGCGGTATGTAAAATGTAATCATCTTGATGGCAAGTAAAATATCCTGATATTTGAGAAGACATCAAAAGCGTATCAAACGCAATAGATGAAAATCCATTTGTTGTATAAAACACGTGATTCATATAATAATTGATAAATAAATTACAATTATTAGCATCCTCACAATGAAGAAAACTAGTATAGTTGACAAAAGAAGGTGAATATGCGGAAATATCAATGCCTGCATTTTGCCATGTTGATCCTGAATTATACGATCTTAAAATATCAAATTCAGCAGATTGAGAAATACTGGTTAAGTATACCGTATCACTACTAAAATTACTTACGTCATTAATTGCACCATTAAAATTAATTTTATTAGTAAAATTTAAAAAATCAGCATTTGTTTCCCAAATAGTGGCATTCTGATTGTTTTGGAACTCTGTAACAATCCAAAACTTTAAATTTGGCATTGCTACGATTTTAGCAATATTAGTTTGACCGGGAGGTCTGTTTATTGGGCTCCAACTTAAACCTCCATCAACAGAACGGTAAATCATTTTTCCGAAAGCATAAATCGTATCATTTCTTTCAAAAAGGTGACTCACGCCTTGACCGACAGGAAAACTATAAACCACATTCCAACTTATTCCTTTATCGCCAGAACGAATTAAAGTATTGTCAGAAATTGAAACGAATGTATCCTCATTAAATTGAACAACATCTATAAGCATTGAACCGATTGCTGTAAAATTTTGAATTAACGGTTGAGAAAATATCTTACTAAAGATTAAAAAAAATAAGATTGAAACTAAAGTTGTTTTCATTACTAATCATTATAATTTAGTGTAATTTGATTAACTCTTTATTAAATAGTAGTACGCAATTTTTCATACAGGCATTTAAGCAATTTCAACAATTGGCAAATGTTTAACCGGAAAATTAACTGAGTTTGCGATAAAGCAGTATTGATGTGATTTCTCATGTAAATCAATTGCTTTTTGCTTCATGCTTTCATTTAAAACCTTTACTTTAGGATACAAGGTTACCAAAGAAAATTTACCTGAACCATTTTCAAATTGGAGCATTACACCAATTGGATCATCTTCGTAACTACATACAATTACACCAGCATCTGCACACAAATGAAGGTACCAAAGCATATGGCATGAAGAAAGTGAAACGAGCAAGAAGTCTTCGGGATTATGTTTTGATGCATCACCTCTGAATGGAGAATCGGAAGAACACTCCAGGTTAACTTTACCATTTATTTTTACATTATGGCTACGTTCATAATTTTGATAGTGGTCGGTTCCACTACCCTTGTTACCCGTCCACTCTATATGAGCTTTATAACTATGTGTTTTATTCATAAATAAATCTATCATTTTAATTAATTAAATTTTACTATATATTTCTTTTATAAATAAGATTTTAGATTGTTTTGTTAAAAAAGACCATTATACTATTACACTTATTAAACTCATTTTAAATCATCTTAATAGAAAACAAGGAGGAGTTAAGTTTATACCCATGAAGCGAATAGGCCTTTTTTTATATAAAACAAAAAGCCCGGTTTTAATAACCAGGCTTTGTTAAACTTTGTCCTAGCAATAGGATGCTAAAACATTACCAATAAATTAAACTTGTTTTACAGACTTTCTCTCGATCTCCCGCAGATTCTCCATCTTCTTATTTCTGAGGAAGCCGTTGATATCTTCAAAATGCTCTTTAATGCGCTTATTACCGAATTCGAAAACTTTTGTAGCTAGTCCGTCAAGGAAATCACGGTCATGCGAAACGAGTATAAGCGTTCCGTCATATGCTTTTAATGCATCCTTTAAAATTTCCTTGGTTTTAATATCGAGGTGATTAGTAGGCTCATCCAGAATGAGCAGGTTTATGGGTTGTAGCAATAATTTAATCATGGCAAGTCTGGTTTTTTCACCCCCTGAAAGCATCTTTACTTTTTTCTCAATATTATCTCCACTGAACATAAAACCACCGAGAATATCCTTAATCTTGGAGCGTATATCGCCTACTGCTATGTGATCGATTGTTTGAAACACGGTGAGATCCTCATCGAGAAGAGATGCCTGGTTTTGTGCGAAATAACCAACGAAACTGTTGTGACCTACTTGCAGAGTTCCTTCATCCACCTTTATCTCGCCCATAATGGCTTTTATCATGGTTGATTTACCTTCACCGTTCTTCCCTAGAAAAGCCACCTTTTGCCCGCGTTCTATAGTCATGGAAGCATCTTTAAAAACCACATGATCACCGTATTTAACAGATACACCATCAGCAATAACTGGGTAATTGCCCGAGCGAGGCGATGGAGGAAACCTTAGGTTAAGTTGCGAAGTATCTACCTCGTCAACTTCAACAAGCACCATCTTCTCAAGCATTTTAACGCGCGACTGTACCTGCAACGTTTTGGAATAGGTGCCTTTGAATCTTTCGATGAAATCTCTTATATCAGCTATTTCGCGTTGCTGCTCTTCCCAATGCTTTTGCTGCTGCTCGCGTCTTTCTTTTCGAAGTTGGAGGTAATGTGAGTACTTGGCTCTATAATCGTATATGCGCCCCATGGTAATTTCGATGGTACGGTTCGTTACATTATCAACAAATGTTTTATCGTGCGAGATTACCATCACTGCTTTTGCATTGTTGATTAAGAAATCTTCTAACCATTGAATGGATTCGATATCGAGGTGATTGGTAGGCTCATCCAAAAGAATTAGATCGGGCTTTTGCAAAAGGATTTTAGCCAGTTCAATTCTCATTCGCCAGCCTCCGCTAAACTCTCGTGTGGAACGGGTAAAATCGCTTCTTAAAAAACCAAGGCCCAATAATGTTTTCTCTATATCCGCATCAAAGTTAATTTCCTCAGTAGAATAAAATTTTTCACTGAGGTCCGAGACTTCTTCTATTATCGCTGAATACTCTTCAGATTCATAATCGGTTCGCGTTTCCAGTTGCTTATTTAGCTCATCGATTCGTTTCTGCATATCGTTGATCTTAGCAAACGCTTTTGCCGTTTCTTCAAAAACAGTACAGTTGTCTTCTACCAACAAATGCTGAGGCAGGTATGCTATTATGGCATCCTTAGGTGCATTTACTTTTCCTCGAGTGGGCTTGTTCTGCCCTGCTATTATTTTGAGCAGGGTTGATTTGCCTGCCCCGTTCTTACCCATTAGAGCGATCTTGTCGTTAGGATTAATGGGAAAAGAAAGGTCTGAAAAAAGACTCGAGCCGTTAAACTCTACTGTTACTGCGTCAACTGATATCATGCTTGAAAAATAAGGTGCAAAGTTAGTGAGATTTGACGGAATTAAGGTTGTTGGAGAGATTGATTTTTGGGAGTTTTAGTCTGAATTATTAAATAAATGTCAATTCTTAGGGATTTAAATTTTATTACAGAAACTATCCAGGCAAGCTTGAAATGATTCTGGATTAAAAAAGCCCAACTAAGCTGAAGCTATAAAGCGAAAGGCCTCTTTTAAAAAAAATAAAGCGCTGTAATTATAATCCGATATACGGAATTATTTGGAATATGATTCCATAAAATTCCATATTCATACTTTTTTAATTTGTTCTAAAAGTTCGAATCCCTTTGAGATACCGGGTTAAAAGTGCTTTTTTTAGAAAAAGTTCGAACTCTTCAAATTAACGATGTCATCGCACAAATTCTTAGCATTGATAAGGGGTTCGGAGGGTATAAAAAGCACACCAAATTGGGTGTGCTTTCACTATGATTGGATTCCACTTACATTTTTTCGAACTTTTTTCTTGAAGATCTCAATAAAATCAGTAAGTTAAAGCAATATTTAGGCCTGTAGTATTTTTCTTTAAAAGGCGTATTTTCTCATGTATAAAAACTATACATGAGAAACTTGTTAGGTATAAATTTTAGGCAAAAATGAACACGATACACCTATATGTCCATTTTTTTTTAAAATATTGGACATGTAGTTTGTTTTGATCAAATTTGAACATATATTTGCTATATGTTCATTTTTAACCAAATAATGGACAGATAAGCAAAATGAAGAAATTCGATAGAAATATACCATACAATGATTTGCCTGATTTACCTCCTTCGGATGACATATTTGATAAAGACATTTTATATAAATGGGGGATAGCCTCTAGAGCCCTAGCGGAGTTAAACCGCAACATCATGCGTATGCCAAACCCTACGATGTTGGTTAACACCATTACATTGCAAGAAGCCAAAACGTCAACCGCAATAGAAAATATTTTTACTACAGATGATGAACTTTTTAAAGCGGTTTCGGATACACTAAGGGAAGAAACTACAGACAATGCCACGAAAGAAGTGCTTCGTTATCGTGAAGCTTTATGGAAAGGATACAATACGATTAAATCAAAAAACAAATTAGATGTAGCAACAATTGTAAAAGTATTTCAACAAATTAAAAACACAAGGCAAGGTATTCGTCCACCACAATCGCAGGTTGTTATTAAAAGGGGGCAAAGTGAGTTTAAACCAGGTGAGATAATTTATACACCTCCTCGCGGAATCGAAATTGTAGATAAAAAAATAAAAAATTTAATTGAATTTTTAAACGACCACAAAAAACACCCGATAGATCCTCTTCTTAAAATGATTATTGGCCATTATCAATTGGAAGCTATACATCCTTTTACAGACGGTAATGGAAGAACGGGAAGAATATTAAATTTGTTATACTTGGTTCATCAAGAATTGTTATCCCATCCAGTTTTGTTTTTAAGTAAGTACATTTTAAATAATAAAGACGATTACTATGCTAATTTAGCTGGTGTAACAACTCGAAACGCATGGAAGCCTTGGCTTAATTTCATGCTAACTGCAGTTGAAATAACAGCAAAAGAAACAAATCAAACAATTGATGAGATATTGGATCAAATGAATGCTACACATTTGTACGCAAAAAATAAATTAAAGTGGTATAGTCTTGAATTGAATCAGCTTTTATTTTCACAACCCTATATAAAACCAAAAAAAATTGGTGAGTTATTAGAAGTTAAAAGCAGAACTACATTAACAAAATACATGCATGAATTAACTGATATTGGAATTGTATCACCACATCAAGAAGGTAAAGAAGTTTTCTATATCAACAATGATTTAATTCGCATTTTGAAATCATAATTATCAGGTGATGCCATTTCTTTAGAAAAAAGTTCGAATCCCTTTGAGATACCAGGTTTAAAGTGCTTTTTTTAGAAAAAGTTCGAACTCTTCAAATTAACGAAGTCATCGCACAAATTCTTAGCATTGATAAGGGTTTAGGAGGGTATAAAAAAAGAAAGCACACCAAAATTGGTGTGCTTTCACTTAGAGTGGACTCCACCCACATTTTTTCGAACTCCTTTCAAGAAAATTTGGATTTACTATGCTTGTTAAATAAAGATTTTAATCCGTTGTAATATCAAAACTTGCCAAAAAAACAGAATTTGATATTGTAACTAATTAATAGTCGGTCTTGCATTAATAGAATATATTATAATTATAATTATTATTCATAAATAGTAATTAAAAATAATTAAAATTCACATTCCGGAATTATTTTTCATACCTTTGAATGTATAAATGTTTTTCAGGTTAAGCAATGAAAAGTAAACAATATTCAAAACCAGTAAATGTTTTTCATGGGCGTCATACTCCGGAAAAAGGCTGGGTTGTTGGATATGCGGCCTTAATAGATTTCTATGATTTACAAGTTCCCATTCCAGATCAACTTACAATTATTGGAGAAAAACATAAAGTGTTTAGTAATGACGAGTGGCGAGTTTTAACGCCAAGACACAAACCAAAAGATTCTTTATTTGATCAACTAACCTTCGCATTAAAATATGAAGGAGTTGATTTGGCTGTATTAAATTCTCTTTTCAAAAAAATAAGTGTAGTTGAAATTACCAACTTCATTAAAAATGAACCGACAGGTTCCTATAGCCGTAGAATTTGGTTTTTATATGAGTGGCTAACTAATAAAAGGCTCAAAATTGAGGATGTTCGAACAGGAAACTACGTTGATTTGGTTGATGAATCTATTCAATATACAGGATCAGTTATTTCATCAAAACGGCATCGAGTCAAAAATAACTTACTAGGGGTTAAAGATTTCTGTCCAACAATTAGAAAAACTGAAAAAACAGAATCATTTCTGAAGCTTAATTTATCTGATAAAATAAAAAAGATTATTAAGAATATTCATCCAGATATCATGGCAAGAACTGCCGCTTTTTTATTACTTAAGGACTCAAAGGCATCATACGCAATCGAAGGAGAGAGACCTTTGCAAAATAGGGCACAACGTTGGGGTCGTGCAATTGGTCAGGCAGGACATAAAAAAATTACCCGGGAAGAATTAATTAGATTGCAACAACTGGTTATCGAGAATTCTCGTTTTGTAAATATGGGTTTTCGAAAGCAAGGTGGCTTTGTTGGAGAACATGACCGCCAGCATGGCACCCCAATTCCTGATCATATTTCTGCAAAGCATCAGGATTTAGTTTCACTAATGGGTGGTTTAATTGAAACCGCAGAAAAACTCGAAGGTGATGAAAAAGTTGATGCAGTTTTTGCTGCAGGTATTATTGCATTTGGATTCGTTTTTATTCACCCATTTGAAGATGGTAACGGTAGGATTCATAGGTATTTAATTCATCACGTACTAGCGAGAAAGAAATATGTGCCAGACGGAATTATTTTCCCTGTATCAGCTATACTTTTGGAAAGAATAAATGATTACAGAAAAGTATTGGAGCACTATTCAATACCGCGTCTCAATCTGATTGAATGGAGAACTACCCAAAAGAATAATGTTGAAGTTTTTAATGACACGATAGATTTATACCGATACTTTGATGCCACCAAGCAGATAGAATTTTTATACGATTGTGTTCTTCAGACTACTGAAAAGACTATTCCAGCGGAAGTTGAATATTTAAAAAGATACGATGAGTTTAAAAACTATTTGGAAGATTGTTTTGAAATGCCCGATAGCGTAATTTCCTTACTAGTAAGATTTCTTGAACAAGGAAAAGGAAAACTTTCGCAAAGAGCAAAACAAAAGGAATTTAAAATGATGAAACCCTCTGAAATTAAATCAATCGAATCAAGGTATACTGAAATTTTTAGTGATTAATGTTGATAAAAGATAGGATGGAACTTTTAAAACCAAAAAGCCCCGCTTTTCAACGAGGCTCTATTTTCGGTATAAACCGGGCAATTTTGGGGATTGTCGTTACCGGTATCAACATAATTAAAATTTTTTCTTAAGTAAGAGTCTATAGAGTCAAAATTAATTGAATCGTATTCTTCATCGGTAAATAAATCGATATCAATAGAGTAACGATGTCCTTTTTGTAAACTAATAGCTGTGCCACCAACTAACCTGAATTTATTAAACTCATCCGCATGCATTAATTGATTTAGAATATCAAACAGTAAATTGCTCACTGTGTTTAGATGTAATTTTTGAAGCATAATCAGGATATAATTTTATTTATAACTTCTTTTCCATAAAAGCGAGTAATCTCCTTTTTTTCTTCTTCATTTCCTCGTTCAAAAACTCTTTTGATTACAGCTTCTTTTTGCAATTCCCAATCAATTTTATCAAAATTTGTATCCCAAAATAACACCCTTCTTAATTTGGAAATGGTAGGGCGCTTTTGGTTTATTTTTTTCTTCTCTTCTTCAATTTCGTAAAAAGCCTGAATAATCATAAAATAGCCTTCCTCTAAACCTAATGCCTGCTCAATTTTTAAAGCCAAAGGAGTATTCATTTTACGTTTCCCTTTTGTAATGGAGCCGAGAGTTTGTGGAAATTCCTGAATGCTTAATGCAAAACGACTTTTTTTGATTTTCCTTTTTTTAAGTTCTCGTTCAAGTATAAAACCAGGGTGTAAACCTTTTATTTTATTGATATTTATAAAATTTTGCATAAACAAATATAAACAAATTTGTTTACATATTATTGTTTAAAATATTTAAATAATAATAAAGAATATTTAGTTCAAACTAAAAATTATTTAAAAGTTAAAGTTATTTTGAAAACCAAAAAGGCCTGCAAAAAGCAAGCCTTCAATTATGGTAAAATCCGGTCAATTGTGGTAATTTTGTGGACTCCACCGACATTTTTCCGAACTCTTTTCTTGAAGATCTCAATAAAATCAGTGAGTTAAAGCAATATTTAAGCCTGTAGTATTTTCTTTAAGAGGCGTATTTTCTCATGTATAAAAACTATACATGATAAACTTATCAGGTATAAAATATTTAATTATCTTTACATGATAAGACCATCAGGTAAAAACGCTTTACATGACAAAAAGTAAAAAAAATATAGTTCCGGATAGTGAAATTGCATTTAATAATCTGCCTTTTTTGCCTCCTAATAAAGATAAAATTGAAACTGTAAAAGTTTTAAGGCAACTAGTAAAATCTTCAGTTGCATTGGCAGAATTAAAAGGAATAGTTCACATTTTACCAAATCCGGAAATTTTGCTTAATGCAGTTATTTTGAAAGAAGCTAGAGCTAGTTCGGAAATAGAAAATGTAATAACAACACAAGACAAATTATACCAAGCCCTTTCTGCTAAAGGTATTCAAATAGATACAGCCACAAAGGAGGTTTTGCGATACCGCGAGGCAATGCTTTACGGAGTGAACTTTATAAAGAAGAAGTCATTTCTAACAACAAATGCAATTATTGAAATTCAAAAAATACTTGAAGAAAATAATGCAGGATTAAGAAAATTGCCAGGTACTGCTCTTCGAAATGTATCTACAGGAAAAGTGATTTATACGCCTCCTGACAATATTGATGCTATAAATAGACTATTGAGAAACTACGAGCAATACATAAATGAGGGAGATGATGTCCCACACTTAATAAAAATGGCTATTCAACATTATCAATTTGAAAGCATCCATCCTTTTTATGATGGCAATGGGCGTACTGGAAGGATAATAAATATTTTGTGCTTAATTATGGGTGGACTGCTTGAAAACCCTGTGTTATTTTTAAGCGGTTATATCATAGATAACAAATCTGATTATTATAAATTGTTACAAGAAGTTAGAACAAAACAAAATTGGGAAACTTGGATTTTATTTATTTTGAAAGGAATAGAATCTACCGCAAATGAAACAATTTTTCAGGTTAACAGAATAAACAAATTGTTTGATCAAACAAAAGGAGCGGTGCAAAAAATGATTCCTAAAATTTATAGTAAAGAATTGATTGAAATTTTGTTTGAGCAACCTTATTGTAAAAGCGAATATTTAGAAAATCGATTAGGTATTTCGCGAATTACAGCATCAAAATATCTTAAAGAGCTGGAAAAAACTGAAGTTTTAAAATCCAAAAAGGTTTGGAAAGAAACACTTTATATAAATACGGAATTATTTAACCTCCTGAAAAAATAAACTCAAAAGTTCGAATCCCTCAGAGATACTAGGGTAAAAACCTTGATTTTCAAAAAAAGTTCGAACTCTAATTTATAAAAACAGAATCTTTCGAAACGCCAGTATTTACAATTGTTTCAGAGGAAATGAAAAAAGGGACAAAACAAAAAAATTGGTTTGTCCCTTTGGGTGGGCACTACTGACGAAATATCGAAACAATTGCTTGAAGATATTGAGGTTTTAGCCAATTTAGAGCCTTACCTAAACTTAAGACATTGATAGTTTTTAGCTTAAATACCAAAAATTTAGACAGAAATCAGAAAAACATAAAGCTCTTAGGTCATTTTCTACGATTGTTTTTTTACGTCTTTCTATGGTTTGATCTAAATATATTAGTCCTAATCTATTAAATTCGCACTTACCATCTTCACCAACTCTCAAAATCTTAATTTCATCAACAACATCTTGAAGTAATTTATTTTCAGAAAGCATTTTAAACCTCAAGTCCTCATTTACTTTTTGAACGCCTAAAACACTCATTTTTTTACCTTCATATTGAAGGCAATTGTTTTCTATCTCCTTTAAATTTACCATAATACAAAATTATTTAATGTAAATGAGAAATTCGTTTATTATACTAAATATATTTTACAGACCACTTTTACTAACTCAATTTCCATTAAGTTATAATTATTACAACGATAGAGTGATTTCATGTTTATTTGATGTTGTTTTGAACTAAAGTTCAGAAAACACTTAAATCAACAGCAGACTTATAAATATCACTAAATTTTATTTGCTTTAACGCCTGAAAGGCTGTTTCATATTTTTCTTCAATGAAATAATTCTTGTTTTTTACATATTTAGAAACTCCTTTACCATTATTATAACATATTACTTTTGCTATTTCTGGAAAATCAGAGGATTGTATTATTATAGTAGAATCCGTTTTTAATAACTTTTTGTTTGTCAAGATGATTTTCACATCATTTCTTGATCTTAAATATTCATAAGTAATATTGTAGTTTGATTTAACATAGAAATTAATTACAATTTTTCCATCTAGTTTTATTAATACTTCCTCTTTAACCGGCAAACGGAGATGATATTTATCATAATAATTATCAATTCCTTTTTCTTCATCAAGTAACTTCGAAAAAGTATTATGATTATATTCATCAATTAAAGGTTCGTTTCCAGTAGTTTTAATATAATTTAAACTATCTCTTTTATGAAATAAACATTGAGATTCATTAAGAAACTTGTTGTAGTTATAATAATATCTTCTATAATATGTTTTCTTTTTCCCTTCATAAATTTCTCTTAACACTTTGTTCTCTATCTTCTGATAGAGTATATTGTTCTCATAATATTCAAGTTTAAAATAAGAATCATTGTATTCTGAATTTGTTGTATCAAGACCGGTTTCTATTGAATAATTATAACCTATCTCATTTTCACGATGTTTTAGTGTTTTTATAAAACTATATCGCTGATCATTTTTTGTAAAATCATACTTTAAAATATAATCATATTTTATGTTGGAAAATATTAATGCAAGCAATGAAAGCGCAAAAAACGACATCATGTACAAAATAATATAATTGTCCATTTTTTTATGCAATACAAGAGGTAGAAAAATAATTAATAACCCCCCCCATAAAATCGCATTTTCCACAAAATCAGGGAACCAAGTATATGTATATAGTAAATAAATTAAAACACTTACTAATGCTAATAAACAGATTAAGAATACCAAAAAGTATTTATTCAAATTATTTTTCATCGTTTTAACTAGATTTTAACTAGTATAATATGAATTTAATACTATTAACGTTTAAAATTTATAAGAAGTATAAATAAAATATTATAATGATGAAATCTAAAAAAGATATATTAAGATTTTCTAACCCCATGAAAGCAAAAAAGTGCAGAAAAGACCATGATAAGCCATTTTTCTACACTTTTTCCATTTTTGTGGAGTCGGAGGGATTCGAACCCTCGTCCAAACAACGATGCAATAAGCTTTCTACATACTTAGAATCTTTTTAATTTTCGGAACTAATCAGGCAAAGAATCACACCAAATTAGAACTTAGCTTCTTAAATTTCACCTTTAACCGAAGCTTTTAAAGGCTAGCTCCATCTTGCTGATGCCTTGGCAGAGTGCTACAGAGCAATGCCCCCTGCTAGACAAAGGCTTCTAATACCTAGTATTAGGCAGCCATGGCGTAGTTATACTCGCCAATTACAAATTTTTGAGAATTAGGATTATCGTGCCATATTCACAACACACGGCATGCTTACATACCCACCAATTGCTGTCAAAACCTGTCGACCCCATAAGAAAAGAACGTACGAATGTTACTTCAAATATCGTACAAAGGTACAAAACTTTATATTTGTGTATATTTTAAAAGACATGCTGACAGAAAAAATAAAAATTGGCGTTCTTCGCGAAGAAAAATCACCCCCCGATATGCGCGTTCCCCTCACTCCTCTTACCTGCATGGAGTTACTTATGAAATACCCTGATCTCGAAATATTCATTCAACCCAGTCCTATCAGATGTTATAAGGATGATGAATATGAATCCTTCGGGCTTACCCTAAAAGAAGACCTCAGCGACTGTGATATTCTAATGGGGGTTAAAGAAGTTCCGAACGATAAATTAATTCCAGGTAAAAAATATTTCTTCTTCTCTCATACCATTAAAAAACAAGCCCATAACAAGAAATTAATGATGCAACTTATTGAAAAAAAAGTTGATATGATTGATTATGAGACGCTAACAGACGCTTCTAACAACAGGATTATTGGATTCGGACGTTATGCCGGCATTGTGGGTGCTTACAACGGTATTTTAGGCTATGGTCGTAAATACGATTTATTTAGTATTAAACCGGCCCACCTTTGTCGCGATCGAGCCGAAATGGAAGAAGAACTTAAAAGGGTTAAGTTACCGAATATCAAAATATGCATGACCGGCGGCGGACGCGTTGCTAACGGCGTAATCGAAACACTATCCGCCTTACGAATCCGAAAAGTAACTCCCCACGAATTTTTAACCTGCTCTTTTCGCGAGCCGGTTTATTGCCAGTTAAACACCAAAGAATATGTGGAAAGAAAAGACAACCATAACTTCGATCTGCAGGACTTCTTCGCTCATCCCGAAAATTATCAATCGATCTTTAAAGATTATACTAAAGTAAGCGATATATATATATCCGCTCATTTTTGGGATCCGCGCTCCCCAAAAATGTTTACAAAAGAAGATATGAAAGAAAAGGATTTCCACATCAGTGTTATTGCAGATGTTACCTGCGATATTGATGGCTCTGTTCCCTCTACTGTTCGCTCCTCTACAATAAAACAACCTTTTTACGGTTATAATCCTCAAACCGATAAAGAAGACGTGCCTTTTAATAAGGAAACGGTTACGGTTATGGCAGTTGACAATTTACCTTGCGAACTCCCCCGTGATGCCAGCGACGACTTTGGAAAAGATTTAATGGAAAGAGTGCTACCCTTTATACTGGGCTCTGATCCGGATAAAATAATAGAAAGGGCAACCATTTGCAGCAAAGGCAAGCTGCTTCCTGCTTTTGAATATTTAAGTGATTATGCATATAACTAAACAATTATAAAAATGTCGAAAATTAAATTTGGAACCGATGGCTGGAGAGCCATAATTGCAGAAGATTTTACAGTTGAAAATGTAGCTCGTGTAACTGAAGCCATTGTAGCTTGGATGGCCAAAAACGCAAAATCGAATATTGTGGTTGTAGGACACGACTGCCGCTTTGCCGGAGAATTATTTGCTGAAACTGTAGCAAAAGTTTTAGCGTCTAACGATATAAAAGTTTATTTAGCTCAAGACTTTGTATCAACTCCCATGGTAAGTTTAGGTGCTGTTAAATACAAAGCCGATTTAGGTATTATTATTACAGCAAGCCACAATCCTCCAGGTTACAATGGTTACAAACTTAAGGGATCGTATGGTGGGCCGCTATTACCCGAACAGGTTCAAGAAATTGAAGATATTATTCCAGCTAACGCTATAACCGACTACCGCAATTTACTGATTGAAGATTTTATTAAGTCGGGCAAAATTGAAATTGCGCCACTGGAAGACCTATATGTAAAGCATGTAGAAGAAAATTTTGATTTGGATGCTATCCGCAACAGCGGTTTAGGACTGGCATACGATGCCATGTACGGTGCCGGGCAAAGAGTTATGCGCCGTTTATTTCCGGACATTACCTTTTTACACTGCGATCATAATCCGGGCTTTGAAGGACAGGCTCCAGAACCTATTGCCAAAAACCTACGTCCGTTTAGCGAACTAATCCGTTTATCTGATGGAGAAATAGCCTGTGGTTTAGCTACGGATGGTGATGCCGACAGAATTGGTTTATTTGACAAAGACGGAAGCTTTGTGGATTCTCATCACATCATTTTATTATTGATCCATTATTTAGTAAAATATAAAGGTTATAATGGAAAAGTAGCTACAGCGTTTTCTACAACTGTTCGTATTAAGAAAATGTGCGATCACTACAATTTACCATTAGACGTGGTTAAAATTGGTTTTAAATACATCTGCAGCATTATGATTAAGGAAGATGTATTGTTAGGCGGTGAAGAGTCGGGTGGAATTGCTATTAAAGGCCATATACCGGAGCGCGATGGAATTTGGATGGGCTTAACCATTTGGGAATTTATGGCAAAATCTGGAAAATCATTACGCGAATTAATTCAAGAGGTTTATGATATTACCGGTTCTTTTTGGTTCGAAAGAAACGATTTACACCTAACTGAAGAACTTAAAAACAAAATTATTGAAAATTGTAAATCGGGTAAATACAATCATTTTGGCAATTATAAAGTTTCCCGTTTAGAAGATTTAGATGGATTTAAGTATTTTTTTAATGATGATGAATGGTTGATGATACGAGCTTCGGGAACCGAACCAGTTTTACGTACCTATGCCGAATCACACAATCAGGAGGAGGCATTTAAAATATTAGAAGCATTTAAAACAGTTTTAAATTAATAAGAACTCATCATTATTTTTACAAACGAGGCAACTAATATTGCCTCGTTTTGTTTTATAAAAAAATTCAATGAAAATCTTTGGCAAAAACCCATCAGGGGCACATTTAAATTCAATAAAAGAATCTCCTCAATACAAACTTGGGAGCTTTATTAACCAATCTAAAACCAATACCTTTGCCAACGGTGTAAAACCCATAGAATTAGTTAAAGATTTATTTAAAACCAATCTAAACCGAATTCCCTCCTCTCCTATTGCTTCTATTAAACAAAATATAACTACCAATCAGAAAGGAATTTATTACTATTGGTTCGGACATTCTTCCTATTTACTTATTATTAATGGCTTTAAAATACTCATTGATCCTGTGTTTTCAGGCTATGCCTCGCCATTCTCTTTTTCAATAAAAGCATTTAAAGGAAGTAATATTTATAGCGCAGAAGATATTGGCCCTGTTGATTTATTAATCATTACCCACGATCATTACGATCATTTAGACTATGAAACTATTTTAAAATTAAAAAAACAAACTTCCAAAATAGTATGCCCACTTGGTGTTGGGTCTCACCTCAACTATTGGGGTGTAAATTCTGATTTAATAAACGAAATTGACTGGTGGAAAGATATTAAAATAAATAACGATCTGCACATTACCGCTACACCTGCCCGTCATTTTTCTGGAAGAGGATTTAAACGTGCTCAAACTTTATGGTGTTCTTTTGTATTACAAACACCTTATGGAAATATTTTTATTGGTGGTGATTCGGGATATGATAAACACTTTAAAGAGATAAACAAATCGTTTAATGGATTTAAAGTTGCGTTTTTAGAGTGTGGTCAGTACAATACAAAATGGCCATACATTCATATGCATCCCGAAGAAACGGTAGAAGCTGCAATTGATTTAGAGGCATACTATTTACTCCCTATTCACTGGGGAAAATTTGCATTAGCGTATCATGCCTGGAATGAACCAGCAAAAAAAATTAAAGTGATTGCTCGGGAAAAAGGAATTAATGTGTCTATTCCCAAAATAGGAGAAGAAGTTAATCTGGAAAACATACTACCCCTTAATGAATGGTGGAACGATTAATTTTTGGAACGATTAAAAGCAAATTATTAATTGCTTTCAGTTTTATTTTCTTAATCACACTCGCTTACCCTTGCCAATTTCTCCTGCGCTTCAATAATCTCTTTTAATATCATCTCTAACGAATAGCTTAGTTTCCAATCAGGATAATCATTCATAAAAAGAGATAAATCGCTCATATAGCAAATATGATCACCAATACGATTAGTATCGTTATAGGTATAATTTAACTGATGACCGGAATATTTTTCAATTAAATCAATACACTCTAAAATAGATGCGCTGTTCGCTCTTCCTCCTCCTAAATTATAAACAGCCCCAGGCTTAGGATTTTTAATAAATACTTCGAAGGCTCTCACCACATCCTCGCTATGGATTTGATCGCGTACTTGTTTACCCTTATAACCAAATATGGTATATTGCTTACCCGTTACGGCAACTTTTACTAAGTATGATAAAAAACCATGTAATTCAACTCCACTATGAGCAGGCCCTGTTAAGCAACCTCCTCTAAAACTTACAGTTGGCATGTTAAAATAACGTCCGTATTCTTGAGTCATAATGTCTGCTGCTGCTTTAGAAGCTCCGAACAAACTATGCTTGGTTTGATCTATCCTGCACGACTCATTAATACCATTATAAAATTTTGGATCCTTGTAATCCCAACGTTTTTCTAATTCCACTAATTCAATCTCATTTGGACTATCACCGTATACCTTATTAGTACTCATATAAACAAATGGTGAGTCAAATGTATATTGGCGACTGGCTTCCAAAAGGTTCATAGTACCTAAGGCATTAGTATCAAAATCTTCGAACGGTATTTTTGCAGCTAAGTCATGCGAAGGCTGAGCAGCACAATGGATGGTAGCATCGGGCTTAAAAGTTTTATACAAATTAAGAACTGCTGCTCTGTCGCGAATATCCACCTCAACATGTGTAAACTTGTACCCTTCATTACGTAACAAATTTAAATTCCAGGTAGTATCGCCTCCATCGCCAAAAAAAAACTTACGTAAATTATTATCAACTCCAATTATTTCATAACCTAATTTACCAAAATACCTAACAGCTTCAGACCCAATTAAACCACTAGAACCGGTTACTAAAATTTTCATGTTTCAATCCTTTTAATTTGCATTAAAGTTAATAAAAACGATAGTTTTAACAAATGTATTTTTCCTTTAATACCAATATTTTCAGAGCCTTTTTGAATACTTCGAAGCAAAAGGGATATTTTGTATCTTAGCCACATGCTTTACAGCGACTTAATTAAAAAAGTATCGGAAGGAGATTTCAGATCCCTAGCTCGCTGTATTTCAATTGTCGAAAACGATCTTGAAGGATCGCAGGAAATCTTAAAAAATTTAAGCATTAATGAATCTCCTGTTATTGGTATAACCGGACCTCCTGGTGCAGGTAAAAGCACCTTAGTGAATACATTAATTAGTCACTATACCAAAGAAGGTAAAAAAATTGGAGTAATTGCCATTGACCCCACTTCCCCTTTTAATTACGGTTCTATATTAGGTGATCGTATCCGAATGTCGGAACACTTTAATAATCCAAATGTTTATATACGCTCATTAGCTACCCGCGGATCGTTAGGAGGCTTATCGGCTAAAACAGTTGAAATTACAGACGTGATGCGATCTGCTAACTTTGATATGATTATAGTGGAAACCGTTGGTGTTGGACAGTCGGAAGTAGAAATTGTAGGCTTAGCAGATACAACAGTATTGGTTTTGGTCCCCGAGGCAGGTGATGAGGTACAAAGCATTAAATCGGGCATTATGGAAATAGCCGATATATTTGTTGTAAATAAAAGCGATAGGCCAGGAGCTGATTTATACCATAAAAATTTAGTGCAATTAATTCACGAACAACCGCTCAAAAATTGGACAGCAAAAGCCGTAAAAGCTATCGCTACAAAAAATGAAGGCATAGAAGAAATATCTGCCTACATAAACGAACACAATAAAATAGCTCACAACGAGAAGAAACCCTATTTGCTAACTGAAAAGGCATACAAATTAATTCAGGAATACAAGATGAAAAATGTTGATAAACAGGATTTATTATCAGGTATTAACCAATCGTTAAAACAAGCTAATTTCAATCTCTATAAATTTGTAGAAGATTATCTTTCTAAAAGATGATTTAAATCATTTTAATAGAATTATTTCTTAAGTAATATTGCGTTTAAATCTATTCTTAAAACATGAAAACGCATTTCATTTTTTTGGTGTTTTTTACCGCTTTTAATTATACCGTAATCGCACAAGACAACACTAATAAACATAAATTATTTACCCTTTTAAGTATCCAATTAAACGATGGCACAAAGCTAAAAGGTTTTCTTACTTTGGACTCTAAAGACCAAATTCAGCTAACTGATTTTAATTTAGGAAACTTAATCCTTTCTAAGGATAAAATTAACGACTTAGACTCTCTGAGAATAACAGGCGATGTTTTGCTGGAAACTATAAATAAATTCACTTATTTTGGAAGAATAATCAGCATAAACGAAAAAACTTTAACGCTTAATAACTCCTCATTAAACAATTTTGAAATTGAATTAAATCAAATCGATAAAATAACCCCTGCCGATGCTTATGTTAACCGTAAGGGTAAGGCTTGGTTTACCAACCCAAATGCTACCCGCTATTTCTTTGCTCCGAGTGCCATACCATTAAATAAAAGAG
>JBIICS010000044.1:0-19572 GCA_044238735.1 Bacteroidia bacterium
GCCGAAGGGATGGATAAGAATACATACCATTATAGTGGATATGTGCATCTATATTAGTTTAATAATTTATTAGCGGATTGTTAGACATACAACCCTTAGGCTTGTTAAAATAGAATAAACGCACTAAGCCCTTCTCAAGTCAAGAGCTTCAGCTTAGCGTACCGAGGGTCTACCGAAAAATTAACCCATCCCGCATCGGCATATATTAACCCCCACTTATAGGCTACGTCGTATTCTAAAAGCTCTCCCGATAAAAAAGGTTTTGATTTAGGTAATGAGGAAACCTGCGCAAGTAAATTACTTAAACAAAAAAGAAAAATAAAGATACTTAATAGTCTGTTCACAGTACAATTTACAAAATCTACAGCGTAGATAAAAGTTAATTAAATAAAGTCAGGTTTAACTTTTTAAATCAACAACTGCTTTTCGTATTTGTTCTATAGCCTTATCGATGTGTTGTTCGCTGGTACTTCTTCCTAAACTTAGGCGAATACTTGCTTCGGCCTCGGCTTTGGTAAGTCCCATTGCGGTTAAAACAAATGAGGGCAAAGGGGAAGAACTATTACAGGCCGAACCCAGAGAGTAAGCTATTTCTCTAGTTTTTTTTAATAATTCACTGGCTTTAATTCCGGGGAAGTGAAGATTGGTAGTATTGCAAATTCTATTTTTAACACTTCCATTAATAAATCCAAAATTATCTTCGGTTAAATGGTGTTCCAGTTTGGTTCTCAGTTTTGATATTCTGGAAACATCTGACCATAAATTTTCTTTTACTAAAAGGCAAGCTTCACCTAATCCAACAATGGCGGGCGTATTGTAAGTTCCATTTCTTAAATCGCGTTCCTGATTACCTTTTACAAACGGTAATAATGATACACGTGGATTTTTTCTTCTAATATATAAAGCCCCTGCTCCTTTTGGCCCGTAAATTTTATGCGCTGATATAGGCATAAGATCAATACCTAAATCGTTAATATTAAAAATCATCTTACCCGGGGCCTGAGTAGCATCACTAAAAACAATAATACCCTTGCTATGGGCCATTTCTGATATTTCTTCCATGGGTTGCACAACTCCGGTTTCGTTATTGCATAATTGTAAACATATTAAAATGGTATTGGCATTAATTTCGCTTTTTAACTGATTAAGATCTATTAATCCTTGTCGATCCACATCTAAATACATGATTTCAGCACCAAGGGTGGAGAGATAATCCAGCACATTTAATACTGCTTTATGCTCTGTTTTACAAGAAATAATTTTACTACCGTTTACCTTATAAGCATTATAGGCTGCTGTAAGTGCAATAAATATAGATTCGCTGGCACCGCTGGTAAAGATAATTTCATTTTCCTCACACTCTAAAAGATCAGAAACCTTTTTACGCGAAAGTTCAACTGCTGCCTTAGCTCCCCATCCTAATGAGTGAGTTGAACTTGCTGCATTAGCATATTCATTTGTTAGATAGGGCATCATAGCCTCCAAAACATTTCTGTCCAGTGCGGTTGTTGCGTTGTTATCCAGATATATTATTTCGCTATGCATTCTTAATTATTTGAAATACCTCTTTAGCTTCAATTTCCATAATACAATGGCAAATACTCCCTTTTTTACAATCGTTACAATTACTTGATTTTACTAAGAAGTGTGCATCAGAGCCAAGTGGTGCCCAACGCGTTGGAAAAATGGGCCGCATTGGAGCAAAAAGCCCTATCGCCTTTTTACCTAAAGCTGCGGCAATGTGGAGAGGTCCGGTACTAGCTGCCACCATAACATCTGCATAGCTAATAAGTGATATAAATTCTTCCAGTGTTAACTTACCTGAAACATCTGTAATATCCTCATTGTTAATCACTAATTCGTTACGGAACATTTTTCCTTCTTCCTCTGTTCCGCTTATTATAATATTATAGATTTTATTTGGCAAAAGGCGTATAAGGGAATTAAAGTTTTGTAGCCCCCACTCGCGAGCACTGCCTTTAGATTTTGGATGCAAAATTACGTTTATTTTATTCTCCTTGATAAATGCTTTGGCTTTTGAAGACTCGCTAATCTTTTCTAATCCATACCATCTGCTTATCTCCTTTAGTTCGGGTTGAATATTTATACCAAAAGGAGCAAGTAGTTTTAAGTTTAGTTGCGACTCATGTAAATTTGTGTTTTTACGGGTAAGATTTACAAGTTTGTTGCAACTAAATAAATTATAAATACGGCGATTAGTTGCTATTCTATATTTTATTTTGGTTTTATAAATTAATTGCGCTAAATGTTTATTAGGAAATACATGTATAAAACAATCTGCATTTAATCTGTTAATTTCCTCTATTTGTGCCTTTTCGGGAAGATTTTTAAGCGTCCACCAATCAATTGCCTCGTCTACAAAAGTACAGGCCTTTAAAACGGGCAATGTATAGGTGTTTCCTAGGAATATAATCTTACATTTTGGAAAATATTCTTTAATAGCACCACACATCGGGAGAGTGAGAACCACATCGCCAATACTATCTGTTCTGCTAATGATAATGATGTCAGGTTTTATTTGCATCCCAGCGTTTTTTAAGTTTATAGTATTTTAACCAGGCGGCATAAGCTGAAATTCGGCAAATGGTAAAGCCCGCCCTTCCATCTAAAAACCCCAATTTAATAAAATACGATTGAATAAATTTTACGACCGGGCTAAAAATCAAGTGGTAAAAGTATGCTTTCTTACCAATCTGAAAATAAGCTTTGGCTGAAATATCCGTAAAGTACTCTACCTGTTTATAATGATCTTCTAAAGTATAATAACTGTAATGTAAAATATTTCCCTTAAGCTTCTTAATGGTTGAACTTGCGGTATTAAACTTATACTCATCATGCGGATTAATTCCGGTCCATGACCCTAATCGCGAATCCCATAAGCGTAGCTTGGTATCCGGATACCATCCACAATGCTTAATCCAGTTACCGCAATAATTAGTTAAACGGTTCATAGTGTAGCCATTGTATAGCCAGTTCTGTTTAACGTTTTTTATTTCATCCAAAAGTTCATTATCCAATGCTTCATCGGCATCTAATGATAAGATATGTGGATAAGAGGCACATGTAATGGCAAAATTTTTTTGCTCAATATGTCCTTCAAATTTATTTTCAATAAAACGTGAATTATATTTTAAAGCAATTAATTTGGTATTGTCGGTAGAGTAGGAGTCTACTATTACTATCTCATCTGCAATAGATAAAACAGACCTCAAACATCTTTCCAGGTTCTTTTCTTCATTAAAAGTTATTATAACAACTGATAATTTTATCATAAAATAAAATTCATTCAAAAAATTCTACATCTTTATCTGAAGACCTATTGGTTTGAATAAAAAATCTGTTTAAAATTAATTTAAAAAAATAGAGTACGCATTTTTTATTTAAAGCCCTTACTAAAGAACTTCACAATTAGTTGAGTACTTCTAAAATAAAAACAATTAAAAAAAAGGAATTTAAAAATATTTAGTGCTTAAACACATAAATGTCTGATATTATGACTTTTACAAGTGTTTAAATATGGGTAAATAACATCCAAATTCAGCGTCTTTTTGCTAAATTGCATGCTTGTTAT
This sequence comes from Bacteroidia bacterium, assembly GCA_044238735.1. Classification (GTDB taxonomy): domain Bacteria; phylum Bacteroidota; class Bacteroidia; order UBA4408; family UBA4408; genus JBIICS01. Next base: position 3,593 of record JBIICS010000044.1, read on the forward strand.
TTTTTTTGAATGAAAACGTTAATACAAAATTTTTCCGGACAACTTAGAGAGGCCATTGAAATTGCTCAACAGGCAAAATTAACTTTATACAATGGAGAGTTAGAGAATGTTTTAATTTCGGGCTTAGGAGGTTCGGGGATTGGGGGTACATTAGTAGCAGAATTGTGCGAGAACGGGGGCACAATTCCGGTTTTAGTTAATAAGAAGTATCAAATACCTAGTTTTGTTGGGCCAAGTACTTTATTTATTGCCTCTTCATACAGTGGTAATACAGAAGAAACTATTGAGGCAACCTTGGCCGCTAAGGATAAAGGAGCTAAAATAGTTTGCATCTCATCAGGGGGAAGAATTATTGAATTAGCAAAAGAAAACAACTGGGATTATGTAATTGTTCCAGGTGGAAACCCCCCGAGAGCATGTTTGGGTTATTCGCTAGTTCAACTTGTCAACATCTTAAGCTTTAATAAAGTTACTACCGATACCATGTTTAAACAGCTTCAAGGAGCTATAAAGCTTATTGATTCTGAAGAACAAAATATACAAAACGAAGCAAAAGAGATTGCAAAAAAATTAGTTGGTAAAATTCCGGTTATCTATACACTCTCTCTAGAAGCGGTAGCTGTGCGTTTCCGTCAGCAAATAAATGAAAACGGTAAAAACCTTTGTTGGCATCACGTTATACCCGAAATGAATCATAACGAACTGGTGGGATGGAGAGATAAGAATGAGAATTTAGCCGTTATTGTTCTTCGCAATGCTTCCGATTATTACAGGAATTTAAAGAGACTGGAAGTTAATCTGGATATTATTTCCAAATATACGAGCCACATTATTACATTAAATTCAAAGGGTAGCAACACCATAGAGGAAGCCATCTATATGATTCACTTAACCGATTGGATTTCTTGTTATTTGGCAGATGAAAAAGGAGTTGACGTGATGGAGGTTAAGGTTATTGATCATTTAAAAGGAGAGTTGTCTAAAATATAGTTATGACAAAATTAAGGAGCGACCTCCCTCTTTACATATACAATACCCTATCTCGGAAAAAGGAAGAGTTTAAACCTATTAATTTTCCTTTAGTGGGTATGTATGTATGTGGCCCTACCGTATACAGTGATGTTCACCTTGGTAATTGCCGTACTTTTATTTCGTTTGATGTTATTTATCGCTATTTAATTTTCCTTGGTTATAAAGTAAGGTATGTCCGTAATATTACCGATGCGGGTCACCTGGAGAGTGATGCCGACGCGGGTGATGACAAGATTGGGAAAAAAGCCAAGCTGGAGCAATTAGAACCTATGGAAATTGTTCAGCGTTACACGGTTGGATTTAGAGAGGTAATGAAGGTTTTTAACACATTACCGCCCTCCATAGAACCCACCGCTACCGGTCATATAAGTGAACAAATTGAAATGACTAAGCAAATAATAAAAAACGGCTTAGCATACGAAAGTAACGGCACCATTTATTTTGATGTTGATCGCTTTAATAAAGACCACCGTTATGGTGCACTCAGCAATCGAAACTTAGATGATTTACTAAACAACACCCGCGATTTAGATGGGCAGGAAGATAAAAAAGGAAAACTAGATTTTGCACTTTGGATTAAAGCAAAACCAGAGCATTTAATGCAATGGCCGTCCCCATGGGGTTGGGGTTTTCCGGGTTGGCATATCGAATGTTCTGCTATGAGCAGAAAATATCTGGGAGAACAATTTGATATACACGGTGGAGGAATGGATTTAATTCCAACTCACCACACCAATGAAATTGCTCAGAATATTGGATACTGTGGTAAAACCCCGGTTAATTACTGGATACATACCAATATGCTTACCGTTAATGGTCAAAAAATGAGTAAATCGTTAGGGAACTCCTTTTTGCCACAAGAACTTTTTACAGGCCAACATCCTTTACTGGAAAAAGGATATGCACCTATGGCTGTAAAATTCTTTATGTTACAAACTCATTATTCATCTACACTTGATTTCTCTAACGAAGCCTTAAGTGCTGCAGAAAAAGGGTATCAACGTTTAATCAATGCTATTTCAACATTAGATAAGTTAAAACCTTCGAATGTATCAACGGTTAGTATTAAAACGTTAGAACAAGATTTATTTAAAGCAATGAACGATGACTTTAACACTCCGGTATTAATTGCTCATTTGTTTGATGCTGTTAGAATGATAAATTCTATTGCAGATGGAAAAGAAAAAATAAACGAAGCTGATTATAATGATCTTAAATCCCTGATAAGCTCCTTTGTTTATGATGTTTTAGGGTTATTAACCGAAGAAAAAGGAACGGAGAAGCACAAAGAATTGCTAGCACATTTAATTAACAAGCAGCTCGAAGCTCGGGCTTTAGCAAAATCAGAAAAGAATTTTGCCTTATCTGATAAAATCCGTGATGAATTAATTGCAATGGGGGTAATAATAAAAGACTCAAAAGAAGGCACAACCTGGGAATTAGCTTAAAATGAATAAACAACTCTATCCTATAATACTGTTTTTATTGACTTTAATGGGATGCGATAATAATACGCAGAACGTTAGCGATACTAAAAATAATCCCCCCGAAACAGTTGTAAATGTGCCGCTTTTTAATGAAGATAGCGCACTTGTTTTCATTAAAAATCAGGTTGATTTTGGGCCACGCGTTCCAAGCACCGAAGCGCATGAAAAATGTGCAAATTATATCATAAACAAACTAAAATCACATGGTTTGCAGGTTCAAGTTCAGGAGGGAATGGTTAAAACCTTCGACAATAAAACTCATAAAATAAAAAATATAATCGCTTCTGTTAATCCCGATCGCCAATCACGTATTTTTATTAGTGCTCACTGGGACACAAGACCCTTTGCTGACCAGGATTCTAAAAATAAAGATATGCCCATTGATGGGGCAAACGATGGTGCCAGCGGGGTAGGGGTATTATTGGAATTAGCACGCCAGTTTTCAATAGTGAAACCAACTGCGGGCATAGATTTAATCTTTTTTGATATTGAGGATTATGGTCAGCCGCAAGACACTAAATTTCCAGAAATGGAAGACAGCTATTGCCTGGGATCCCAATATTGGGCCAATCATAAAGACCCCTCCTATTCTGCTAAATATGGTGTAAACTTAGATATGATAGGAGGCACAAATGCCCGATTTACCAAAGAAGGAACCTCCATGTATTATGCCCCCGGTATATTGGAAAAAGTTTGGAAAACAGCCAACGATATAGGATACGGCAATTATTTTGTTAACGATAAAACAGCTCCCATTACGGATGATCACTCCTATGTAAATGAAATTGCCAAAATTCCAACCATAGATATTATAGACAATGATCCCACAACAAAATCAAACTTTTATAAACACTGGCACACGCATCAGGATAGTTTCGAAAATATTGATAAAAAATCGATTAAGGCAGTTGGACAAACCTTGATGCAGTTATTATACCATGAAAAATAACCGATTTTAAAAATGGAAAAGGTTCTCTAAATTAAATGTTAAACCGGCTTTGTATCCGTATAAATATGGTTTACAGTAGCTTATAATCCATTAAATTCATCATTTAGAAAATCTTGCCATGGCTTTAAATTAGCCATTACTTGAAAAAGCTGATAAATATTGTTAAACTGATCATCATTTACGTGCTTGCTTAATTCGGTTAAACGATAACGTTCATAATTTACTATTGCTTTTTTTTCAGACTCAGTTAGAGAAGATCCGCTGTATTCTTTTTCACGCAAATCATTGATGCTCACTATGTTAGAAAGCAAGCCTTTTTTCCCGATTAATTTATTTAGCGCGTTTTTATTCACCTTTTCTATCGGGATAAATTTAATAATAAGTTCGGGTGCTTTTAAAAAAAACCCGACAGTTTACTAACATTATTGTTTTAATTAAGCAGGCCGGTTAAAACATGGTTAATATCATTTTATAAGCCACTAAAATTCACCTTAAAACACAATAAAATTAATATCTTTGGACAGTAGAAAAGTATTCAAAAAATATGTACTTAACCTCTATTTTATTTCATAAACCTTTTAGTTAAAAACATGAATACCATTATCAATTACTTTCCCATTTTAATTTCATTTATAGTAGCACTTGGTTTTGTGGTAACAACTATGGTGGTAACCCATTTACTTGGACCGAAGAAAAAATCAAAAATTAAGTTAGAAGCTTTTGAGTGTGGTATAGAATCGCAAGGAAATGCTAGGATACCTTTCTCCATTAAGTATTTTCTAATTGCCATTTTATTTGTGCTATTTGATGTGGAGGTTATTTTTATGTATCCGTGGGCAGTTAATTTTAAGGAGTACACCAATACCATGGGTCCTGCCCTTTTTGTAGAAATGCTTTTATTTGTTGCATTTGTTCTATTTGGGTTTTATTATATCATTAAAAAAGGAGCCCTAAAATGGGAATAAACATAAGATTAAAACTATTGTTTTATTATAAAAAACATTATGGAAAATAATACAGCTGCTATAACCCAATGGACCACTGTTGCTCCACCCGAAAATTATTCTGGTGAAGGCTTCATGGCTACTACTCTTGATAAAGCTGTTGGGCTTGCAAGAGCAAACTCTTTATGGCCTTTGCCTTTCGCTACCTCATGTTGCGGAATAGAATTTATGGCTACCATGGGTACCAATTACGATTTGGCTCGTTTTGGTTCTGAACGTTTAAGTTTTTCTCCGCGCCAATCAGACTTACTAATTGTTGCGGGAACTATCTCCAAAAAATTAGGTCCTGTACTTCGTCAAGTTTACGAACAAATGGCCGAACCTAAATGGGTTATCTCGATGGGAGCTTGCGCTTCCAGCGGCGGTATATTTGATACTTACAGTGTTTTACAGGGAATAGACCGCATTATTCCAGTTGACGTTTATGTGCCCGGTTGTCCTCCCCGCCCCGAACAATTAATTGACGCCATCCTAAATGTTCAGCATTTGGCTAAAAACGAACCTTTAAATTATCGCGATAGTGATCGATACAAACAAAGATTAGATAAATACGGTATTAAATAAACGATGGAAGTATTACAAAACGACCAAATAGCGAGTGGTCTTAAAAACATTTTTGGCGACAGTATTCTAAATGTTGAGTACCTGGATTATTTAACCATTACCGTTAAACGCGATGCTATACTTGAGGTTGTTAAACAACTTAAGGAAGACTCGGTTTATGGGTTCGGTTTTTTAACTGATTTATGCGGCATGCACTTTCCGGCTTCCGTTACCGGTCAGAAAGAACAACTAGGCGTTGTTTACATGTTACATAGTTTAGAAAAAAATTTCAGAATAAGATTAAAAATATTATTTCCGATTGATGATCCTTATGTAAACTCGCTAACTTCTTTATTTAACGGAGCTAATTGGCTGGAGCGCGAAGCGTTTGATTTTTATGGAATTCAATTTAAAGGTCATCCTAATCTTAAAAGGATAATGAATACCGACGATTTTCAATATTTCCCTTACCGAAAAAACTTTCCTTTGGAAGACCAAACCCGCACCGATAAAAACGATGCAATGTTTGGCCGTTAATTTTTTTATACCATGAGCGAAATTACCAAAACAGATAAATCATTAGCCAACAAAAAAGTTGAAGTAGTTACAGATGGCGAAAGCGAGAAAAAATATACTACTCTTAACTTAGGCCCAACTCACCCTGCCACACACGGTATTTTTCAAAATATTTTGAAAATGGATGGTGAGATAATTATGGACAGTGAATCTACGGTTGGATATATACACAGAGCATTTGAGAAATTAGCCGAACGTAGGCCTTACAATCAAATTACTCCCATTACCGATCGATTAAATTATTGTTCTTCTCCCATCAACAACATCGGTTGGCACCTAACAGTTGAGAAACTTATTAAAGCTGAAATTCCGAAGCGTGTTCAATACATGCGTGTTATTGTAATGGAATTAGCACGTATAGCAGATCACATTGTTTGCAATTCGGTAATTGGAGTTGATACTGGGGCATTAACCGGATTTACATATTTATTTCAGGAGCGCGAAAAAATTTATGACATCTATGAGTCCATTTGTGGCGCCCGTTTAACAACTAACGTTGGTCGCATAGGCGGCTTTGAGCGCGAATGGCCCGAAAAAACATGGGAACTTATCAATCGGTTTTTAGAGGAGTTTCCAAAAACACTTAAAGAATTCGAAAATCTTTTGATGCGCAATCGCATTTTTTTGGATCGTACCATTGGTGCTGGGCCTATTACTGCAGAAAAAGCCCTTAATTATAGTTTTACCGGACCTAACTTAAGAGCCGCAGGAGTAGATTACGATGTTCGTGTTTTCACACCTTACTCCTCTTACGAAGAATTTGAATTTGAGATTCCCGTGGGTACTAAAGGCGATACATATGATCGATTTATGGTTCGCGAAGAAGAGATGTGGCAGAGCTTAAAGATCATTCGCCAAGCACTTACAAAAATTGAGAAAGAACCGGCAGGTGTTTTTCACGCTAACATTCCGGAGTTTTATCTGCCTCCTAAAGAAGAGGTTTATAACAATATGGAGGCCTTAATTTATCATTTTAAAATTGTTATGGGCGAAACTGAAATTCCAGTTGGAGAAGTTTATAATTGCGTTGAAGGTGCAAATGGCGAATTAGGTTTTTATTTAGTTAGCGACGGCGGTCGAACACCTTGGCGTTTACATTTCCGTAGACCGTGTTTTATTTACTACCAGGCTTATCGCGAAATGATTAAAGGCTCTATGTTGTCTGACGCAATATTAACGATGAGTAGCATGAATGTAATTGCCGGAGAGTTAGATGCTTAATATTTAAAATTAATTATAATGGGTAGCTTAAATAACGGAGCTTTAGAATTTAACAAAGAGACGCGTAAAAACATAAAGTTCTCTGACGATGCATTGCAAATCGTTCAAAAGATTATTAAAAATTATCCCGAGGGAAAACAGAAGTCGGCTTTACTTCCGGTATTGCATGTGGCACAGTCCGAATTTGATGGATGGCTAAGTCCTGAGGTAATGGATTATGTAGCTGAGGTTCTTAATATCTCTGCCATTGAAGTATATGAGGTAGCCTCTTTTTACTCTATGTACAATCTTAAACCGGTTGGAAAATGTGTATTGGAAGTTTGCCAAACCAGTTCATGCTGGATGAGTGGAGCCGAAGATATTATCCGACACATTGAAAAAAGACTGAATATAAAGGTTGGTGAAACTTCCAAAGATGGAATGTTTACCCTTAAAACGGTAGAATGTTTAGGCGCTTGTGGTTATGCACCTATGCTTCAGTGTGGAGCTAGTTTCCATGAGAATTTAACGTTCGATAAAGTAGATAACTTGTTGGAGAAATATAAAAACGAGGGTCGCCGCCGAAGTTATACCGACTTGGATTTTGAGGTTACTAAATAGAATTAATTACTATGGGAAGAAAATTATTATTAGAGCACGATCATGTAGAAGGTATACGTTTTTACGATGTTTACAGAGCTCATGGCGGATATAAATCAGTAGAAAAGGCTTTAAAGGAGATGACCCCTGAGGCCATTTTAGAAGAAGTAAAGAAATCAGGTTTACGAGGTCGAGGAGGTGCAGGATTTCCAACTGGAATGAAATGGAGCTTTTTGGCTAAACCTCCGGGCGTTCCGCGTCATTTGGTTTGCAATGCCGATGAATCTGAACCCGGCACATTTAAAGATCGCTATTTAATGGAGCGTATCCCCCACTTATTAGTTGAAGGAATGATCACTTCCTCTATAGCACTTGGTGCCAATCACTCCTATATTTATATACGCGGCGAATATTTTTACGTAGCCCGTATACTTGAACAGGCGATAGAAGAAGCCTATGCTAACGGTTGGTTAGGAAAAAATATTTTAGGCACCGATTACAGTTTAGACTTATCCGTGCAAGTTGGAGGTGGGGCCTACATTTGTGGAGAAGAAACAGCGTTATTGGAATCACTCGAAGGCAAAAGAGGGAACCCGCGCATGAAACCCCCATTTCCTGCCATTGCTGGCTTATGGGCCAGACCAACAGTAGTAAATAACGTTGAGACCATAGCCGCTGTAGTGCCTATAGTTAACCATTCTGGTGATGAGTATGCAAAAATCGGAATAGGAAAAAGCACCGGAACAAAATTAATTTCTGCATCAGGACATATTAATAAGCCTGGAGTTTATGAAATTGAGTTAGGTATATCTGTAGAAGAATTTATTTTTTCGGATGAATATTGCGGTGGAATAAAAAACGGGAAAAAGCTTAAGGCAGTTGTAGCCGGTGGCTCATCGGTACCTATTTTACCCAGCGATTTAATTTTAAAATTAGCTAATGGCGAACCGCGATTAATGACATACGAATCTTTAAGTGATGGTGGTTTTGCTACCGGCACCATGTTGGGTTCAGGTGGTTTTATAGTAATGGATGAAGACACCAGCATTGTAAAGAATCTTTTTACGTTTGCCCGTTTCTATCACCACGAATCATGCGGACAATGCTCTCCTTGCCGAGAGGGAACCGGCTGGATGGAGAGAATTTTAAATAAAATATTAAGTGGTAAAGGAAGTATTTCTGATATTGATTTGCTTTGGGATATCCAAAAGAAAATAGAAGGCAATACTATTTGTCCTTTGGGAGATGCTGCTGCATGGCCTGTCGCTTCTGCTATTCGTCACTTTCGTTCAGAATTTGAGGAATATGTTAAACATCCTGAAAAGATTAAAGATGTTAAACACTATTACCGGTTAAATAATTTGCAACCTGCTTAAATTAATAAGAAAGCATACCAAATTAAGTTTTTGTTTACCAAACTAATAAAGAATAAAAAAAGAGGGTGAAAATTTCACCCTCTTTTTTTATTAAAGATTATACTAGGACTAATTATTTAGCAATGCTTTAACGCCCGGTAGTACCTTGCCTTCAATATATTCAAGCATGGCACCACCTCCGGTAGACACATAGCTTACCTTTTCATCGAGCTTATATTTATTAACTGCTGCAACCGAATCGCCTCCGCCAACTAAACTAAAAGCGCCTTTTGCGGTTGCCTCAGCAACGGCTAACGCTATTGTTTTAGTACCATGCTGAAAGCTATCCATTTCAAATACTCCCATAGGACCATTCCACAGAATAGTTTTGGAGTTCATTAACACCTCGCTAAAGATCTTTTCGGAGTCGGGGCCAATATCTAAACCCATCCACCCTTGTTCTATTTTCTCATTTGTAACGGTTTTAGTATTAGCATCGTTGGCAAATTTATCGGCTACAATACTATCAACCGGGATTAGAAGATTAACCCCTTTTTCTTTTGCTTTAGAAAGAGCTGCTTTGGCAACATCTAATTTATCTTCCTCACATAAGGAGCTACCAATTTCCTTGCCCATAGCTTTTAAGAAAGTATAAGCCATGCCTCCGCCAATAATAATGTTATTAGCTTTATTAAGAAGATTTTCCAATATTAAAATTTTATCCGAAACCTTAGCGCCACCCATAATAGCAGTAAAAGGTTTTTCTGCGCTTGTTAAAACTTTTTCTATAGAACTTACTTCAGCAGCCAGCAACAAACCAAATAATTTATCATTCGGAAAGAATTTAGCCACAATAGTAGTTGAGGCATGAGCGCGATGAGCCGTACCGAAAGCATCATTTACATATACATTACCGTGTTTAGCTAACTTGATGGCAAAACCCTCATCCCCTTTTTCTTCTTCCTTATAAAAACGCAAATTTTCAAGCAACAAAATCTCTCCTCCAACTAGAGATGAAGAAGCTTTGTAGGCCTCGTCGCCAATACAATCGGTTGCAAACTTTACTTTTATACCGGTAAGTTCACTTAAATGATTAACCAGGTGTTTAAGCGAGTATTTTTCGGATGGACCGTCTTTTGGGCGACCTAAATGAGACATTAAAACCACAGCCCCTCCGTCGTTCAATATTTTCTTGATGGTTGGTAATGCTGCTCTAATACGGGTATCATCGGTAATATTAAATGATGCATCTAGCGGCACATTAAAATCAACACGAATTAATGCACGCTTTCCTTTAAAGTTGTAATCATTTATAGTTTTCATAATTTAAGTGGAATAGAAAAAGTTTCGCATAATATATTAAACAAAAAGAGCGACCCATTTAGAGTCGCTCTTTTAAAAGTGAGTGCGTTATTTTTTAGCCGGTGCCTTAGGGGCTTCTTTAACAGGAGCAGCATCGGTTAAACCTAATTTCTTTTTAACAAGAGGCATGATATCGTCTCCGTCCTCATGATAAAGTACTGCTCCGAGAGAAGTATCCAGAATATATTTATAACCAGCCTCTTTTGCTACTTCCTGAATGGCTTTTTTAGATTTATCCATCATGGGTTGAAGTAGCTCTTGTTCTTTCTTTTGCAAGGATTCCTGAGCAGTAGTTTGGAAATTACGGATGCGGGTTTCCAGGTCGGTTATTTCTTTTACCTTATCTTGTTTAATAATATCCGTCATTACCGCTTCTTTAGACTGGTATTCCTGAACTTTAGCCTCATATTCGCTGTTCATAGTAGCAAGTTGTCCTTCTAGTTGTTTAGCATACTCCTGAATTGAGGTTTCGGCTTGCTTTCTTTCGGGCAACAATAACATTAGATCCTGAGAATTGATATGCCCGATTTTTTGTGCACTCGCAAATGAGACTCCTGCTAAAAGGGCTACAAAAGATAATTTTAGTGATTTTGTCATTTCTTAATTTTTGGGAAAGCGAAAATACTACAATTGATTTAAAAATAAAAGCTATTTGCCGGTTTGGTTTTCCTGTTTCACTACTTTATACCCCATAGCCTTTAAAACATCATCGCTTTTATCGTATTTAGGGTTAGTATATATCATGGTAAGATCGCTTGATTTATCAAAAATAATGGATAATTGCTGGGCAGTAGCTAATTCCTTAATGGCATTATAAACCTTATCCTGAAGAGGTTTAACCAATTCCTGGCGTTTTTTAAACAATTCACCATCCACCCCAAATTTTGATTTTTGAAGATCCTTCGCTTCTTTTTCTCGCTGAATAATTTCGTCCTCGCGTTTTCGTTTCATTTCTTCCGATAAAAGAACCTGTTCGGCTTGAAAAGCTTTGTATAATTTATCTATATCTGAATATTTGGCTTCAATTTCTTTTTGCCATTGAGCGCTGGCAGCATCCAGCTGATCTTGAGCGGACTTATACTCCGGCATTTGAGCCAGAATATATTCAGTATCTACATATGCGAATTTTTGCGCAAATGTAAAACCTGCTGATAAAAATAAGGCTGTAAATACTAAAAGGATTTTCTTTTTCATGTTTTTAAATTTTAAATTTTACAAATCTCCAATATTAGCCCCAATGGTAAAATGGAATTGTCCTTTGTACAATTGAGGGTTTGAATTACTAGTATCAAAATTAAAGCCATAATCTAATCCAAGCATTCCGAACATTGGTAGAAATAATCTAATTCCGGCACCGGCACTGCGATACATGCTAAAGGGATTGTAATCGCGAAACAACTGCCAAGTTCTACCTGCCTCGGCAAAGGTAAGTAAGAATATAGTAGCCTGAGGGTTTAAAGACAGAGGATAACGAAGCTCCATAGTTGCCTTAGCGATAAATGGGTCGCCTGTTTGAGTACTTAGAGAATTATCACGATAACCTCTTAAAGCAATAATCTCACGACCACCCAATACAAAACCGGTTAAGCCACTACCCCCTAAAACATACCGCTCGAATGGAGATTGACCGATACTGCGGTTATAGAATCCTAAAAATCCAAATCCAGCCTTAGTATTTAACACTAGATTATGAAATAAACGCGTATAAATTTGAGAAGTAAATTTCCATTTGTGGTATTCTACCCATTTAAATTTTTCTTGATCTTCCATCTTAGAATAATCGATTTTACTGCCGCTGATTGCGTCTTTTATTAAACTATAAGGAGGAGTAGCCTGAAGAGTAAACGTAAACTGAGAACCAGATTTTGGGAAAATGGGGGCATCTATACTATTACGGGTAAAATTTAACTGATAATTAAAGTTGTTCGCAAAACCATTGGAGAATGAGAATGCAGAGGTATAATTTTCAAGTGTATACCGTTCGAACGTTATATTCTGAAAGAGCGTAAAATAATCGTCGGGAACTTTTAGTCTTTTGCCCAGCCCCACCGAAGAACCCATTATGGTAAGCAACTGGCGTCGCGAATCTCCTTTTCTTAAACCAAATGGATTTTGCACAGAATAGTAAACACTAACGTTTAGCGACTGAGGTTTCTTGCCTCCCAGCCATGGTTCTACAAAAGATAAATTATATCCTTGGTAAAATAATCCTGTTGACTGAGCTTGAATATTTAGAGTTTGTCCGTCACCTGAAGGAAGCGGAGCCCAAGACCCACGTTTAAAGAAATTTTTAGTAGAGAAATTATTAAAGGTAAGCCCTAATGTACCCACCAAACGATTCTGCCCCCAACCGGCAGACAGCTGTACCTGATCGGAAGGAGTTTCTTCAACCGTATATTCTATATCTACCGTACCGTTTGCTGGATTTGGAATAGGATTAACCCCTAATTTTTGAGCATCGAAATAACGAAGTTGAGCAAGTTCGCGTTGAGTTCGAATAATATCCTGTCTACTAAAAAGCTGTCCGGGTTTAGTTCGAATTTCGCGCATAATAACATAATCATTAGTTTTAGTATTTCCGGAAACGGAAACGCGATTAATAATTGCCTGTTTACCCTCGTAAATTCTAATTTCTATATCGATAGAATCATTTTCAACCAAGACTTCAACCGGTGTTACCTGAAAAAATAAGTATCCATCATCCATATAAACAGAAGAAACATCACGGCCATCTTCTGTCATGTTTAACTTTCTATCCAACATCGATTGGTTATAAACATCTCCTTTTTTAATTCCCAGAACACCGGATAACTCTTCGGTTGAATGTTTTGAATTACCCAACCAGCTTATATTTCGGAAAAAATATTTTTTTCCCTCATCAACCATAACCTCAACACTTATGGTTCTATCATCATATCGGTAAATTGTATCCTTAACAATACGCGCATCTCTAAAACCTTTATCGTTGTATAAAGCGATAATGTTGTTTTTTTCTTTGATGTAATTTTCCTCGATATATTTGGATTGATTAAATACATGATACCAACGTTTGGTTTTAGTATCTTTAAGCGCTCTGCGTAAACGAGCTGAACTTATGTTTTTATTACCATAAAAGATAATATCGTTTATTTTTACTTTTTTTCGTTTATCAATTTTAATAGTTAAAAGAACGTCGGATTTACCTTTAGCTAATGTATCTGTTTTTTGTTCAATGTTTACAGCACAATCCAAAAATCCTTTATCAATAAAAAAGTCCTGAATTATTGTTTTTGTAGACACCAATAAATTATCCGTAACTACCTTTCCTTTTATCAGTTTTATTTTTTCTCTCAGATCATCCGCTTCCCCTTTTCTAACCCCTTTTATAACAAAACGAGATAAACGAGGTCTTTCTTCCAGATAGATGGTTAAAAAGATAGAATTACCCACCAATTTGTTTGCAGTAATTTTAACATCGGCAAAAAGCCCTTGTTTCCAAAGGTTATCAATGGCATCGGATATTTTTTCACCCGGTATCATCATTTTATCACCCACACCAAAACCGGCAATATTTTGCAATACGTTTTTATCGTAATGATCAGCTCCTTTTACAAGAATTCCTCCAACTTCGTATTCACGTGGGTTTTCAAGATCTATTTGGTTAAGGCTATTTTCACCAATAAGCATTTGGGCATTTGCATTAAAGCAAATAAAGAGGAGAACAACTAATAACCCTATAAATTTCATTCTTACTTAAGTGTTACTTGTTCGCTTGTTTTACCATAACGTCTTTCGCGTTGCTGATAATCGGCTACGGCATCAATAAAATGTTGCTTTCTGAAATCGGGCCAGAGGGTTTCGGTGAAATACAGTTCGGCATAAGACAATTGCCACATTAAGAAATTAGAGATTCTAATTTCGCCGCTGGTTCTAATCAATAAATCGGGGTCGGGCAATCCTGCAGTACATAAGTGATTAGAAAAAACCTCTTCATTAATCTGATCTTCGTTTAGTTTACCCTGTTTAACCTCTTGGGCAATAGCCTTTACAGCTTCCAAAATTTCCCATTTAGAACTGTAGCTTAAGGCTATATTTAAGACCATGTGTTTGTTATTTGCTGTTAGCTTTTTAGCTTTGTTTAATTCCTCTTTAGCTTTAGAGGGCAAGGCATCAAAATTACCTATAGTAGTAAGTCGGATTTGATTTTCGTGAAGTTTTTTAATCTCTTTTCCTATAGTTCCCACCAGTAGTTCCATTAAACCATCCACTTCATTTTTAGGACGATTCCAGTTTTCGGTAGAAAATGCATAAAGAGTTAGGACCTTAACCCCTAATTCGGCTGCAATTTCTACAGTTTCGCGAACAGCTGTTACGGCATTTGTATGTCCAAAAATTCGCAATTTACCCCTTTGTTTAGCCCAACGACCATTTCCATCCATAATTACGGCAATGTGTTGAGGGATGTTGTGAAGATCTAACTTACTTTTGTCTACTTTACTCATTATTTAACGATAGGCCGGGCATTTTGCCAGGGGATCTCTAAATTTCAGCGAAATTACTATTCCGGCAAAAGAATACCAATCTTTATTTCCGAAATTACCTCTTTGGCGGCCAAAATTTGTTAAAACATTCTCAGAGTTTGGCTGCGATTTATCGGACAAATTATAGGAACTGGGGGTACCGGACAAAGCCATTGAGGCAGTAGTTGGATAGTAACGGCTTACATCATCCAAATAATCAGTAAAGGTTTTGCGCAGGCCCCATTCAAAAGAAATGTTAATGCGCTTATTTACAGCGTATTTAAACCCAATACCTAATGGAATGGAAGGTTGTATAAGGAAATATTGATTACGCCGGTAAATTCCTCCCGCACCCTGCGACTCTGTGCTGTTTTTTCGAAGTGGAATCCATTCGCCGTTTAAACTACCACGGGGATAAAAATTAAATACGCTAAGCCCAATAAATACAAAAGGAGAAAAATAATACCGGATATCATCCCCATGAAACTTAAGGAAATTAAATTCCAGCTGGCCGCTGAGCTCTGCAAGACGAGATCTAAAGTCGAGATTCCGGTATTTTTGATAGGGATCATTACTTTTACTATCCGAGGCTTGAATTTGCCCATAAATGGCTGTACCCTTGAGCGCAAAACGATAATTTAAATGTTTTCGGTACATTAAACCTATGGATGGTCGTGTACCTTTAAAATGCCAAACCGGATTTAAATCGCCAATGTAATAGGCTCCGCCTAAAAAAACACCCAAATCACGACTTTGAGAAAAGCCCAAAACCGGAAACAAGAGGCCAAAGAATATTACAATGCACTTTTTCAGTGTAAGTATAACGATTAAATGAATTTTTATTGTTTATAAATATAGGTATTTTTATTAATGAAAATACGGGCCTTAGTAAGCGAGTTGGGAAGCCGGATGCTTAATCATTTTATATTTAGCGTAAAAGTTATGGCATAAATAGATTAAACTTTAACATTTAATTTGCACACCGATAACGAGTGAACAACTACTTAAAATAAAATTCGATTGCTTTATATTAAGGATTTTGATTGTAATGATCCTTTTAAAAGGGCTTTTATGAATCTAATACTCAAGATAAAGATCCGTTAAAGAAAAAGGGCTTCTCTTTGGAATTAAGACCTCACCATCTTTAATTAGATTGACTTGACTATCTATTATATTATAATTAACATAATAATCGGTATCTGCCGGTATTATTAAATTATTGTATAACGCCTCTCCGCTCTTACAATTAAATCCTAATAAATAAGAACCTTCATATATATTTATGAAGGAAACTCTATAAGTACTGTCGTAATTAGATACATTCTTTACTTTAAGATTTATAAAACTAGGTTCCAATAAATATAATTTTAATT
>JBIICS010000109.1:0-9709 GCA_044238735.1 Bacteroidia bacterium
CTAAGTCTTCAATATTAATGTTATTCATAATACCATTAACTGATACCACTTTTACTTCTTTACCCGTAACATCTAAAATTCTAACTACACCACCAATATTTTTATCAGAGGTAATTAAGTTGATAACTCCTGAAGCTGGATTTGGAGCTATTTTAGTAACAATACCTGAAGTTAAAGTTTCTTTTTTACCGGTTACGAAATTTGAAAACGCTAAGTCATCTATGTATAACTTTGATCCCACATGGTTTGCAAGTGAAGCAGAATCACCAATTGAGGATGCCATAAATACATACATAGAATCCGGATTTTCGAAGCTTGCCCACTGACATGGAATATTAAATGCCTCTATACCTGAAGTGGCCGCTGTATACAACTTTTCAGCATATCCAATAATATCAGATTTACTTGTTGCACTATTCCATTTTGTAAATACCGCTTGAACAACCCCACTATCAACCCCTAATGAAGGCGAAGTAATAGGTTGATAGTTTGCAAATCCCGAAAAATTACTTGGACGAAATGCATATGGAACCTTAACCACGTCAAAACTAACAGCATCAAAGGTACCTAACTGAGCAAAACCAGGTAAATATCCGTTTACGATAGCAACATAATCTTTAGTTTCTAGCTTAATTGATGAACTTCCACTGTTTTTAATGGTAGTCTCTTTAAAATAAGTAGATATTAAACCGAAATTAGGAGCTCCGATTGCTAAGCCTATATCTCCATATCCAGCCCATCCAGTGGCTTTTCCGGCAGTATTTCCGGTTGATGACCACGTTTCGAAACCTGCATTGTTAATCTGCTGAGCACCTGCTCCGCCAATAGTTAATACTACCGCAGCAGTAACTGAAAGTAATTTTTTAATCATGTTTGTTTTTTTAATTGATTGTAGCATTAAGTTAATTCTATTTAATTTTAAAATGTACCAAAAATTGGATTATTTTAGTGTTATTATAATCTGAAAAATAAGATTTATGATTCTTAAATATTTGGTTCTTATCGCCATAATGGCCGCCTTCTTTCCAATTTTTGCCCAGGATACCTACCCGGTAAACGGCCCAAAGCCCTCTAAAAAAAATATTTTTGCTTTAACAAATGTAACGCTTATTTCTGAGCCCGGTAAAGAACTTAAGAATGCCACTTTAATTGTTTGCGAAAATAAAATTATTGATGCCGGAATTAATATTTCTATCCCCGATCAGGCCATTGTTAAAGACCTAAACGGTTTATACATTTACCCTTCTTTTATCGATTTATATTCGGGTTATGGTTTAACAGTAGAAGTAAAAAACAAAGACCTAAAAAGACCCCCAAAATCGGGTGCTTCCAACTGGAACGAAGCCATTAAACCCGAATTGGATGTTATGTTGCTATTTAGAACAAACACAAAAGAAGCAGAAGAATACCGAAATTATGGTTTTGGTATGGTTGTTACCCACCAAAAAGATGGAATTATGCGTGGAACCTCTGCCCTTGTTAATTTAAATGATGGTAATGAAAATGAAGTAATCTTTAAAAATAAGGTAACGCAAAACTTTTCTTTCGATAAAGGTAGTTCAAGAACAGATTATCCTAATTCCTTAATGGGTTCGGTAGCTTTATTACGCCAAACTTATTATGATGCAAATTGGTATATCAATCAAAATAAAGAATTTAATCCCTCTCTAGCCGCTATTCATAACTATAAATCTATCCCAACCGTATTTGAAGTAAATTCAGTATTTCAGGCCCTTCGGGCTGATAAAATTGGGGATGAGTTTGGTATTAATTATATTATCAAATCATCGGGCGATGACTATAAAAGAATAGAAGATCTTAAAAAAACCAATGTTAGACTTATTGTACCCCTTAATTTTCCGGCAGTACCGGATGTTAATGACTTTAGCCAGTTAAGAGAGGTTAGTCTTGCCGAACTTAAACATTGGGAGCTTGCACCCTTTAATGCTTTAATGTTACATAAAAATCAAATTCAATTTGTTTTTACCGCAAGCGACTTAAAAGATAAATCCTCCTTTTTAAAAAATCTACGAAAAGCTGTAAAATTAGGTTTACCCGAAACAGAGGCCTTAAAGGCACTTACAACAGAACCGGCCAAATGGATAAATGAGGAAAAGAGTTTAGGGCAGTTAAAAAAAGATTTTCTTGCCAATTTTATAGTATGTACCAAACCATTATTTGATGAAGAAAATATAATTCTGGAAAATTGGGTATGCGGAAAACGTTATGAAATAAACAAAGCTGCAGATACAACCCTAGCTGGAAATTACCTTTTAAAAATAAATAATAAATCTTATCCAATAGAACTTAAAGGAAGTCAAACTTTAAAAGGAAGCATTAAAGAAGATACTTTAAAATTCGATTTTAATATTAGTATAAAAAACAACACTGTTGATATCCATTATTTTTTAAAAGATAAAAACCCGGTAATGGCATCCGGGCTAGTGATCTCAAAAAATCCAATTGTAATTAAAGGTTCTGCAAAAACTAAAGATGGGATTTTTCCTTTTGAGTTTCTTTATGATAAGCCTTTAAAGAAAAACGATACTAAAGAGGACCTAAAAGACACCAGCTCTTCGTTAGTGACGATTCCCACTATTAATTACCCTTTTACTGCCTATGGCTTTAAAGAATTACCTAAACAAGAAATTATTTTAATTAAGAATGCTACGCTTTGGACAAATACCACAGAAGGCAATTTAACACAAGATGTTTTAATAAGTAACGGTAAGATAGAAAACGTTGGCAAAAATATTAGTCCGCCTCTTAATGCTCGTATCATTGAGGCTAAAGGCAAACACTTAACAAATGGTATTATTGATGAACACTCTCATATTGCCATAAGCGGAGGAGTTAACGAGAGTGGACAAGAAAATACAGCAGAAGTAAGAGTGGGTGATGTATTAAATTCGGAAGATATAAATATATACCGGCAACTTGCTGGTGGTATTACAGCGGTGCAGTTATTGCATGGATCGGCTAATCCGATTGGTGGTCAATCGGCCTTAATTAAATTAAGGTGGGGTCAAAGCCAAGAAAACCTTAAAATTAGCGGTGCCGATGGTTTTATAAAATTTGCTTTAGGAGAAAATCCCAAACAAAGCAACTGGGGAAATGCAAACAGATACCCTCATAGCAGAATGGGTGTAGAACAAGTTTATATGGATGCTTTTTTAAAAGCCCGCGATTATGAAAATAAAATTAAAATAGACCCCAAGAGTACTCGCAAAGACCTGGAAGCAGAAACTATGCTTGAAATACTAAATAGTAAACGCTTTATTTCTTGTCACAGTTATATTCAATCCGAAATAAATATGCTGATGCATGTTGCGGACAGTTTTAAATTTAAAGTAAACACCTTTACCCATATTTTAGAAGGATATAAAGTAGCCGATAAAATGAAAACACACGGAGTTTATGCCTCCACTTTTGCCGATTGGTGGGCCTACAAATTCGAAGTAAATGATGCTATTCCATTTAACGCTTCGCTTCTTACCCGCGTTGGGGTTGTTACCGGTATAAACAGTGATGATGCAGAAATGGCCAGAAGACTAAACCAAGAAGCCGCGAAGGTTGTAAAATACGGAGGATTAAGCGAAACTGAAGCCTGGAAAATGGTAACACTTAATCCAGCTAAGATGCTTCACCTGGATAAACAAATGGGCACCATTGAAAAAGGGAAAGATGCCGATTTAGTTCTTTGGAACGACAATCCATTGTCAGTATATGCTAAAGTTGAAAAGACCTTTGTAGATGGTATATGTCTTTTTGATTCCGACAGAAACAAGCAACTTACCGAAGAAATTCAATCTGAAAAAAATCGTCTGTATAATAAAATTATAGAGGCCAAAAAAGGTGGCGAAAAAACAGAGCCCATTAAAACAAAAAAACAACTCTTATATCACTGCGACTCGGAAGAAACAGATTAAATAATGACTAAAAAAAAATTTATGTTCTATATTCACTTCATTTTTGCTTTTTTTGTATGCATTCATACAATAGCACAAACTCCTGCATCTGCACAAAATAAAAGCATCTTAATTTTAGGTGCAACCATTCATGCCGGCAATGGAAATAAAATTGAAAATGGCGCCATTGGTTTTGAGAGGGGTAAAATAACTTTAATAGGAAATGCCACTCAACGAAACATTATAAAAGAGCAATGGAATGAAATTATAAACGCCGAAGGCAAACATCTTTACCCTGGTTTAATAGCGCCATACGTAGTACTCGGTTTAACAGAAATTGATGCAGTAAATGCCAGCATAGATTATAACGAAGTTGGTGAATACAATCCAAACGTTAGAAGTTTAATAGCTTACAATGCAGAATCCAGGATTATACCTACCGTAAGATACAATGGTGTATTGCTTACCCAAAGCACACCAAAAGGCGCTTTAATATCGGGTAAATCGAGTGTATTTAAACTGGATGGCTGGAACTGGGAAGATGCCTGTGTAAAAGCAGATGATGGAGTATATTTAAACTGGCCACCCAATTATTCGTATGCCCCAAATGAGGAGGGCAAATGGCTTTTCGATAAAAACAAGAATCATGACAAACAGGTAAATGAACTGGATTTGTTTTTTGAAAAGTGCATTGCCTATAACAGATCAAAAACCAAGACAGAAAACGATGTAAGAATGGAAGGTTTAAAAGGAATTATTAACGGCAGTGAAAACCTTTACATAGTAGCTAATGCAGTTAAGGATATTAATGAAGCGATTGCATTTGCAAAATCTAAAAACATTCCTAAAATAGTTTTAGTAGGCGGAGAAGAAGCGGGTTTCTGTATAGATATTTTAAAACAATACAACATACCGGTGATTTTAAACAGAGTGCATAGTCTACCCCCAAAAACCGACGACGATATTTATTTTTATTATAAATTGCCTGCCTTACTTGCTGCTAACAATATTCTATTTTGCCTCAGTTACGAAGGGGATATGGAAGCTATGGGAAGCAGAAACCTGGCTTTTATAGCCGGTACAGCCGCTTCGTATGGTTTAACAAAAGAACAAGCGTTGCAGGCTGTTTCATTAAACACGGCTAAAATACTAGGAATAGATAATTTATACGGAAGTTTAGAAGAAGGGAAAAGTGCTACCTTATTTATTTCGGAAGGTGATGCATTGGAAATGAAAACCAATAAGTTATCCAAAGCCTTTATTAACGGCGCAGAGATTGAGCTTAAAACCCATCAAACCGAACTCTACGATAAATACCTCAAAAAATATGGTTTAAAACCCTAGCGGAAATTTAGCATAAGAAATATTTTAAGGTATATGGCCTATACATTTTTAAAAAATAGTCTTCTGGCTTTTGGAGTTTTTTTTAGTTCAATAGCCTGCGCTCAGTTATTTTCGAATCCAGTTAAATCATTACGCGAACGCAGAGAATTTGTTTATGGAATGGACAACCGCCGAACCCATATAAAAGAACACAACACCTTTATTTATGGGATTTACCTTGGCGTAGGCTTTGGAGGAAAACTTCGTTATAAAGCCGTTTTAAGTGCTACCCCATTCGAAAGAGGTAAATTTATTGACGAGAATGGCTTAACCAAAAAGAATAAATTATTATTTGTAAGCATAGGCGAAGAGTTTGATTTTTTTCACTACAAACGGTTTAGTGTTACTTCTAATTTACAGGCAGGAATTGGTAGAAATTATTATCGCAAGCTGGACGGCTTTTCCAATATTATAAAAACCGGACATGATTTAATTATTCCAATTGAAACAGGAATTCATGTTAATTACGATTTAAATTCGTGGTTAAAATTTAAAACCGGTATAGGCTGGCGATTTGTGTTTCCAAAACAATCAGAAGATTTAAGTGGCTACTACCTAAAATTAGGAGTAAGTATTAATTTAAAAACCCTCCGGCTTTTGGTATTTAAAAGATCTGTAAGTGGAAATGAATAGTATTAATTTATTTCTTGTAAAATAGATAAATTAACCTTTATTGGTTTAGGTTTAAATTAGATAGCTAAAACAATACATGCTATTTGGTTATTAAAACATCATTATTTTGTTCTTTAATAGAGATATACTTAAAACAATAATTAACCGATGAATACATTTATAAAAAACGCTTATAAAAATAAAAATCGCTTAATTCTTGTTATATTTTTAGTCTCATTCACTTTATTAATCCGGCTCAGTTATTTTTTTATCCTAATCTCCAAAAATCCTCAGGGAGTTCTAACTTTCGATTCATATCCATATCTTCAACTAGGAGAAAACATATGGAATCATCAAATCTTTAGCCGATTACAAAACAGTCCTTACTACGCTGAAAATATTTGGGTTCCTTTTTATCCCCTTATCATAGGCTTATTTGGAAAAAAAATATTTAGTGTGCTAATTTTTCAAATTATGTTATGCGGATTAAACTCCTACCAAATAATAGCCATATGCAGGCAATTAAACTTAACTACAAGATACATTATACTTACAACTATACTTTATGCTGTAAACTTAAATTCCTGCATTCAGAGTACTACTATTTTAACAGAAATGCTTTGCGAAACATTAGTTTTAGGAGCCACGCTTTGTTTGGCCTTTTACCTAAATAAAAAATATCTTATCCACTTAATACTAAGCTCTCTGTTATTCGGACTTGTGCTCTTTACTAAGCCTATTTTCTTATGGGCTCTGCCCGTATTATTTATAACACTGATTATAATAAGTAAGAAAATAAAACTCTTTGTATTACTTCTGTTTCCTCTAATTATATATACAGGGTGGTCGTTCCGAAACTACAAGATCTTTAACAAATTCTTTTATGCGAACATAGATATTCAAAATTTAGCTTTCTTTAGGGCTGCCCAACTAGATGCATACTATAACGGGCTATCAATAGAAACAAACCAAAAATTAATAAGAACCATAACTGTAGAAAAATTAAAAACAAAATTCAATAGGATTCATGAACACGATACACCAATCTTTTACAATCAATTAAGAGACGATGCTATAGATAAAATTAAATCTCACCCATTTGTTTTTATAAAACTTAATATCTATAATTCTTTTAAACTACTTTCTAATCCTTGTAACAAAATTTTAAATTATCAGTTCGATAAAAATCAAATGCATTTAGAATTAATAAACAGTAATTTAAACTTTAATGATAAGATTATTGTCTTTTTTAATTCATTTAAATTAATAGACTATTTGATCCTACTTCTATCCATAACCGGAAGCTTTATCTGTATTATTGCACTCTTTGCTTCGTTATTTTATATTTACAAAAAAAACAATTTAATTGTTGTTGCCCTTTCTGTATTGATATTGACTTTATTTGCTCTTTCTATTGGTCCGGAAGCCGATGCCCGCTTGCGTTATATATTTGAACCGCTATCCATGTTGTTATCTGGTAAATTTATAAACGACTTCATTTTGAATAATAATCAAAATAAAATAGAAAATACTTCATCTAAAGAAATTTTATAACTAGAATAAAAATGAAGTTTTATTATGTACAAGAATAGCACTGTCCTTAATAATAAAAAACAATTATTGGTTCAATCAAGTTTTTAGAGTTAATCTAAACAAAACCGTATTCCTTGGTTAAATAAAGCCTAAATGTGTAGTTCGTAACTCATTTATTGTAACGTTCTTTTTTTTTAGAATGGGATTAATCAACTAATTTTTTAAAAAAATGGAATAAAAAATGGGGCTATAAAAGCCCCACTTTCACTTAAGTATAAAAAATACCTAGGCATCTTCTTTCTTTATAAATTAAGCTTGCAATGAAGCGACTTCGTTGTTGTTTACTTGTTGCAATTCCACAAATTCATTATTTGTAAGAACGGGAGAACCCAAGAAAGAAACAAATATTTGTTTTTCTAAAATTAAATTTCGGTGTGCAATTAAGTTATTTAAATTAACCCAACCTTCAACATAATTGTGTGTATTGCTTATATGTTGCACACTTATATTTTTTACATCCAGGGATTTTATATCAGATAAATTATTAAAACTAATATAAACATTTAACCATACATTACTTTCGTATTTAAGTACCTTACCCGAATTAAGTTTTTTATATTCATAACGGTAGTTATAACGGTTTGCCGAAATATCACTAAGTACTGCAGAAGCAGTAGGATGGCTACCTGCACCTTTTCCTCTGAAAAATTGCTTATCAGCAAATGCAGCTTCTACTATAACAGCATTAAATTCATTATCAACTTGACCTAAAAAACTAGTTGAGTCTACAAATTTAGGAAGTACAAACAAGGTAATTAAATCACCTTTTAATTTTAATACATGTGGAACCAGTTTTATTTTCTGTTGTTTTTCGCGTGCGTAATTAATGTCACCATTTTTAAGAGTAGTTATACCTAAATTAAATACCTCGGTTGGCTTAATATATAAACCATAGGTGTGAGCAGTAATAATAATTAATTTAAATAAAGGATCAAAGCCCTGAACATCATTAGTGGGATCACTTTCAGCAAAACCTGCATCCTGAGCCTGTTTTAACGCATCAGCATAACTAAGTCCCTCGGAAGCTACTTTAGTTAAAATGTAATTAGTTGTGCCATTGAAAATCCCGGAAACTCCACTTAAAAGTTCGTTGTCGTAATATTCCTCCAGATTACGAATTATAGGTATACTTCCACATGAGGATGCTTCGTACAACAGAGATACATTATATTTATTCTGAAGTTCAATTAATTCATCTAGGTGTTGGGCCAACATCTTTTTATTAGCTGTTACTACATTTTTTCCGCTGGTTAAAGCTGTTTTTACAATAAAATAGGCGTCATCGGCATTATCAATTAACTCAACTACCAAGTTAATTTCCGGATCTGTTAAAATCTCTTCCTTGTTAAACGTGAAACGTTCGGCAGGTAAACGGCGCTTTTTATTTTTGTCTTTAACGCAAATTTTACTTATTTCAGCCTTTAAAGATGGAGTAGCTTCCAAAACATCGTATAAACCTTGGCCAACACATCCAAATCCAAATAATCCAATTTTAATTTTTGCACTCATTGTTATTTATTTTTTCAATTATTATTTAATTTTCTAAAAAAGGTTTAACTATTGCGGTTAATTGCTGATGTTCAATTAAAAAGCCATCGTGACCGAAAATGGAATCAATTTCGCGGTATTCTGCATTCTTAATATTTCTTACTAAATATTTTTGTTCCTCTACAGTAAACAAAATATCGCTTGTAATACCTACAATCAATGACTCTGCATTAATAAGCTGAAGCGCCTGTTGATGAGATCCTCTTCCACGGCCCAATTGCTGGGAATCCATTGCCTGTGTTAAACGATAATAAGAAATTGCATTAAATCTTTTTACTAATTTTTCTCCCTGGTATCGTTGATATGTTTGAGCAGGTTGTTCTTCCCATTGATCATTTTTTTTATTGGGTTGAGTAGCATTATAGGCAGCTCCACTTCGATAACTTAACAATGCAATACTTCTTGCTGCCTTTAGTCCCTTAGCCCCTCCATCACTACTGTTATTAAAGAAAGTTCTATCGGCTTTTATTGCCAAACGCTGAGATTCGTTAAAAGCCACCCCCCAAGGAGAATGATACGCATTAGTTGCAATTGCACACAAGCGATTTATTCTGTGGGGTTCGGTTACGGCCCATTCCAAAACCTGCTGACCACCCACAGAAGCTCCAATTAATAGTTGTATAGAATCTATACCCAAATAATCAGCTAGCATCTGGTGAGCCTTC
>JBIICS010000107.1:0-9796 GCA_044238735.1 Bacteroidia bacterium
GGAAGACCGGTATCAGAATTAATACTTAAAGGACTGGTAGTACCGTAGGGGGATCCTAAAATATTTGCGCAGATTATAAAATATTTATCAGTATCAAAAAGTAAACCTGGTCCAACCATTCCCGGCCACCAGTCTTTAACATCAGAATTTGCAGTAAGTGCATGACAAACCCAGATAACGTTAGATTTATCCTGATTTAAATTACCGAAAGTATGATAGGCAACTGTTAAGTTAGAAAGTGAAGATCCACTCTCTAGGATAAAACGTTGGTTAAAATGGGCTACTTTACAACTCATGCTTAATTTAAGATAACTAAGTGACCAACAATAACTTCATTTAATTCTGACTTGTCCAGTAAAGAACTGTTTTTACTTAAATCTGTCAAAATTTTTACTGAGGAGGGATGTGGCGTAGAACCCCCATTTACGGCAATAATATTGTTAGAAAGAGCCGTAAGTTTCGCTTTAGATGATTTGGTAATATATGTTTTCATGATTTATTTCTTATGTAATTAATTATTGAGTTTGTTGAGCTTTAGATTAAATGCACATTCGCATAAAAAAACACCAACAACAACAATTAGGAATAGAAATAAACGAATTCACAAGCTTATCAGAGGTCTTATCCAAACCTACAACTACCAAATTTTGTAATTTTTTTGTTTTCATTTTGTCCTAATTTATCTTTCTCCTTATGGAGTGGGAATTGGCACCTGCCTCATCGGGGTGGTTGCCAGCGGGTCGCAGAGCCCAATCTCTTACCGCTTCTTCATAAATCAAAACCTTTTGTGGTGATGATTTTGTTGCAAATATCTTATATTTTTGTGGATCAACCCAAAATTAATTTAAAAATAAATTCTAAATAACTGAATATCAATAATAATAAAATCCGGACACAAAAATTTTCATGTCCGGATTTGTGCCCTATCCATTTAATTAAATTTCCTCTTCTGCGGGTTCTTCGTCATAAGTAATTTCTTCCTCTACTATCACTTTATCGCCATTACGTTTTGTGATCCGAATTTGCTTTTTTGTTTTACCTTTTTTGTTGCGATCTCTTATTCCTCCGCAATCTATACAAGTTAACCCATCCGGACTCATCATCCACCTGCGCCCAACCATGTCTCCATCGTAAGTATTAGTTACGTTATCAATATCAAAAATGTAACCCTCCATATCATCCGATAAATAAACTATTTTTCCCACAGGCACTTTAATTATCGCTTTAAGTTCCTGGCCTCGGTATTTATCCGAAAGAGGGGCTATAAAGTATGGATTAAATAAAATATTGCTGTCCCTTAACAAATACTCATAACCCACGTTTTCAGCCTTATTAAAAGCATCCTTTTTAGAGGATCCCCTACTGCTTCTGAGAATTTCAATTTCGAAACTATCGGTTTCCGACTTTACTATATCAATCTTAGGATAGCCTAAAATCAATTGATTTTCTGATATATCAAGTAAAGTCTTGTTATCCTTATTAATTACTGTATGATTACCCTCTTTATCCGAAAACATTGCGTTCATGGATAAATAAACCACCTTACTATTAGCGGGCGATAAAGTAGATTTAGAACGCGAGCGCTGCATACTGGAAAACTGACTGGATATTTTAATCCCTACAATAATACACATGATTAAACCTATCGACCACATGGTAATAGTTAAAGCTTTAATTAATCGTCTGCTTTCCTGTAATTTAAAAAACACCCGAATACCCGCAAAAACTAATGCAATTACAACAGAACCCAGCATTAAAGCAATTCCGATTTTAGCCATATTTAGCTGAGCACTGGATGAAAAAATAACTTCGAGTAGTTCATTAAATGAAAAACTTTCAATCTCATCAAACTGAACAAACTGAATAACGTTATCGGAACCAAAAAATAAAGCAGAAAAAACAATTAATAACAAAACCCCTACAAAAATGGCAAACCCCCCAATAATTTTTGCAAAAACACTAATTATTCCTCTTAACAGTATAGAAATAAAATTTACCATTCGATTAATAAAATTGGTGAGAGCCTTATCGCCTTTTCCATTCTTTATATCGTTTGCCAAATTATTTACGTTATTTTTTACTGCATTCATTTCCTCTTTAATATTTTTTTCGATGTTCGCTATATTAATGGGTTCACCTTTCATCTCCAATTTATCGGCAGTTGATTTAGCCTTAGGTATAATTACCCATAAAATAATATACACCCATAAACCGGCACCAAAACCAAAAAAAGAAACAGCAAAAATTAAACGCAGCCAAATAGGATCAATACCAAAATAGTGTGATATACCCGAACATACCCCTCCAATTATTTTTTCCTCGGGATCACGGAAAATACGTTTTCTCTTGTTTGATTGATAATCATCTGAAGATTGATAATTATCTGATTGCTTGTTTTGAAAGTTTGAATCCTGAGCACTGTTTTCTTCAGCGAAACTCTCTGGACGACCCATAATTTCAATAACAGCATCCACATCACTCATTAATAACGCTTGCTTACTCGCTGATATTTTCTCGGAAAATAATTCAGCAATTCGCGATTCGATATCTTCAATAATATCATTTCCACCTTCCGCTTTACTAAAATAAACTCTAATGGTTTGCAGATAATTTTTCAATTTCTCATAAGCTTGCTCTTCAATATAAAAGACCATTCCGCTTATATTAAATGTAACTGTCTTGTTCATGTGTTGTTTTTTTATACTTTTTTTAATACCAAATTGCCTTACTTACAAGTGATCCTAAATTCATAAGGCTAATTCATTACTTTAATTTTTAGTGATTGTATTAACAGATTGTACCATTTCGTTCCAATTTGTTTCTAAACTTTTTAAAAACTCTACACCCAAAGAAGTTAGTTTAAAATATTTCCGGGGTGGGCCCGAAGTGCTCTCTTCCCAACGATAGTTTAATAATCCATCGTTTTTTAATCGAGTTAGCAAGGGATATAAAGTACCCTCTACCACAATTAGTTTAGCACCTTTTAATTTTTCCAAAATTTCGGAGGGATACAATTCGGCTGTATTAAGAAGACTTAATATACAATACTCCAGAACACCCTTCCGCATTTGTTGCTTTGCATTTTCTATATCCATAATTAAATTATTTTATAATTAGTTGCTATTTGATAAAGGTATTGGGACTTAATTCGGGTAATACGAATACTTCCATTTTAAACCATGAATAATCTTGCAATACACGACTATTTCTATCGGCAGATGAAAAATAAGGTACCCCATTTTCGTTAGTCGTAAAAAAAGGAGCTGATTTCGTTATTAACCGATGTTTTAAGTTGATCATTTAATTTTTATCTTATTGTTAATTTTAGAACGAATTATATTTATAATCAAAACAAATAGCCATTTTCCTTACTTGCCAAAAAAATTATTGACGTAAAAAGAAACAGCCCCCCATACAAAAATTTTTAGTCCAACCTCAAAATTTAAATTTTCCATCGCCATGTATTTTGTATAATTAATTACTGTGTTATAAACATTAATTTCTTATACAAAGATATATTTATTATATGGTACTATGCAATACAAAATACATGATAAATCATTAAATCATTGATTAACAATACGAAAAAAAGAATTAAATTTTTAAATGTCGTCGCAATTTTTAAAAAAAGGGGCTCTTTTTATATTAATTTTGGGGCTCATTAGTTTATTTATGTACGATTTAAGTTTCTTAACCAGCATTCAAGGCTGGATTACCCTTTTAACTGTATCCTTTTTGGAAGTTGTTTTAGGTATAGATAATATTATATTTATTGCGGTTGTTTCGGACAGGTTGCCTAAAAATCAGCAGGCAATGGCTCGTAATCTGGGTTTATTTGTAGCATTAGTTATTAGAATTATTTTACTCTTTTTTATTGGTTGGATCATCAGCTTAACAAAACCATTATTTAGTATAGGGGAAATCAACATTACTGGACGCGGATTAATTTTATTGGCCGGTGGTATATTCTTAACTATTAAAACCATTCAAGAATTATATCACAAAGCAATCAACAAACACAAAGCAGATGAACACGGGAATATTACAACTATTACATTAACCAACGCCATTACACAAATAGTAATTATAGACACTGTATTTAGTTTCGATAGTATATTGGCAGCAGTTGGATTGTGCGGAAACAATATAGCATTGATGATTGCCACCGTAATTGTAGCGATGGTTATTATGGTTTTATTTGCCGGTCCTACCAGCAATTTTGTAAATAAGCATACTGCAATAAAAACTCTTGCTTTGTTTTTTCTAGTTGCAATTGGGGTTATGTTAATTCTAGAAGGATTAGAAGTTCATTTTGATAAAGGTTACATTTACTTTGCGCTAGGCTTTGCACTAATTGTGGAATTACTTAATATGTGGGAACGTAGCAGTATTGCTAAGCAACATAACCACGAAAAAAAAAGGGATTAGTTTAACATATCCCTATACCATAAAGTATTGCTTACTGCTATTTACTATACAGTAGATAGTTAAATGTAATATTAAGCAATAAATCCCTTTAAATAATTTCTATAATTCAATCGGTTCCTCTTTAAGTAATTTTTGATTAGAATATAAGCGTGCATAGTAAATACCAGGCGCCAAACCTTTAGTAAAAAAATCGAAAGGTCTTGTGTGCTTTCCAGCTTTTTCATATTGCTTAAAGTACATTATGGCATATGTCTTACCATTAACATCCTGAATAACCAAGCTGTTATATCCTGCTTTAATAAGTTCGTAATTTATCTTTCCCTTTACCCTTACAACTTTACCTGTAAATGGAATTTCAGGATCATGTTTATAAAATAATTCATACTTACCTTTCTTTTTCAGTTTAAAATTAGAAGTTAGGAAATCCAACATAGCCGACTTTTGAATTGTATCACCTGAATTTATACTTTCTAATGCGTTTCTATCACTCAATACCCAAAAGGATTGTTGTGCTAGTGATCCTGTTATTTTTTGACTATTAATATATTTGGCCAACTTAACTAAACCTGAATCGGCAAAACCAGCTAATTTAAATTTAGAATTTAACTTTGGTGCACTATAATGAGCCTGTATACAATAAGCACTTATGTTTTTTGTTGAGCTCTTGGCCGGCTTTAAAGTAAATAGTTCAGAAGAAGTAATAATTAAGTTTTGTTGCCCATCGGCTTCCGAATCTAAAATTAAACCGGGCTCCACTTCTATTTGTTGAGATGTAGAAGTATTATTAATTAGCTTTAGTGAAACACATATATCACTATGTCCGCCAAGTGAAGTAAACTCGGCACGTACTTTACCTGATTTTAAAGCCTCAGATAGATTTAGTTTACAGGCCACAGCCGGACTAATACTAATCATAAATAGAATCACTGCTTTCATAACCTTAATTTCAAAGAAAACGCAAGGTTAGTTAGATTATTGTATAAATTGTTTAATGAAAGGCCGGAGAAGAGTAAAATTGAATGTGTAAATAAAACCTAGATAGAAATAACTATTTAGTTTGATTAGAAATTTGGTAAAGGCAATATTTAAAATTTAATAGTCAAAAATATAACCTAAACAGCAAAAAAAAGAAGTAGGTATATATTTGATAAGAGATAATGGTTAGTCTTCAAGATTTAATATGACTACTTTGATCAATACCTAAATAAGTTATTTAAAATAGAACTACCGAAGAAGTTATTTTGATAATAACCAAAATCTACCAACAACTATAATGTAAAGAGTTTACTTATATGATGAAATTGAAATAGAAGTTTGAAATAACTAATGGCGATTAATTACCAAATTTCGTTTCTACAGATCAGAATTAATCATTTGATAATATGATCGAAACTTCTTACCTCCCCGCTTTACATAGGGTTTTAATTTAAACAATCCATAATGTAATCTTAAAAATTAATTACTCTATAAGCTTCTCATAAGCTTTTCGCGGACTGCCTCTAAAGAAAACTTCACCACAGTAGGTATATCCCAGTTTTTTAAATAAGGAAAGCATAGCACTGTTATCAAAATTGGTATCGGCTTTAATACTTTTGATGTTGTTTGTTCTTGCTAAATTTTCAATTTCTTTAAGCAAATAGGTAGCCATTCCTTTTCCAATAAATTCATCTGAAATAGCTACACGATGGTAAACAATAAAATCTTCATTGCTCAACCACTTACCAATTATACGTTCATACTCAGGTTCATCATTAATAAGTATGGCACAATAACCTATTATTACCTTCTCCATTTCTAACACATAACCTACTCCTTTAAAAATATCATTTTTAACTACATCCGGATTAGGGTAACCATCCTGCCATTGATTGCTTCCGTCTTTTCTTCTACGTTCAATAGCTTGTTGCAATATTTGCCAAATTCTCTCAACTTCTGTAATTACAGCTTTCCTAAAAAATAAATTCATAAAAGAGCAGTTTATAATTCGGTGTTTTTTTATTATGTATTCCTATAAATTAATTTTTCTTTTTACTTTTTATAAATCGGGCCCCTAAAAATAAACCGTAGTTAAATAAGTTCTGCCGTGTTGAGATATCCTTAAGATTAGATCTAAGCATTTCGGAATTAAAATAAACACCTGCAAAAAAGTATTCAGAATTTATTCCGGCATTTACTTTAAAACGTGAAAATAAACCAACTGCACTATCAAATCTTCTTTCGTTAGATGTTGTGTATCGTTGTAACTGCCAACCTGGTCCTATAAATCCATTTAGGGCAGCATACAATTGCTTAAAAACAAAAGTATAGGCATATCCAGGAGCAAGCGAGTAAGTTATTTGTCGGTTCGTTCTTAAAGTCGATAAATTGGGGTAATATGAGAATATTTCGGATGGAATTAATCCCATACTGGATAAACTCTGGTTGTAATTGTAAAAATTAATCAACATAAAAGACCCCCCTGATTTAAGTTGAATAGCACTTTGATTAAATGCCGCATTATATGAATATTTTTTGGCTCTAAAAACAAAGAAATTATTGATGCCAAAATTAAAGAAGCGCAAATCAGTATTATAATTTGGAGTAATAATTTTAAAACGATTAGGACCTGTAGAATAATATAAATTTTGATATTGATTATAATTAGCATCCAGAAAAAGCCAACGTCCGGAATAGCCAACACTAAAATCATTGTAAACACTTTCATTTAAAGTTCCTGTTTTAAAGGAATTAAATTTATAAGTGAGGCTGATTAGACCATATAAATTAAGTGTAACACCGGATACGAGAGGGTTATAAGGGATATAATTTACCTGTCCGTTTTTTACATCTTTGTTAGCAATAAGACTATTTTTTTGAGGGGTAATAGAATAATTTAAACCGTTAGCTCCAGTATTTATTTTGAGTGAAACAATAGTTTTAAATTTTTTGATGTATTCCTCATTGTTTTTTAAAATAGTAAATTCCAAGGCATTGCTATTTTTATTTAATGCAAGACAGAGTAAAGAAAGTATAATTACTATTTTGATCATTTGATGGTATCTACCCAATCGCAGATTAATGAGTAAATCTCGTTAAATTTAGTGAGGGGCAATGTTTCGGGCCTATCATAAATATCGTGATAGGCCTGAATTCCACCCATTGCATAAATAAATACGGCAGGTACATTTTTTTGGGTAAAAGGATAATGATCACTATTTGGGGCATTTGATCGGGCCTTAATAGCGATTAAATACTTTTTGTTATTGTTTATCTCTACCAGAGAATCAAATCTTTTTTGATTATTTGTTGAATTTACAACGGTTATACCCTCATCCCCGGTACCCATTAAATCTAAATTAATTAGGAATTTTATTTTCTTTATATCAATTACCGGATTTTGAACAAAATATTTAGAGCCTAAAAGGCCCATTTCTTCTCCGGCAAAAGCAATAAATAGAAAGTTGTATTTAGTATTTGGGGTAGCTTTATATTTATTTGCAAGACTCAATAAAAGCGCTATTCCGCTGGCATTATCATTGGCCCCCGGAAAAATAACGTCTTTACCCATTCTACCTAAATGATCGTAATGGGCAGTAAAAACAATAAAACTATCTGATAGTTGTTCGGCTGGTATTTGTCCGAAAACATTATAAGTTTCGTGGTTATCAATTAATTCACTTTCAATAGAAAGGTCTATTTCCTTGGCTCCATTAATCCAAGCAGTTTTAGAAATCTCAATAATGGGTAATGTAGAAAAATAATTTCCTGCACCCCAGGTAAGTTTTTTATCATTCAATAAAATTAATCCTGCCGCAACTTCTTTATATACAAATAATTCTTCTTGCAATTTTTGTTTTTGGTTATTATCTAGCTCTGATAAATCTACTAGCAGAAAATGATCAGTTAATTTTCTTTTTAGCAACTTATTCATTTTCCTGTCGTTAATGAAATCCTTCTTGGTAATTTGTGTTATTTTAAAAATACCCTTTACACTCCGAGAATAGAGTTGAACTAAATAATCTTTTCCAGGAGTTAAGATTTTTTGATCAACCTTGACAGTTAATTCTCCGGGAAATGAATTGATAGTAAAACCAAACTTCTGAAGGTATTTATTATTTATAGGTTTTAAACCAATATTTTTAAATTCATTCTCAATAAACAAGGCAGCTTTAACATCACCGTTGTTTACATATCCTCTACCGTGATAACGTTCCGAACAAAGACTATCTATTAAAGTTCGAGCATACTTATCCGGCTGAGCATTTATACTAAATGCTATTAATAAAAAAAATATAACTCCGATTTTTCTCAATCTTTAACTGTAGCGGCGTTCAACTAGCTCCTTAAATCCTAAGTACAATTCATATTCTTTATCCCAACCCATTTTAATTGTTAATTCAGACAATTTAATGGATGCTTCATCTAGCGAAGTTAGATTATTTAACTCATCTATACTTTGATTCATTAATTCAGCATTACCCTTAAATAAATTATTAATAAATTGTAATCGTTGGTTAATACTTATAGCTGATTTTAAGTTTGCTATCGGAGGCCTTTTAGGATCTGCAATTTTTTTAAGTAATGGATTCGAAAATTGAACACTTTTTATCTCAACTGTGTCTTCAACAATGGATTCGGGTTGCTGAAAAGCAGAAATTGTAGTCTCTGTTAGGCTAACTGAAGAAACATCAGTTGAAACATCCATTGTTTCCAGATTTTCTGCAAGCACGCTTTCGGTTAATTGATGTTTTTCTTCTGAAATACTAATTTTATTGGGCTCCTCACTTATTACAATAATTGCTTCTTGAGAGGTAGCTGAAATGGGTTCAGTACTTCTTTCCTGAATATAAGCTTCTGCGTTTGTTACTTCCTTGATATCTATAGTGTTATTTACTAGAGTTGACTCATTTTTATTAGAAGTCAAAAAATCATCTTCAAAAGTGTTTAGAAAATTTAAAACGATAGATTTTTCGTATAGTTTAGCAATTTTAGAGGATATAAATTCGAGCTCAATTTGAGGTATGTGATTATTCCACTCTAAATCATCGGCATGTTCTTTAATGCTACCAATTAGATGTAATATCTCGTTAAGTACAATTTGTTTACGTTTATCTGCCATTATTGCAAGGGTTTTTATAAATTTGTTAGCAATCAGCTAATTTAGTAATTTCTAATGTTTCTCGAAAGTACCGGACCACACAAACGCAAAGGAAGTATTGAGATAATATGCGGCTCTATGTTTTCGGGTAAAACAGAGGAATTAATCAGACGTTTGAAGCGTTCTCAGTACGCTAAACAGAAGGTTGAAATTTTTAAGCCTAATATAGATATACGATATCATCTGGAACAGGTAGTTTCGCATGATTCTAACACTATTCATTCAACACCG
>JBIICS010000045.1:0-19506 GCA_044238735.1 Bacteroidia bacterium
AAATAATAGGGATATTTTTATCAATAGCTTTTTTTATAATCTCTACTTTATCTGGTATGCCCGGACTTTTTATTATTTCGTTAGCACATAATATCTTTTCGAAATCATGGTCACCTTCCTCAAAATCTATTTGATTCTGGTTTAATTCTATTTTGTATTTCTCTTTAATTAAACTCTTATCGGATACAAAAACCCTATATCCCTTGGCTTTTCCCAAGAGAGCAGCACCAACACCGCTTTCGCCGGCACCAAGTATTACGATATAAGGTCTAGTTTCGTTCAATTTCTATCTTAATTTAAGCGTAACAAAAGTTATGATGGCAAGCATTATCCCAATGATAAAAAATCGCATTACTATTTTAGCTTCATGGAATCCTACTTTTTGATAGTGATGATGCAATGGAGCCATTTTAAATAAACGATTTTCGCGGGCATATTCAATTCCATGTTTCTTCTTTTGATATTTGAAATAGTAGACCTGAAGTATAACAGAAAGATTCTCAACCAGAAATATTCCGCATAAAATTGGAATTAATAACTCTTTGCGAATTGCCAATGCAACCACCGCAATTATTCCTCCCAGTGCTAATGAACCGGTATCACCCATAAATACTTGTGCAGGAAAAGTATTATACCAAAGAAACCCTACACACGCTCCAACAAATGCAGCAATAAAAACTACAATCTCGCCGGTATGAGGTATATACATAATGTTTAAGTAGTCAGCAAAAATGGTATTACCCGATACATAGGCAAATATGCCTAATGTTGCACCTATTATGGCACTGGTGCCAGTTGCCAATCCGTCAATACCATCGGTGATGTTAGCTCCATTAGAAACCGCAGTAATAATAATAATAACAATGGGTATATAAATTAGCCAGGCATATTTTTCGTATCCATCACCCAAAAAAGATAGGATATCTGCATAGTCAAACTCATTATCTTTTACTAACGGTATGGTAGTTTTGGTCGATTTGCTCATCTCCTTCTCATAGCGCGGTATATCAGATAGATTTACATTATCTGTTAAAATATCATCCATAAAATAGGCTTGTTCCGGATTCTGAATTTTCTCTCGAATTACAACATGTTTATTAAAGTATAATGTAGTGCCTACTATTATACCAAGACCTACTTGACCAATTACTTTAAATGTTCCTTTTAAACCCTCTTTGTTTTTCTTGAACACTTTGATGTAATCATCAATAAATCCAATTAGTCCCAACCATAAAGCAGAAAAAATTAAAAGAAGAATATATACATTATGCAATTTTGCAAATAAGATAGTTGGAACTAAAATGGCCAATAAAATAATTATACCACCCATAGTAGGAGTTCCCTGCTTTTGCATTTGTCCCTCTAGTCCAAGGTTTCGAACAGTTTCACCAACCTGCTTTACTCTTAAATAGGTAATTAATACCTTTCCAAATACTGTTGTAATAATTAGCGATAATATAATAGCCAAAGCTGCTCTAAACGAAATATATTGAAACACCCCTGCTCCGGGCATGTTAAAATGTTTGTCTAAATAATCAAATAAATAATAAAACATATTATACAGCTAGTGTTTCAAATAATTCTTTTAATATTTCTAAATCATCAAAATCATGCTTCACTCCATTTATTTCCTGATATTTTTCATGCCCTTTTCCTGCAACAAGAATAATATCGCCAGGTTTTGCCATCATGATTGCCGTTTTTATGGCTTCTTTTCTATCTACTATGCTTACATATTTTCTGCTCAGAACAGGATCGCATCCTTTTTCCATTTGTTTGATGATTTCGGCAGGATCTTCGCTTCTTGGATTATCGCTGGTGAAAATTGCTTTGTCGCTTTTTTCGCACGCAATTTTTGCCATCTCCGGGCGTTTAAACGGATCTCGATCACCCCCGCACCCAACCAGTGTAATAATCTGTTCATTACCGTTTTTAATATCGTTTATGGTATTTAATACATTTTTTAAGGCATCGGGTGTGTGTGCATAATCTACTATACCTGTTATGCCGTTGTTTGAGCGTATATATTGAAATCGTCCATCTACTGCATTAATGGTACTTAAGGCTGAAAGTATATTTATTTTTTGCTCTTTTAATAAAATGGCAGCTCCGTATACGGCAAGTAAATTACTCGCGTTAAAACTTCCGATAAGTTTTGTCCATACTTCTGTCCCATCTATATTTAGAAATAACCCTGAAAAATGATTCTCAAGAATTTTAGCCTTAAAATCAGAAACCGAATGAAGGCTATATGTTTTCTTAACACCTTTAGTATTTTGAAGCATTACTTCTCCGTTTCTATCGTCTTTATTTATGAGGGCAAATGATTGAGCAGGAAGCATGTCGAAAAGAATTTTCTTTGCTTTGATGTAATTATCAAATGTTTTGTGATAATCGAGATGATCGTGTGTGATGTTTGAAAAAATTGCTCCCGTAAAATTTACTCCAGCCACCCTGTGTTGATCCAGTGCATGTGAGCTTACTTCCATAAAACAATGCGAACAGCCGGACTCAAGCATTTTTGCGAAAAGTTGATTTAATGAAATAGCATCCGGAGTAGTATGTGTAGCACTAATTTCATTCTTACCAATAATGTTCTTTACTGTTGAAATCAAACCGCAAGTGTATCCAAGTTTCCTAAATAAATGATATAATAAAGTGGCAATGGTAGTTTTACCATTTGTTCCGGTAACGCCAACAACTTTTAACTTTTCGGTAGGATTATCGTAAAAATTAGATGCAATTAAACCTAATGCGTATTTACTGTCCTTAACCTGAACATAGGTAATGTGGTCATAAATAGTTTCTGGAAATTTTTCGCATACAATTGCAATAGCTCCTTTTTTAATAACTTCTTCAATGTATTGATGACTGTCATTTAGAGTGCCTTTTGAGGCTATAAATAAACTGTGCTTTTCAATTTTTCTGGAATCTGCAGAAATAGAAGCAATAGCTACATTGGTAGTACCCTTAATGTCTACTAATGGGGAGCGATATATAATGTCTTTTAATAATTTCATTACGATAGTTCTATTGCAATTTTTTTAAGACCATTACCATTGTTTTGAATCGTTTGTTTCTTAACGATTCCTTTTCCAATCACTTTTACATTGTATCCTTTTGATTCCAGAAGAAAAAGTGCATCTTGTAAACACATGCCGGTTACATCGGGGGTTGCTGTTTTTATGTTACTAATTTCTGAGTGATTGTTTAAATATTTTATCCAGCTGTTTTCAGGTAGATTTATATTAGGTCTTGTTTTTATATAGGAGCATACTTCATTAATGTCATCACTTAACCCACCCTTTACAAAAGGATTAAATTCAACAGATTGAGCTGTGTCTTTATCCAGCTCTTTGTGCATGTGTAAGCTGGTAGAGTATACCTTGTCGGCAATTTCACTAAATACTGGGCCAGCAACAACATTGGCATAATAACCTACATCGTGTGCAGGATTATTAACCACAATACACATAGCGTATTTAGGCTCTTTAGCAGGAAAATATCCAAAAAATGAAGCCTGATATACTTTGTTTGTATTATCATGATCATCTGCATTCTTAGCAAATCCGCTTAATACAGCTGTTCCCGTTTTACCGGCAATGGGCAGATAATTATTTTTAAGATTTTTAGCTGTCCCGTTTTCAACAACACCCTCCAACATTTGATGTATTTGTTTTAATGTTTTTTCACTGCATATTGGCGTTGGGTTAACATCTGGTTTATTAACCGATATTACTTTTCCATCCCTCACAATTTCCTTAACAAACATGGGTTTAACCATTTTGCCTTCATTAGCGATAGCATTATAAAAGGTTAACAATTGAAGAGGAGTAATTTGACATTCATAACCATGAGCCAACCAAGGAAGAGTAGTTGAGTACCAATCGTCGTCGCTAGGTTTTTTTACACGGGCCTTACCTTCTCCGGGTAATTCAACGCCTACAGGCTTGCCTAATCCAAATTGAGTTAAGCGGTCAGTAAATTTTTTAGGATTTTTATTGTAAAACTGATGAATCAGTTTTGCTACAGCCACATTGCTCGAAACTTCGAATGCTTTTTGAACTGACAAAATATTATCTTTTGGATGAGAATCTTTTACAACACGATTAGCAAAAGCTTTTCTCCCTCCTTCAATATCAACTGTATTATCGATGCTTATATAACCATCTTCTATTGCGGCTAAATATGAAGCCAGTTTCATGGTTGAACCCGGATATGTAGCCTCACCAATTGCATAGTTATAATCCTCAACATACTTAGTGCTGTCTTTTCTGGTTAAATTAGCAATAGCCTTAATTGCTCCTGTTTCTGTTTCCATTAAAATAACACATCCATGATGAGCCTTGTATTTAACCAACTGTTTATACAAGGCTGCTTGAGCAACGTCTTGTATGTTTACATCAATAGTAGTTATTAAGTCTGCACCATTAATTGGTTCTACTTCTGCCTCATCATTAATTGGCATCCAATCGTTTCCGGTAATTTTTTGCATCAAACGTTTACCTGCAATGCCAGTTAGCTTATCGTTATAAGCGCCTTCTAATCCCACAGGCTTAATTCCATCTCTGAAGTACCCTAAGGTTCTAACCGCCAAATTTTTAAAAGGCATTTCGCGTTTATTTTGCTGAATAACGGTTAAACCTCCTTTATATCGGCCGTTTCTGAAGATGGGGAATTTCTTTAATTGCTTTAGTTCAGTATACCGTACATTCTTATGAATTAAAAAATATCTATTTTTCTTTTTTCGAGCTTTTAATAAACCATTTTTAAATTCTGCTTTTGTTTTATCAGGAAATAAATTAGCCAGGCAAATACTTAAAGAATCTAAGTTCTTTTTAAACATTTCGTCTGTTATACTTTCGGCAATAACATCCATTCTTACTTCATAAATGGGTAACGAGGTTGCCAGTAAACTTCCATCCTCTGCATAAATATTTCCCCTTACTGCATCAATGGTATGATAAGCGGTAGAAAGTGCTTGAGCTTTGCTTTTCCATTTATCTCCTTCTTTAACCTGTACTTTAAAGATTTGAAATATGATGGCTGCTGCAAAAAGCAACATGCTGCCATAAAGCGCATAAACTCTCCATAATATATCTCTCTTCTGTTCCAAATTACTTTATAATCATTTTTTTAGGCGGAGTGGTAGATTCCTTTAAACCATATTGTTCCGAAATTCTGGCCACTTCCGATTGCTTACTTAAATGCATTAAATCTGATTTTGTAGTAATATATTCGCTTCTTAATTCTTTTAGTTGATTGCTAATCTGATTGATTTCTTTAACAGTGTGTTCGGCGTAATAACCATTTGCGATGTATAACATGGCCAGGAAAAACCAAAACAATACATAAGGAATTTGTTTTAAAAAATATTCGCGTGTTAAAAAGCTGCCACCAAAAACAGCAAGAACAGCTCCAATAGGTTTAGGGATGCTTTTGGTTTTTGGGAGCGCAGATGTTTCTTCCTG
This sequence comes from Bacteroidia bacterium, assembly GCA_044238735.1. Taxonomy (GTDB): domain Bacteria; phylum Bacteroidota; class Bacteroidia; order UBA4408; family UBA4408; genus JBIICS01. The sequence continues at coordinate 5,472 of JBIICS010000045.1, forward strand.
AACAGCCACGGGCTCCTCAACAATAACGTCTTCTTTTACTTTTTTAAATGTATTGCTCACGCCAATTAATTTTTAGCTTTTTATTTTCTTCCCCTCTAGCTGTCTATTTTTTATTTTTTTAGATTTTTTCTGCTATCCTTAGCTTTGCGCTTCGTGCTCTGTTGTTAACCTCTATTTCCTCTTCGTTAGGCACAATAGCTTTGCGGGTAATTAGTTTAAACGGACTAAGTGAATTGCCGTAAAAATCTTTTTCAGCCTCGCCTGAAAATTTTCCGCTTCGTGTGAAATTCTTTACCAGTCTGTCTTCTAGCGAATGGTAAGAGATAATTACCAATCTCCCCCCGGGTTTCAGAATTTCAAGTGATTGGTTTAAAAACTCCTTAAGTGAATCCAGTTCCCCATTAACCTCAATTCGCAATGCCTGAAAAACCTGTGCGAAGAATTTCTGTTCGCGAGGTTTATAAACCATGGGTTGTAGAATCAATTTAAGTTGTTCGGTGGTGTCTATTGTTTGTTTTTTGCGTTCGGTTGCAATTAGTCTGGCTACTCTCGGCGCGTTATCTATTTCACCGTAAAGTCTGAATAGTTGTGTTAACTGCTGTTCGGGATATTCATTTATCACTTCTTTTGCAGTTAATTTTTGCGTTTGATCCATCCGCATATCCAATTCAGATTCAAAACGTATCGAGAATCCCCGTTCTGCAGTATCAAACTGATAGGACGATACACCTAAATCTGCCAGTATACCGTCTACTTCACTCACACCTGACAGCATCACATAATTTTTTAAAAATCGATAATTGCTGTGCATTAAAGTGAAGCGTTGATCTGCGATGGAATTCTGGTGTGCGTCTTTATCGCGGTCAAATGCAACTAACTTTCCGTTAGGTCCCAGTTGCTTTAATATCTCGCGCGAATGTCCTCCTCCCCCAAACGTAACATCAACATAAACACCGTTTGGTTTAATCTCTAAACCATCAACACTTGTATGTAAAAGAACGGAAGTATGATAGTGGTTACTATTCATTCTCATCGTTAAAATTCAGCCCACCCATTACCTTTTCTGCTAGTGCTTCAAGGTTAATGTCCTGGTTAAGAAAATCATCGTAACCTTTTTTACTCCATATTTCAATAACGTTATTACTCCCCAAAATTTTAATATCCGATCTTATATCGGCATAGTCTGTTAGCGATTTAGGTAACAGTACTCTACCGGTGTTATCAGAGTCTACGCCAGTTGCACCTCCCGTTACTTTTCGAACAAAAACATCATTATCCTTAATTAAACGGTTTAGTTTACCAAGCTTTTTATTTAGTTTATTCCACTCGTCTATCGGATAAAGCACCAGACTTTTTTGGTGGAGATTACGGTTAATAACAAAGCCTTTGTCAAAAGCCTCAGCAAGTTGCTTTCGAAGAGCTACCGGAAACATAAAGCGCCCTTTAGCATCTACTTTGCAGTCGTATTCTCCTATAAGTCCCGTCATTATTGGGTTTTATTATAACAACGTAAAAATAAAGAAATTTTACCACTTTTTCCCACTATACACCATATTTTACCACTTTTGTTGAAAACTTTTGCGCTTTACCCTAAACTCGACCGTTTAAAAAGTGTTATTTAGCCAATAAAATCAACGGTTATAAAGGTTTTTGATAGGCATGGCTTCAAGTGGTAAAAAATACATTGATATAGAAAATGTAATTCGTGAGAAAAATCCGACACTTTTAAAATGGTTACCGGGTTTTGTTCTTCGTTACATAAAGCGCGTGTTGCACGAAAAAGAACTTAATGCAGCCTTAAACCGAATGGAGGGCTTAAGAGGATATAATTTTGCAAAAGCAACTATTGAGGAGATTGGTGCTAATTTAAAATGGGAAGGGCTTGAAAACATTCCCTTAGAAGAGCCCTGTATTATTGCTGCTAATCATCCTTTGGGTGGCCTCGACGGAGTTGCGCTTATTGTTGCTGTTCATCAAAGGCGACCCGATTTTCAATTTTTAGTTAACGATATTTTACTCCAGTTAGAGGGTTTGCGTGATATTTGGTTGCCCGTAAATAAGCATGGTAAAACTTCGGCAGAACATAAACAGATAATAGAAAGAGCATTTTCAAGCCAACAGGCTAATTTAATTTTTCCGGCCGGCTTAGTATCCAGAAAACAAAATGGAAAAATTTCTGATTTACGATGGAGAAAAGGATGTTTAACTTATGCTACCCGTTATAAGCGTAATATTGTTCCTTGCTACATTGAGGGTAAAAATTCTAATTTCTTTTACAATTTGGCATATTGGAGAAAGAAATTGGGAATAAAAGCGAATATCGAAATGTTTTACTTGGTGGATGAAATGTTTAAGCAAAGGGGTAAAACAATTACTATAACTTTTGGTAAGCCAATTTCGTATCATACCTTCGAAGGACATAATTTAGATCATTGGAGTCAAAAACTAAAAGAACATGTTTATGCAATTGGTAAAACACCTCATTTACCGTTGCCTGTAATGGAATAATACATATAATGGAACATATAATAAATCCTGTTGAAACCCATATTCTTGAGAAAGAATTACAAAATGGAAAGTTTGTTAGAACAACTAACAAGGGTAATAATGAAATCTATATTTTTAATCATTTCGATTCCCCTCAATTAATGAATGAGTTGGGAAGAGTACGCGAAATAACCTTTAGAGAAGCAGGAGGGGGTACAGGCAAAGCGTTAGATTTAGATGAATTTGATACAAACGATACTCCATATGAACAACTTATTGTATGGGATCCGATAGAAAAACAAATTATTGGAGGATATCGTTTTATAAAGATAGCTAATGCGGGCAGATATGATAATGGTACCTTAAAACTAGCTACTACCGAATTGTTTCGTTTTTCTGAGGAGTTTGTAAAAAATTTTGCGCCCTATACCATTGAGCTCGGAAGATCTTTTGTACAACCGGCTTATCAGCCATCGGTTAATAATAAGAAAGGGTTATTTTCTCTTGATAATTTATGGGACGGACTGGGGGCTATAGTAGTTGATAATCTTGAGGTAAAATATTTTTTTGGCAAAGTAACCATGTACAAGCACTTTAATGTTCTGGCCCGAGACTATATTTTATCTTTTATGCAATATTTTTTTCCCGATAAAGATCGTTTGGTATGGCCGATATATCCTGTTAAAATTCAGAACGATATGAATGATTTCTTAAGAGAGATTTACGGTTTGGAATATAAGGAGGCCCACAAAATATTAGGTCAAAAAGTTAGAGAGTTGGGAGAACATATTCCTCCTTTGGTAAATAATTATATGAATCTCTCTCCTACTATGAAATCGTTTGGTACTGCAGATAATGAACATTTTGGAGATGTTGAAGAAACCGGTATTATGGTTACAATAGCAGATATTTACGATACCAAAAAAGAACGTCATGTAGCTACCTATCCCGGTAAAGGTAAATAAGGATGAAAGATATAATCATAAAATCCCCTCTGTTTTTAGGTAGTTTTGATAATTACAAGAAATGTCCATCTTCTAAATTACGAGAATACGCCTTTATTGGCCGCTCTAATGTTGGCAAGTCGTCGCTTATTAATATGCTCTGCCAGAAAAAAGGATTGGCCAAAGTTTCAGGAACTCCGGGTAAAACTAAATTACTAAACTTGTTTAATGTAGATGAGCAATTTATTTTAACCGATTTACCGGGTTATGGTTTTGCTCGAGCTTCTAAAGCCGATAAAGAAAAGTGGCAAAAATTTATTTTAGATTATTTGATAAATCGCGAGAACCTACATTGCCTCTTTATTTTAATTGATGTGCGGCTGGAACCCCAGAAAATCGATCTTGAATTTATAGATTGGGTGGGTATTCAGGGAATTCCTTTTGTTTTAGTTTTTACTAAGGGTGATAAAGTGGGTAAAACAGAGCAACAAAGCAGTATTGCACGTTTTAAAAGGGCCATGTTAAAAACCTGGGACGAACTTCCGCCTGTTTTCGCCACTTCTTCCGAAACTAAAGAGGGTAGAAGCGATTTACTAAAATTTATGCTCGAAAGTTAAAAAACAGTTTAATTATGTGTTTTTATAAAGAAAACATTAAGTATTTATTAACCTCTAAAAACAAGGATTTAAAAATTATGCCTTATCTTGGTAGGTGTAATTAAATCAATTAAAGATTCATTTTTATATGAAAGTAGGAATACCCTCCGAAATTTTTCCGGGTGAGCTAAGAGTAGCAGCAACCCCTAAAACAATTAAGCGATTACTAAAGCAAGGTTTCGAAGTTTACATTCAGGAAAATGCTGGTGTGCGCGCAAATTTCTCAAATCAGGAATTTGAAGAAGCCGGTGCAAAGCTGGTTAAAACTGCGACCGAGATTTATGGTAGTTGCGATATAGTTTTAAAAGTAAAAGAACCAGCAGTTGAAGAAGTTTCTTTAATGCGCGAAGGATTGGTTTTATTAAGCTATTTATGGCCCGCGCAAAACCAAGATTTGCTGAAGGTTCTTGCCGATAAGAAAGTGAATGCGGTGGCAATGGATGCAATTCCACGTATCTCCAGAGCACAAAAAATGGATGTGCTTTCTTCAATGGCTAATATTGCCGGTTATCGTGCGGTTATTGAAGGATCTTATCATTTTGGAAGATTTCTTAACGGTCAGATAACTGCCGCCGGAAAGGTAGAGCCTGCAAAAGTACTGGTGATTGGGGCTGGCGTAGCCGGATTAGCGGCTATTGGTGCAGCAAACTCTTTGGGCGCAATTGTTAGAGCATTTGATACCCGTAAAGAAGTTGCTGAACAAATAGCCTCCATGGGCGCGCAGTTTCTAACAGTTGAAATTGATGAGGATGGTGCTACCGCATCGGGTTACTCTAAAGAAATGAGTAAAGAGTTTATTGAAGCGGAAATGAAATTGTTCCTTGAGCAAGCTAAAGAAGTGGATATTGTAATTACTACTGCTCAGATACCAGGACGATCTGCTCCAAAATTATGGTTAGATTACCACGTTCAGGCTATGAAACCGGGTTCTGTTATTGTAGATTTGGCTGCTTCAACCGGAGGTAATTGTGCCTATACTAAAAACGGAGAAATTGTTTCCAGCGAAAATGGTGTAACTATAGTAGGTAAATTAAATCAGTTACCTAATCAGGCTTCGCAGTTATACGGAAACAACCTTTGTCATCTTTTGGATGATATGGGTAAAGCCGAGAAATTTAAAATTGACATGGAAGATGCGGTAGTATCGCGCGCTATGGTTACTTATAACGGAAAAATTAACTGGCCTCCGGCTCCCCTGCAGGTAAGCCCTTCAGCAGGCGGTGGTGCCAAAAAAATTGCAGCCCCTACACCGGAAGAAATAAAAATTTCAGAGGACGAAAAGGCAAGAAAGGCAGCAGTTAATACCGTTATTAGTATAGCTATTGTGGGCGCTTTATTGCTTTTGGTTGGTGCTTTTGCTCCTCCGGCATTTATACAGCATTTTACAGTATTTGTATTAGCAGTGTTTGTAGGCTGGCAGGTAATTACTAACGTTTCCCACTCATTGCACACCCCCCTTATGGCCGTTACCAATGCTATTAGTGGTATTATTATAGTGGGTGGTTTGTTACAAACCAAAAGCGATTTTAGTAATATAATGACCATCCTCGCCTCTATTGCTATATTGGTAGCGAGTATAAATATTGTGGGCGGGTTTGTGGTAACTCACCGTATGTTGAAAATGTTTAAAAAGTAAGTTTATTAAATTATGTATATAGTTAAGGAAATTCAAACAGCCGCATACTTATTTGCAAGTATCCTGTTTATTTTAAGTTTAAGTGGTTTGTCAACTCAGGAGTCGGCGAAACGCGGAGTGTTATATGGAATTGTTGGGATGATAGTAGCAATTATCGCAACCGTTATGGGTGAAGGAGTTGAAGGCCATGTCTATATTATTGCAGCTATCGCTGTTGCTTCGGTAATTGGTATAATGGTTGCGCGTAAAGTAGAAATGACAGCAATGCCTCAACTGGTAGCGATCTTGCATAGTTTTGTGGGATTGGCGGCTGTATTGGTTGGCATTGGTTCTTATTTAGATCCGGCTACGCAAACTTTAACGGGCGCCGAGCATACTATACACCTGGTTGAAGTTTTTGTGGGTATTTTTATTGGTGCTATAACGTTTACCGGCTCTATTATTGCCTGGGGTAAGCTCGATGGTAAAGTGCCTTCCAAGCCTTGGAGTTTTAGTGGATTACAATTAATGAATTTAACCCTATTAATTGTGTGTACTGTTTTAGGGGTGTTGTATTGTAATGCCGAAGGTACAAGTGGAATGCTTTATTTAGGTATAATGACGGTAATCGCATCATTTATAGGGGTTGTTTTGGTTATGGCCATTGGGGGAGGAGATATGCCGGTTGTAGTATCCATGCTTAATTCTTACTCAGGTTGGGCTGCGTCAGCCGCGGGTTTTATGTTGGGTAACGATTTGCTTATAGTAACCGGAGCCCTTGTGGGTAGCTCGGGTGCTATTCTTTCTATGCATATGTGCCACGCTATGAATCGTTCTTTCTTTTCAGTAATATTTGCCAGTGGAAGTGGAAATGCCAAGGGTGGTGAGAAAAAAGCAATTGAAGGGGAAGTTACTTCGTTAAATCATGAAGAGGTTGCAGCTTTATTAAAAGAAGCCAAGTCGGTGGTTATTGTCCCGGGTTATGGGATGGCAGTTGCAAAGGCGCAGTATCCAATTTACGATTTAGTTCAAACGCTGCGTAAAGAAGGTAAGAATGTTCGTTTTGCTATTCATCCGGTAGCAGGGCGCTTGCCGGGCCATATGAATGTATTATTGGCAGAAGCTAATGTACCATACGATATTGTATTGGAAATGGATGAGATAAACGATGATATGCCTGATACGGATGTAGTGATGGTAATAGGAGCAAACGATGTGGTAAATCCAAGTGCTCAGGATGATCCAGCCAGTTCTATTTACGGAATGCCTGTAATTGAAGCCTGGAAAGCCGAAAAAGTAATTATTATGAAACGTTCCATGAGTGCAGGATATTCGGGAGAGGACAACCCGTTATTCTACAAACCAAACGCTGAAATGCTTTACGGTGATGCTAAAGCCAGTGTAGAAAAGATTCTTTCGTTTTTGAAGAAATAACAAATAAATAGCTGATTGGTAAAGGGACTTATTTTTTTAAGTCCCTTTTTTTATAGTTTGGTGCGAGAGTAATGTGCTCAATTAAAGTAAATAATTAAGAAAATCCTCAAAAACGTCTTTGCGAGGAGGGACAGATGATTTATTTATTTTTCATTAGAGTTTTTAGCGACGAAGCAATCTCCCTTAAGTTCAAATTTATATATGTTAAAATCAATTTAACCTGATGATTACAATACATTACTTAAAACAACAAAGGGGCTCTTTTAAGGGGCCCCTTTAAATTTTGATATCATTTTAGTAATTATTTTAACGCAATTTCTTTGCACGATTTGTATAAAACCTGTTCGGTTTCAATTAAAGCGGCTAATGCAATTTGAGAATAGTTTTGTGAAGCATTTCCAAAGTTAGCACATTTGGTTTGCCACAGTTTTAAGATTAAATCTTTACCTCCTTCGGTCATGCCTGTTTTATCAAGTGCCGGAGCCACATTACCTGCACCTGCGTGATAAATATGCAAAACCAATAAACGGTACCATAAATCGTTTTGATTGTAGGCAATTCCTCTTTTCTCAAGCATGGAATTGGCATACGGAATACAAACAGTGCGAATTAATTTAGCCGCTGCCCAAGCCGATTTTTCAAAGTTTTTACGTTCGTCAACGTGTTTGTTTACTTTTAAGCCCATGTTTTTGGCAACCCCTTTCATTAACTGAAACGACCCGTAAGCGCCTACATTAGATTTTTGTAATCTACCCGGACTTTCAATTAATAATATAGCCTGCGCAAAAAAAGGATCTACATTATTATCTTCAAATATGGGTATGGCACGATGTATATCGGGTATTGCATCTTCAAATTTGTAGAAGAAATTTTTTCCGGCCGTAAAATAAATAATTTCATCTGCAGGTAAATTATAGGCCTTACGAATAGAGTCTTTGTATTCTGTTTTTTGTAATTCTGTTTTGGTTTTCCAGTTGCTCATGGCAACCTTACCAACAATTTTACGTGTGCTGGCTATGTTAACAAGAGCAGTGTCGGCATCGAGGTTCATGGTTTTTCTCCAGAAATTTACATGTGCCAGGGTATCCCAACGTTCGCTGTAAATGGTGCCAACGTGTAAAATGGTAATGTCGTCCTGCCCTTTAAATCCTTTTGCGCTTATTTTATAAGGCATAGGGTCGTTAGTGTATTTAAGTTCGTTAGTTGAATTAACAAAGCTAAACAGCAAAATAGTGGACAATATTACAACAAATCTTTTCATACATTATAAAGTAACGAATAAGCAAATAAAAGTGGATGTGCTGCTTTTAAAAGTTATAAACTTACTTTAGTTAATTTAAGAAAAAAACGAATCACATCCAAATTTATTTTGGAGGCCTAATCATTCATTTCTGCTAATGGGGAAAATTTCTTAAAATGTAGTAGAAGTTATCTCTTCTTTTTAAAACTAAGAGAAGCTATGCCACAACCGGGTACCTCTTCTTGAAAATGAAAACCTAAATAATAGATGCCGGTTTGTTTACAATCGTATAATAGAGAGGTGAAATAAGACTTGGTTTGAGGCAAATAATTAGAGAATAGTTCTTTATCTTTTTGGTCGTAAAGCGTTACGATCATTTTTGAGCCTTTTTGATTTTCATCAAATACATTTATTTTATAAACCTTGCCAGAGGTTAAGAGAACCTTATAAATATTTTTTTGATTATCCTTTCGGCTCTTATATTCAATATTGTGTGATTTAATGTATATATAATCGTTTTCCACCTCATTTAAGTTTGGTTTCATATCATTAAAGTTACACTTAGCGAAGATTTCGAAAGAGAAACTAAGTGTTGAAATAATAACAAAAGCCCAAATGGATTTAACTAATGTATTCACAGTTATTAATATAGCTTAGCCTAAATATAAGTAAAATAATAGAAACAAAAAAGAGGGGATAAACCCCTCTTTATTTAAATGAATTAGAATCTGCCTCTGTATTCAATTCCCTTATCCAATTTCTTGAGAGCTGTGATGTAGGCACCAATTCTTAAGGTAGTTTTAAACTGTTGAGCATTGTCCCAAACGTTTTGGAATGCAAGTTTCATACTTTCATCGTGTTTACTATTTACCTCTTCGGTGGTCCAATAGTGGCCTAATCGGTTCTGCACCCATTCAAAATAAGAAACAGTAACACCGCCACCGTTTGCTAATACATCAGGTACTACTGTTATTCCTTTTTCATGTAAAATCGGATCGGCATCAGCAGTTGTGGGTCCGTTTGCACCTTCAACAATTAATTTTGCTTTAATATCTTTTGCAATATCAGCATTAATAACATTAGCTGTTGCGGCAGGAACCAATAAATCCACGTCCAGAGTTAATAACTCGTGATTACTAATTTCGGAAACCCCAGGTAGATTGTATCCTTTAAGCACACCTCCGTTTTTAGCAACATGCTCGGATATTTTATTTAAATCTAATCCGGTTGGATTATAATAAGCAGCGGTATGGTCACTTACAGCTACCACTTTAATTCCTTTTTCGGCAAGAAGCTTGGCTGCATTTTTACCTACATTACCAAACCCTTGAACGGCAGCAGTAGAGGCGCGTTTGTCCATTCCTATTTTTTTCATTGCTTCTAAAGAAGCAATCATAACTCCACGTCCTGTTGCTTCTTCGCGGCCTCTGGAACCCCCTAATGTTTTAGGTTTTCCGGTTACAACCCCTGGTTCGCTATGGCCAACTACTTTTTCAAATTCATCCACAATCCAAGCCATTTCGCGTTTGCCTGTGCCCATATCGGGAGCCGGTATATCTTTATCAACACCAAAAACATCACTTAGTGCACGGGTATAAGCGCGGGTTAATCTTTCTAATTCTCCGGTACTTAATTCACGTGGATTCACACAGATTCCGCCTTTAGCGCCACCATAAGGAAGTGCTGCAATGGCGCATTTAAAAGTCATCCAGGCAGATAAAGCCTGAACTTCATCTAAGTCAACATCCAGAGCATAACGAATCCCACCTTTAGATGGCCCCAATACGGTGGAATGAACCACTCGGTAGCCCTGAAATACCTTAACGGTTCCATCATCCATCTGAACTGGTAACGAAACGATATTAATCCTTTTAGGGTTTCTTAAAATTTCTCTAGTAAACGGCGAAACGTTTAATAATTCAGCTGCTTTGTCAAAACGAGCCAGCACGGCTTCAAACATGCTTACATGTTGTTGTTCTGTAGCGGTATTACTCATTAAATAAGGGTTTTAAAATGTGGGCCTAAAGTAGAAAATTATAAAAACCGAGGCAAATTTTTTAGATAATATTCGCTTAAAACCCAATTAAAATAATTTTAATAATTGTATTTACTGCCCCAGCGATCTCTCAAAAATTGACGAATTTCAAGTTCTCGGGTATTATTTCCTGGATTATAGAAAGAGGTGTTTTTTATTTCATCGGGTAAAAATTCCATTAAAGCGAAGTTATTGTCGTATTGGTGAGCATATTTATATTCTTTACCATAGTTTAAATCTTTCATTAGTTGCGTTGGGGCATTCCTTATGGCTAAAGGTACAGGCAAGTCGCCGGTTATTCTAATTTTAGCAATAGCATCATCAATCGCTACGTAACTTGAATTGCTTTTAGGTGAAGTAGACAAGTAAATTGCGGTTTGAGACATTATTATTCGCCCTTCGGGCATGCCTACTTTTTCAACAGCATTAAAACAGTTGGTGGCCAATAATAGAGCGTTTGGATTTGCATTACCAATATCTTCCGAAGATAAAATAATCATTCTACGGCAAATAAAAAGAGGATCTTCTCCTCCTTCAATCATTCGGGCCATCCAGTATACCGCTGCATTTGGATCGCTACCCCTAATCGATTTAATGAAAGCTGAAATAATATCGTAATGTTGCTCTCCGGCTTTGTCGTATAGTGCAGCTTTTTGTTGAACTTGTTTTAATACATAGTCGTTGGTTATTTCGCCGCCAGGTTCTTTAAACGAAGCAACAACAAGTTCAAAAGTATTTAATAATCGTCGAGCATCGCCTCCTGATAATCTGAGTAACGCCTCATACTCCTTTATATAAACTTCTTTTTCTTTAATAAATGGATCTTTGCTTTGAGCTAAATGAATAAGCGATATTAATTCTTCTTTACTTAAATGATGCAATACATAAACCTGGCATCTGGAAAGTAATGCCGGTATAACTTCAAACGAAGGGTTCTCGGTGGTAGCCCCAATTAAGATAACCTGACCTTTTTCAACTGCTCCCAATAAACTATCCTGCTGCGATTTGCTAAAGCGATGTATCTCATCAATAAATAAAATGGGTGATTTACCGCTAAATAAGCTCTGTTGGTTTGCTTTATCTATAATTTCACGAATGTCTTTAACACCACTATTAATGGCCGAAAGGCTGTAAAATGGTCTTTTAAGGGTGTTGGCAATAATGTTTGCCAGTGTTGTTTTTCCTACACCCGGTGGACCCCACAATATAATAGAGGGAATAAATCCGCTATTTAAAGTATTGTATAAAACACTTCCATTGTTTACTAAATGCGTTTGTCCAATATAATCCTGTAAGGATAATGGACGCATTCTTTCTGCTAAAGGAGCACTAGTATTAGTGTTCATTGCTGTATAGGTTTATATAGTATTCGGATTCTTTTAATCCTAAATTATATGCTTTCTTAATATCCATTAACCCTCTTGAGGTATTTTTATTTTCACAATACCAAATTCCTCTGCTAAGCCAGCCTTCTGCAAAAGTGGAGTCGATGTTTAATGCTTGGTTATAATTGTGTAGTTCTTTTTCTTTTTCATTTAAATTTCCATGAGTAATTCCTTGATTTAACAAACATTCGGGATATTCGCTATCAAATTGTAAAGCTTTGTTATAGGAGTTAAGAGCATCTTTGTAAAGCCCTAAATCATCCTCAACACATCCTTTATTAAACCAGGCCTGAGCGTAGTCAGATTTTACTTTTAAAGCATTTTCGTAACAGTTTAATTCGCCAATATAATCTCCTTTTTCCCCTCTTAATACACCCTCCATTAAAAAAGCATTTGCATATTTTGGGTTTAGTAACTGTGATTTTTGATAATGTTTTATTGCTTTCTCTTTATCATTAATTGCTTCAAAGCATAATCCCAAGTTGTAATAGGTTAAATAAAAATCATTCTTTATTTGTAAAGATTTAAAATATTCATTAATGGCCTCTACTATCTTGTTTTGTTTAAATAAACAATAGGCTTTATTATGGATTGCTAAATAATTATTTTCGTTTAAGTCTATAGCAATAATGTACCTCTTAATGGCTTCATTGTACATTTCACTTTGTGCAAGTGAATCTCCTTCAGCTAAAAGTTGATTGGATTTTTTATTGGCAGAACAAGAAAAAACAACAAGTAACGTTAGTAAAACGGATAAATACTTCATTTTACTAATTTATAAAAAGAAAGGATTCTAACTTTGTAAAAATTTGTGCAATAGAAATTTTGTACTAAAAAATAGTTAGTAAATTGGACTACCTTAAATGAAATAATTTTGATGATGAAAATTTATAATTTAATAATTGTAACCTTAGTTTTAGTTTTTTCCGTTCAGGCTCAAGAGAAATTAAATCAAGTTGATTCTAAAAATTTAAAACAGGGACCCTGGAAAAAATATTATGATAGCGGGAAGCTTAAGTACGAAGGGCAGTTTAAGGATGATAAACCCAATGGACTCTTTCTTTATTACTTTGAAAGTGGTGTTAAAAAAGCGGAAGTAATATTTAGTAATTATGGCACTTATTCCAGGGCTAAAAATTTTTATCCTACCGGTAAATTAAGTTCGGAAGGTTTATATGTGAACGAAAAAAAGGATAGTGTTTGGAAGTTTTACGATTTGAGAGGTGTTTTGCAGGCTGAGGAAACTTATAAGAAGGGATTAAAAGAAGGAATTTCAAAGATCTATTACGATAATCAGCAAGTTTCATCTCTGGTTACCTATCTGGATAATAAGCGAAGCGGACCCAACACAGAATTTTTTCAGAATGGAAAAATTAAGTTAAAGGCCAATTATGTTAACGACGAGTTGGAAGGTGATTATGAAATAAATTACCCGAGTGAGTTGCCTTATAAAAAAGGAAAATACGCTAAAGGAATTCCAGTTGATTGGTGGGGTATATATAATCCGGATGGGGAGATGCAGGTAAGGGAATTTTACCAAAATGGGCAACGAATAAAATTGGAATATAAAAATGGAAAATTTGAAGATGTTTATCCAAGTCAGATTCCAAAAGAGCTCGTAACTTATAAAAACGGAAAGAAAAACGGCGTATTTATTGAATATTATGATTTAGGAACCTGGAAAAAAGAAGAGCGAGTAAATGAGCAAAGTGGTGAAAAGGAAACCTATCAGTTTTTAGAAGGGCAATTACCCAAACGAAAGGGTAATTATGTAGACGATAAATTGGATGGTGAAATAATCTATTTTGACGAGAAAGGCAAAATAAAAAAGAAGGAAAATTATAAAATGGGTGAGCTGGTTAAGTAGTTCACTTTTTATAACAGAGTAAACTAATTTTTGATAGTAGATAAAAATTCGGATTCCTCTATAACAATCCATCTGCCTTCTGTGCATAATAGCATATCCCGTATCATTAATTTTTCCGGATAAGCAATCGCCTTAATCTCATGGATGAGCTTCTTTGAACCTACATACTGAACCTCCATAAATTCGCTGTCTGATGTAATCTTAAAATAACTTTTATTATTGGAGTATTTTCTATATTGTGGAAAGTGCATAATGTTATTTAAGATTCATTTTCTTTGTTCTAAAATTCACTTTGAAATAAGGCAACAAAAAATTTTTAATACTGGAGGAATTGGTAGTGTAATATTTTTTTAAGACAATAAGCAGCACTTT